>NZ_APNH01000001.1:600000-962500 GCF_040361275.1 Salinisphaera sp. T31B1 | reverse complement strand
GAGCCAGGATCAAACTCTCCAGTTTAATTACTTCTCAACTGGTATATGACCGAAGTCATATAATGAGTCATCCTAAGCGTTTGCTTTTGGATGCTCTATTAGGGCTTGGCTTTCGCCATCCCAAGGGAGCACCCACACAAGTCACTTACAAGTTGTTAAAGATCTGCAACTTGACTTCCAGCGTATGCCGCTTTCCGTTCATCTCGTTGCGAGAGCGGCGTACTATACGCCGATTTGCGAGAGTGTCAACAACTTTTTTAAATCATTTTAAAAAAGTTGCCAGGGATCATTTTGACCCGGTTCCGACTTCCATAGCGGATTGCTCCGCCTGTGATCGAAACCTGCCAAATAACGTTAACAAACCGTTACTTGGCACTGCCACTCCAACAAGATCAATCAGCCGATTAACGCCTGATGCCCTACGCCGCGAGGCGAGTGCTTGCCGCGTCCAACCCGGGGGTTTTTTGCGACCCGCACCGTTGCGAGAGGGCGTATTCTAGACTTCCGCGCCAGCCTGTCAACGAATTTCTGCAATTATTTTGAAATAAATTCGCGAAGCCTGTCATGACGGGCTTTTCGGCTGGACTCAGGAGCCTTCGGTCAGCCGTACGCGCGCGATTCGACGCTTTCCGACCTGGATCAGATGCTCTCCGCCGGCATTGAACACCGCTGCCGGATCCTCGATTCGTTGGCCATCCACCCGGACGGCACCCTGCTTGATCAGCCGCATCCCTTCACCATTGCTCTGGGTCAGCCCGACCGCACTGAGCAAGGCAGCGGTCTGGAGTCCGTTGTCGCTTACCGCGAGCTCCTGCAACGCGACGTCCTCCGGAACCGCGCCCTGGCTAAAACGGGCCACGAACGCCTGGTGTGCCGCCTGCGCAGCCCCCGCCCCGTGAAAGCGAGCGACGATTTCGTCGGCCAGACGGTATTTGAGGTCGCGTGGGTTGGCGCCCTCCGCCACCTCGGCCCGGTAGGCTTCGATCTGGGCCACCGGCTTGAACGACAACAACTCGAAGTAGCGCCACATCAACTCGTCGGAAATGGACATGAGCTTGCCGTACTGTTCGTTGGGCGGCTCGTCGATGCCGATGTAGTTGTCCAGCGATTTGGACATTTTCTGCACGCCGTCGAGGCCCTCCAGCAGCGGCATGGTGAGGACCGCCTGCGGCGCCTGCCCATAGACCTGTTGCAGATGGCGCCCCATCAGCAGGTTGAACTTCTGGTCGGTACCGCCGAGCTCGAGGTCGGCGTTCAACGCGACGGAGTCGTAGCCTTGAATCAACGGATACAGGAACTCGTGGATCGCAATCGGCTGATTGGCGTGATAACGCTTGTGGAAGTCGTCTCGCTCAAGCATGCGCGCAACCGTGTGCGTGGCTGCTAGCTTGATCATGTCGGCACTGGACAATTGATTGAGCCAGGAGGAATTCAAGACCACGCGCGTGCGCGCGGGATCCAATACCTTGTAGATCTGTGCCTCATACGTCGCCGCATTGGCCGCGACCTGCGCCTCGTCGAGCGGTTGGCGGGTGACGTTCTTTCCGGTCGGATCACCGATGCGCCCGGTGAAATCACCGATCAGGAACACCACGTCGTGCCCCAGATCCTGGAACAGACGCATCTTGTTGAGCAGAACGGTGTGCCCCAGGTGCAAATCGGGCGCGGTCGGATCGAAACCGGCCTTGATGACCAGGCGCTCGCCGGACCGCCCGGCAAGCTCGAGCCGCTCGCGGAACGGGTCCGACGGAATGATCTCGTGACAGCCGCGTTCGACCTCTGCCCATATATCCTGCATCGATTGCCCGCTCCAAAATCGTTGTACGGTCCGCTGATTGCGCCAATAGTCTAGCGTCTCGCGACTTGCCAAGCATCCGCGTTTATGCTTTTTTATCCTGATATTTATGGTCGGAACAGGGGCCGACCATAGATCACGACATCCGCTTCGGCACCGCACAGCACGTTATCTATGGGCAAGATCGACAGTGATTATCTGTGGCTGCACGAGCGGCCGCGCTCCGGCTCCCGGCTGCGTCGGCTCGCACTACTCCTTGCCATTCCGCTTCTGGGCGGCGCCGCCTGGCTGACCACGGCGCCGGAAGCAATCGACACCACCACGGTACTTACGGGCACGCAACCCTCTGAGTCACCATCCGGCACCCACGTCGATAATCACGCGGTCGCAGAATCGCCCGGCACCGGTATACCGCGCTCGACGACCGCCCCGCCGGTCGTGGTCAGGCGTACGGACGACCAAGGCACAGCCCAACAGCCGGTGGTCGACGCGGTATCCAGCACCGAGGATAAGCCGACCTCCGTCGCCGAACTCTCCGAGGCCGATATTGCTCTGAACGAGCAGCAATCCGGGGCCTCCGCGGTCCCTGTCGCCCCACTTGACCCTAACCGGGTCATTGATGACGCCGAGACCGTACAGAACACGCGTGTGGCGTCCGAACATATCCCGGGGTCGATCGAGTTGCTGGACGACGACAGCCGGCCGCTGGCCCAGGGCAGCGAGGCGCGGGCCTGGCAGGAGGTACCGATCGAGAGCGGCGACACGCTGTCCATCGCTTTCAGTCGGCATGGCCTGTCGTACAGCGACTCGCTCAAGATCGCACATATCGAAGAACATGGGCGACGGTTTACGCGCGGTCTGCGGGCCGGCGACGTATTGCGCGTACAGGCTGACCACGCTGGCAATATAAAGGCGCTGCAATACCCGATCGATGCCATGCACACGCTGGAAGTGCGCCCGGATGGAGATGGTTTCGCGGCCGACGTAGTGCTCACCGACGTCGAACACCGCAAGGCCTATGCCAGCGGCGTGATCGATACGAGCTTCTATGTCGATGCACTCGAGGCCGGCCTGAGCGACAGCCAGATCATGAAGCTGGCCACGATATTCGGCTGGGACATCGACTTCGCGCTCGACATCCGCCCGGGCGATCGCTTCATCGTCGTCTACGACGAACTATTCCGCGAAGGCGAGAAAGTCGGCGACGGCGACATCCTCGCCGCAGCCTTCAGCAACCGCGGGCGTGACGTGCGTGCGGTACGCTATACCGGCGGCTCGGATACCGAAACCGCGTATTATTCGCCCGACGGTCATGCGATGAAGAAAGCCTTCATCCGCACCCCGGTCGACTACACCCGTATCAGCTCGGGCTTCAACCTGTCTCGCAAGCACCCCATCCTCAACCGCATCCGCCGGCATGAGGGCACCGACTACGCCGCGCCGACGGGCACGCCGGTCAAGGCCACGGGCAACGGCCGCATCGTGTTTCGTGGACGTCGCGGCGGGTACGGAAACATGGTAATCATCAAGCACGATACGCACCTATCGACCCGCTACGGACACCTGTCCGGCTTCGCACGGGGCGTGGGTGTAGGCAGCCGGGTCCATCAGGGCGACATTATCGGCTATGTGGGCATGACCGGTCTGGCGACCGGCCCGCATCTGCACTACGAATTCCGCGTCGACGGCGCGCCCAAGGATCCGGAGACGATTGCCCTGCCCAAGGCGATGCCTCTGCCGAAGAAATATCTCCCGGATTTCCGGCAGCAGACCGCGCCACTGGTCGCCCAACTCGATACCCTGTCGCATACCGAGATCGCACGCGCCGAGACCGACTCCACCGCGGAGGCGGCATCGAACTGAATCCGTGCGTGCCTGATGCCATCGGGCACCGCACGCAAGGCCGGGCGGTACGTCCTGCGAGCGCAGGCCTGATATTTTTCTCTCCGCCGAGGCCTGTCTCATGAGCCAGCGCTGCTACATCGGGCTGATGTCGGGCACAAGCGTCGATGCGGCGGATGCCGTGGCTGTGCATTTCGACCACGCCGGCCGACCCGACATCCTGGCGACCCATGCCCAGCCGCCTGAAACCAAGCTGCGCGCAGACCTGCTGCATCTGTCCCAGCAGGTAGCCGGCGTTTCCCTGAGCAAGTTCGGCGAACTAGACCAGCGAGTCGGAGAGTGGTTTGCACAGGCGGCGCGCGAGGTCATGTCCAAGGCCAATCTGCGCCCGACCGATGTGGCGGCGATCGGCAGCCATGGACAGACGGTGCGCCACGAGCCGAACGCGCCGTACCCGTTCAGTTTGCAGCTCGGCTCGCCCAGCCTGGTCGCGGCCAGGACCGGTTGCAACGTCGTCGCCGATTTTCGCAACAGCGACATGGCAGCCGGCGGCCAGGGCGCGCCCCTGGTACCCGCCTTTCACCACAGCCTGTTCGCCGCCAGCGACCAGGCACGCATCGTCATCAACATCGGCGGCATCGCCAATATCACGGTGCTGCCAGCTAACGCCATTGACCGGACCGATCGGGTGCTGGGCCTGGACACCGGCCCGGGCAACGCCCTGATGGATGCCTGGATTTCCAGCCATCTCAAGCGGGACCTGGACGCCGATGGTGAATGGGCGGCCAGCGGACATGTCCACGACGGCCTTCTGGGCCAGATGATGGCCGATCCGTACCTGGATCGCGCCGCACCCAAGAGCACCGGCCGGGAGTATTTCAATCTCGACTGGTTGCGGGCACAGATTGACAGCCTTGCCCGCCCACCACGTCCCGCAGACGTGCAGGCCACCTTGTGCGAATTTTCTGCGGCGAGCATCGCGCAAGCCATCGACCGCTACGGGCCGGGAAAGGAGCAGCTGTTGCTCTGCGGCGGCGGCGCCCGTAACGCCGAACTATGTCGGCGGCTCGCACACCACCTCGCACCGCGGCCTATCGGACGGACCGACGAATACGGACTCGACTCGGACTGGGTTGAAGCCGTGGCATTCGCGTGGCTGGCCATGCGCACGTTACAGGGCCGCAGTGGCAACGTGCCGAGCGTGACCGGTGCTGACCGCCCGGTGCCGTTGGGAGCGCTCTACCGCAGCGCCTGTGCCGCGCCGACGTCGACCCCGAGCGGGCTGATCCGGTAGCCGCGGCCGAGCGTGCCCACAGGCGCGTCGACATGAAACGGGTACCGGCGTTGCCGCTGTGCCACTGACAACTTCGGCCTCTTAGCACACCACGAAACGCGCAGTGGCGGGCGCCGCGATGGCCCGCGTCAGTACTACCCGCGGACAAGCAGCCGGCATGGCGTCATGCCCTGCACCATCAGCACGTGGCTTGACCGCGATAACGTTGTTCTTATAACCGCCGACAGCCGACGATTCAGCGCCGCATGAACTGCCGCCATGGGCGTTGCCACCGCCACTGAGGGTGGTCGTGGCGTTGGGGTTGCAGCTGACGAACTCCGGCGCGCTGCACACCGTTTATACGGCAAACCTGATGCCTGGTTGCCCACCCCATTCGCCGGCAGCGAATTGCCCCTTACGAGGGCGGAAGCGCGCGCTTACACGGCGAAGGAGTTTCCGCAGCCACAGGTCGTCGTCGCGTTGGGATTGCGAATGACGAATTGCGCGCCTTCCACGCCGTCGGAGAAGTCGATTTCGGCGCCGGTCAGGTAGAGCACGCTCATCGGATCGACCAGCAGAGTCACGCCCTGCTTTTCGATCAGGGTATCGCCGTCCTCGATATTCTCGTCGAAGGTGAAGCCATACTGGAAACCCGAACAGCCCCCGCCCGAGACGAACACGCGCAGCTTGAGCGCGTCGTTGTCCTCATCTTCAAGCAGCTCCTTGACCTTGATCGCAGCGGCGTCGGTGAACACCAGCGCAGCCTGATCGTCGTATGCGGATTGTGTTGCGGTACTCATAAGCGTCCAGATTCCAGTGGCCCGGTCATCGACCCGGTTCAACTATCATAGGACATCGGTGCAACCTGCGCGTATTCAAGTCCACCGATTGCCCCAAAAATCGCGCGGCGTGACCTAAGGCAACGCCGCCGGCGCTTCCAGTGCGCGGGTTTCGGGCGCGCCGATCATCAGGTTGAAACACTGGACCGCCTGGCCGGCCGCGCCCTTGACCAGATTGTCGATCACCGACAGCACCACCGCCGTTCCACCGTCTCCGGGGCGATGGACAGCAATCCGACACATGTTGGCGCCGCGTACGTGACGTGTCTCGGGAGTTGCGCCCGGAGTCAGCACATCGACGAACGGCTCGGCGGCATAGGCCTGCTCGTAGAGCACCTGAAGATCGGTCTGACTGGCCATCTGTGCGTACAGGGTCGCGTGAATGCCGCGGATCATGGGTACCAGATGCGGCACGAATGTCAGCCCCACGTCAGTGCGCGCCAAGTCGCCGAGTATCTGGCGAATCTCGGGCAGGTGTCGATGACCGGCCACGCCATAGGCCTTGAACGAGTCGTGCATCTCCGCGAACAGGAAACCGGGCTTGAGGCTCTTGCCCGCGCCCGAGACACCGGTCTTCGCATCTGCGATCAGGTGGTCGATATTGACCACACCGGCATCGATGAGCGGCTTGAAGCCGAGAATGATGGCGGTCGGATAGCAGCCCGGGCAGGCCACCAGATCCGCCGCTGCGATCGCGCCGCGATTGAGTTCCGGCAAACCGTAGACCGCGCGTTCGATAAGCGCCGGGCACGCATGATCGACCCCGTACCAGCGGGCCCACAGGTCGGCGTCACGGATCCGGAAGTCGGCCGACAGATCGATCACCCGCTTGCCCGCATCGAGCAGAGCCGGCACGTCGTGCATGGCCGCGGCATGGGGCGTGGCAAAGAACACCACGTCGCAATCGGCCAGCGATTCGGCACTCGGCGCGACGAAGTCCAGATCGACGATGCCGCGCAACTGCGGACAGGCCTCGGCGACCGGCATGCCGGCGTCTCCGCGCGACGTCACGGCCACGATCTCGGCGTCCGGGTGTGCGCTGAGCAGTCGTAGCAGCTCCGTACCGCCGTATCCCGTGCCGCCTACGATACCGATGCGTTGTCTTTCGCTCATGATGGGCAACTGTCAAAGCCTGTGGAAACCGCGCATAATAACGCGCGCGACGCCACGATGCGTGCCAGCGCACGCGGCAGTTCTCATTTCGCTTCGGATCGGCGCTCTTGCTCGCACGTCTTCGCCATGGCTGTTAGACCCGCACGCGGCCGTACGCTGCGCGAAGCCTGGCAGAGCCGTCTGGATGGTCTGCGCCAGCAGATGGCCGACGTCGAGAACACGCCCGGCCTGAGTCTGCTCTGCCTGCTCGGCGCGGCCACCGGCGGACTGTGCGGTCTGGTGATCCTGGCACTGCATACCGCGATCCATACGCTGCAGGATCCGTTGTTCGAATTGTTCGGCGCGCACGGCGGCAGCTTCGTCGAGACCAGCCTGACCTTTCGCCTGGCCGTGCCCATCCTCGGTGCCCTGCTGCTCGGGCTGATCGTCGAATGGGTTCTCAAGTCGGCCGAGTACGGCATCGTGCATATCATCGAGCGGCTGGTGTACTACCAGGGCGTGCTGCCGGTCAAAGCGGCCATCGCGGAGTTCACGATGTCGGCGCTGGCGCTGGCGACCGGCCAGTCGGTGGGCCGCGAGGGCGTGGCCGCGCATACCGGTGCTGCCACCGGCAGCTGGCTCGGCCGACAGCTGGACCTGCCGACCAACAGCGTACGCACGCTGGTCGGCTGCGGGGCGGCGGCCGGCATCGCCGCGTCGTTCAACACGCCGCTGGCCGCGGTCATCTTCGCCATGGAAGTGGTGATGATGGAATACACCATCGCCGGCTTCGCGCCGATCATCCTGGCGGCCGTGACCGGCTCGCTGGTGACCTTCACGCTCACCGACGTGCATCCACGTCTGCTGACCGAGTACTCCGGCTTTTCGACCGTCGAACTGCCCTATCTTGCGTTCGTGGGCGCCGTGCTGGGCGTGGCCGGCGCCGGTTTCACACGCCTGTGTGGTGCGCTCGTGCCGTTGCTCGCGCCGATACGCGTCAGCCTGCGTATCGCGCTCGCGGGGATGGTCACCGCGATACTCGCGATCGTGTTCCCACAGGTGATGGGCCTGGGCTTCGATACCGTGAACGCATCATTGGCCGGCCAGTTCGCCATCTGGATGGCGCTGGGCATCGGGCTGGCCAAACTGCTGGCGACCAGTTTTGCGACGGCCGCGGCCATTCCCGGCGGCGTGATCCTGCCCACCTTCGTCATCGGCTCGACGCTCGGCAGCGCGCTGGGCTCGCTCGGGGCATTGATGCTGCCGGGCCATGCGACCGACACCGGGCTGTATGCACTGCTGGGTATCGGCGCCATGATGGGCGCCGTTCTGCAGGCGCCGCTGTCTGCCCTGGTGGTGATACTGGAGCTATCCGGCCAGACCGGGCTCGTACTGCCCGGCATGCTGGTCGTCATTGCCGCGCTCGTGGTCTCGCGCCGTATCGCGGTCGCTGATTCCCTGTTCCGGCTGCTGCTGCGCCGGCGCGGCCTCGACTACCGTAACGACCCGATCTCGCAATACCTGCGCCGCGCGAGCGTGCTGTCGTCGATGAACCGTCGCTTTCGCATCGTCGAGCGCCGGATCGATCGGGCCACGATCGCCGAGATTCTTGAGAACAATATCGACTGGCTGCTCATCCGCGCGGGCGAGAACCGTGCCAGCCTGATGCGGCCGGGGGATGTCGCGCGTTTTCTCAATCAGGAGGACAACGCCGATGTGAGCGAGATCGACCTGATGGAGATTCCGGGCCGGCGCGCCGACGCCTATCCGATTCACGTGCGCGCGAGTCTGCAGGAAGCGTTCGATCAGATCAGCCGCAACGAGGCCGATGCCCTGATCGTCGAACGCAGCAGCGCCGGCGGACGAACCATCACCTACGGTGTGCTGACGCGCGAAGCGGTCGACGGCAGCTATCGCCCTTGACGCGGGCCGGGCCGAAGCCGCGCCGGTACAATACGCGCTGGTTTCGTGCGTCGAGCCGACGCATCGCATTACGCTGGAGTTGAAGATGCTGCTTTGGGTCAAAGCCTTTCATGTCATCGCCATGGTGACCTGGTTCGCCGGGCTGTTCTATCTGCCGCGACTGTTCGTCTACCACGCCGATACCCACGACGAAGCGGGCCATACACGCTTTTGCGTAATGGAGCGCCGGCTGGGCATCCTGATGTCGATCGGCGCCGCGGCGACGATCGGTTTCGGCGTCTGGCTGCTGGTCGGCTACGGCAGCGCCTGGATGGCCAACAATGGCTGGATGCACGTCAAGCTGCTGCTGGTCCTCGGACTGATCGGCTACCACGGTTGGTGCCAGGTCCAGGTCAAGAAATTCCGCGAGCAGCGGAACAAGGGCAGCGCCGGCTATTTCCGGCTGATGAACGAAGTCCCCACGGTCTTTCTGGTGTTGATCGTCATACTGGCCATCGTCAAACCATTCTGACGCAACCGATCCGCCCATGAAAAAGGCCCCGCCGGAATCCCTCCGGCGGGGCCTTAATACTATACGGGGCGATGCGTCGCTGAACTCGGCTATTCGCCGGTATCCGGCGTCTGGTTGATGTCCACGCCGATCTGCGACTGGTTGTAGTTCTGTTCACCCATGTGCTTGATCATATCGAGCTGGGTTTCGATGAAATCGATATGCTCTTCTTCGTCGGCAAGAATCTCGGCGAACAGTTCGCGCGTGACGTAATCGCCGGCCTGCTCACAGTAGCCGATCGCTTCCTTGTAATAAGCGTGACCTTCGTATTCAGCCGCCAGATCACACTCCAGCATCTCCTTGGGATTCTCGCCGATGCGCAGCTTGCCGAGGTCCTGAAGATTAGGCAGCCCGTTCAGGAACAGGATCCGCTTGATGAAGCGGTCCGCGTGCTGCATCTCCTCGATCGACTCCTGGTATTCCTTCTTGCCGATCTCGTAGAAACCCATGTCTTCGTACATGCGCGCATGCAGGAAGTACTGGTTGATCGCAGTCAGCTCGAGCTTGAGCGACTTCTGGAGGTATTCGATAACTTTGGCGTCGCCTTTCATGAGATATCCTGTACTGGCGGCAATGATCAGCCATAGAGCTTAGCCGACCGGCCCGGGGCATACAAACAA
The DNA here is from genome assembly GCF_040361275.1 of Salinisphaera sp. T31B1. NCBI lineage: Bacteria > Pseudomonadati > Pseudomonadota > Gammaproteobacteria > Salinisphaerales > Salinisphaeraceae > Salinisphaera > Salinisphaera sp. T31B1. Next base: position 952,566 of record NZ_APNH01000001.1, on the reverse strand, counting down.
AGGAACGCACCCGCATACGTGGCGGCTCAGCTGGCGACGGGGAGCTCGGCGGCTTCGATCACGCGCATCGGCGCGGCGGCCCGTTCGGACTGCTGGCGACATTCGACCAGCAGGTCGCGCGCGCACTGGGCGCAGCGCCCGCAACAACCGGCGACACCCAGCCGCTTGCGCAATTCGCGCATGCTGCAGGCGCCCTCGCAATACGCATCGCGTATCTGACAGTCGGTCACCGCGTTACAAACACAGACGTACATGCTCTTACCTCCGACGCGCAGTAAAACGCGAATGAGAATGAGTGTCAATAGCGCGTAACACGCCATTGAACACTGACATTATCATCATAGACTGTCATTGTCGGAGATGCACACACGCCTTCGGAGCGGCCGTCAAGACCGCTCCGAAGGCGATCATGGACTAGGCGCGACTACTGTGCGCGCCCCTCCAGGCAGCAGGACAGTTCGTCCAGCGCAAGGCGGTAAACCTGGCGTTTGAAGAACACCACTTCGTTGACAGGCTGCCAGTAGTCGACCCAGCGATAGCCATCGAACTCGGGTTTTTCAGTGGCATCGAAGCGAACACAGGTCTCGGGCGCGACCAGCTCGAGCATGAACCATTTCTGCTTCTGACCAATACACAACGGCTGGCGGTTGCGTCGCACGTAACGCTTGGGCAGCCGGTAGCGCAGCCAGCGCCGCGTACAGCCGATCATGCGCACGTGCTCGGCGCGCAGACCGACCTCCTCTTCGAGTTCGCGGAACAGTGCCTGCTGCGCGTCCTCGCCCTCATGAATGCCGCCCTGGGGGAACTGCCACGACTGCTGGCCGATCCGCTTGGCCCAGAACACCTGCCCTCGACGATTGCTTAAGATGATGCCGACGTTGGCTCGAAAACCCTGCGCATCTATCACGAGTACGCCCTCGGTATAAGTACTGATTCGATTCTTTCACAAATCCGTCAAAAACGAAAAAAGGCCTATTCATCTTGCATTTAACTTTCTTCGATCTCGACCACACCCTACTGGCGGATGACAGCGATTACCTTTGGGGGCGTTTCCTGGTCGATGAGCAAATCGTCGACGCCACCGCATATGCCCGCGAGAACGAGCGCTTCCACGCGCAGTACCGGGCCGGCAATCTGGATATCCATGCCTACCAGCGATTCGCGTTGGCGCCGCTGTTGACCCAGCCCATCGAGCGCATGCTGGCGCTGCGCGAGCGTTTTGTCGCCGAGCGGATCCGACCGATCGTCGCGCGCCATACGCCGGCGCTGCTGGCCGCTCATCGGGCGCGTGGCGACGCACTGGCCATCATCACCGCGACCAATCGGTTCATTACCGAGCCGATCGCTGCCCTACTGGGCATCGACACGCTGATTGCGACCGATCCCGAGATCGTGGACGGTGTCTACACAGGCGAGATATCGGGCACGCCGTCGTTCCAGGCAGGCAAGATCGAGCGGGCCCGAGCATGGGTCGCCGAGCAGGCATGCGTGTTCGACCAGATCACCTTCTATTCGGATTCGCACAACGACCTGCCCTTGCTGCGCTGGGCGGATTCGGCGGTGGCGGTCGACCCGGACCCGCGGCTGACCCAGGCCGCCGCACAGGCGGGATGGCCTGTGATCAGCCTGCGCGGCGAGCAACCGCCACCCATGCCGGGCGACGTCGCTGGCTAGCCGCGCGGGGCGTCTCGCGTCTCGTCCCAGTTGGCAACGAACGGCTCGATCAGCCCACGTAGGCGGCCGTTGGTCGCGAGCACAGTGCGTGTATCGAGATCGATCGCGGCCCCGCCGAGCTCGGTGATGTCGCCGCCGGCTTCGCGCAGGATCACGGTGAGTGCAGCGATATCGAGAATGTTCAGATCCGATTCGACGATCGCATCGATCCGCCCCGACGCCAGCAGATGATAATGATAGAAGTCGCCGTAACCGCGGATCCGGTGAACGCGCCCGACCAGCTCGCCGATCGACGGCCAGGCGGGCGAGGCGCCCAGCGATGCAATGTTGCCCAGTGACAGGCTGGCCTTGTCCAGCCGCTCGGTGGTCGCCGTGGCGATCGGTTCGCCGTTGAGCCTGGCCCCCAGACCTTTGGCCGCGCAAGCCATCTGGCCACCGTCGAACATGGGCGCGTTGGATACGCCAACGATCAATTCCCGGGTCGCCCCGGTGTTGTGCAGCAACGCGATCTGAGTCGAGAAGAACGGATACCCGCGTACGAAGCTCTTGGTACCGTCGATCGGATCGATCAGCCACACAAACTCGGCGTCGGCGCTTTCGCGGCCCAGCTCTTCGCCGTAGAACCCGTGATCGGGGAACGCCGATGACAGCACCTGCTTGATTGCGCGCTCACATTCGACGTCGGCCACGGTGACCGGACTGGCATCGGCCTTGTGCTCGACGTCGAACTCGCCCAGATAGTAGCGGCGGATGATCACCTCGGCCGCGCGCGCGGCCTCGATGGCGGTATCTAGAAAGTGCTGCAGTTGGCTCAAGTCGGTCGTCCCGGACGGATCAGGAGCCGCATGCTACCGCAGCACGCCGACGATGGTCAGCAGCGCCAGGCCGGCCAGCAGCACCAGCAACGTACGCGAGATCAGCCCCAGCGCTTCGAGCAGCGTATCGTTTAGATGTGTGTTCAGCCGCGGCGAATCGTCGTCCCTGGGCAGGCCCAGGGCACCGCGTCCGACGGCGCCGAGCAGCCGCCAGCTGGCCGAGGCGCTCAGATGCGTGGTGGCCCGGGCCGACGGCCACCCGGCCAGCGCCCGCCGGGTATCGCCGACCAGCGAATAGATCAGAACCGTCAGCCGGGCCGGCAGCCAGGCGGCCAGCCCGTGAATATACTCGGCCGCGCGACGAAACCGCCGGCTGCCGGTACCGCGCGCGGCCAGCGCCGGCAACTCGCGGACGCTGCGATAGAACATCGCACCCGCCGGCCCGGCCACAAAAAACCAGAGCAACACCGCCAGCACGCGTTCGTGGCCCTGCACCAGCACCGCGCCGACAATGGTCGAGCCGCGAATATCGGCGGCGGGGTGGCCGCTGGCACGCCGGCACAGCGCCACGGCGCGCGCTTGCGCCCGGCCCTGATCCGCCTCACTGCGCGCATGGGCCAGCGCGTACACGTCTTCCCAGAGATCCCGCGGGCCGAAGGTCAGCATCAGCACGACCACGCCAAACAGCATTTCCAGCCACAGCCACAGATAGTGCGCGATCGCCCACTGGGCGAGCGCGACCGCGGCCACCGGCGGCACGACGACCAGCACACCGGCCGGGCCGGACAGCCAGCGCGTGCCCAGGCGGCTGCGCTCGATCAGCCGGACATAGCGGGCAAAGCCGTCGGTATCCCGCCAGCGGCTGAGCTGGCCGAACGCGCGTTCCGCGAACAGCGCAACGACGATGACGATCAGCTGCATGCCCGCTCCAGCAGACGCCAAAAGCATGCCCAGTCGAACGCCGGCCCCGGATCGGTCTTGCGGCCCGGCGCGATATCGCTGTGCCCGACGATGCGTTCGCGGCCCAGGCCGCGGTAGCTGTGCAACAGCGCGGCACTCACGCCGGCGAGCGTCCGATACTGAGCCGGCGTGTAGGGACAGTGATCGGTGCCTTCGAGCTCGATGCCGATACTGAAATCGTTGACCGCCTCACGCGTACCCAGCCGCGATACGCCGGCATGCCAGGCGCGATCGTCGAAGGCCACGTACTGGGTGATCGCACCGGTCCGTTCGATCAGGGCATGCGCACTCACGCGCAGGCTGCGGATCGTTTCATAGAATGCGTGTGCCCGGACGTCGAGCGCGTTCGTGAACAGCGCATCGACCTGGCCGAGGCCGAAGCGCCCCGGCGGCAGCGTGATGCCGTGGATCACCAGCGCATCGATCGGGCTGTCGTGCGGACGTAGATCGTGGTTGGGCGAGGCGACGCGGCGTATGCCCGTCAGCCAGCCGTCGATGATGGAAAACGAGGTCATCGATCAAAAATACGCGTTCAGGCCGATCACGGCACGCAGACCGTCGCCGACCGCGGTGTCCTCGAAACCGATCTCGCTGCGCAGTGCCAGGCCACGGGTCAGCTCGAACTGCTGCTCGGCCTTGATCCAGCCGTAGTGGCCGTCGTCACCCGCCAGATAATCCAGTGCACCGGCTTCGATTTTCAGCTGGATGCCGCCGCGCGGGTAGGCGAGCACGCCAGCGCTGGCCCCCGCTCCCAGCGCATAACCGGGCTGCAGGCCACTGCCCGCGTCCAGTGAGCCGAGCCCGAAGACATAGCCGAGCAGGTCATCCCGTCCCCAGGCCAGACCCGGTCCGCCCTGAAAATAATAGCCGAGGCTATTCGGCGCATCGCCGAACACAGCCGCCGAAGGGCGACGGCGCAGACCGGTGTCCAGCTGAAACGAGACGGGCTTGAACAATGCACTGCGGGGCGACAGAGATACGATATCCAGCAGGCGCAGATCGTCGACTCTGATCCGGCCATCCGCCGGATCGATACGCAGACCCAGATCGAGAAAATTGATCTGGGCGCCGTCGGTGTAGCCTCCGGGTGCATCGAGCAGATCGTGATAGGCCGGCCGGATCCGCAGCCCCAGCGACAGATCGCCCTGCTCGTAGATCGTCGAGGCCGCCAGGCGCGTCGTCTTGTGCCCTCGATCCGGCGGCGTGGCCGGGGCCGGCACGGGCGCAAACGGCGACGGGTGCGGGATACGACTGCGCGCAAGCAGGATCGCGTTCGCATGAGCCTGGTCTGCCTCGGGGCGCTCATGCTCGCTCTGGAGCTGATAGTAGAGATAGTCATGCGCGACTTCGAGCACCGCCGCCCGGTCGTCCGCCGGCAGACTCACCACGGCAGGCGCATCCAGCGGCACCCGGTCGGCGGCGATGCCCGTGGCCAGATCCCGCTGTTCGGGCGTCAGCTGCCCGGCCTGCCAGCGCAGCGTGGTTTCCAGCGACGGTCGGAAAGCGGGCGGCTCCATCAACCCCGGTACGTCGGCGAGCGTACGGATGGTGTCGGCCGGAATGGCGTACCAGCTGTACTGTTCGGTCAGACGCAGTGATGGCCGCGCGACTTCCAGCAGACTCAGCAGCTGGTACGAACAGTTCTTGGTGAGGAAGTAGTAGTCGAAACGGACGCCGTCCATCTCCCATAGATGATCGATCAGCCGATCGATCTCGGCGGGGCTCAGATCGAGCGGGTACGACCACACGTCGCGATGCTCGATCCAGGCATACTGCTTGACCTTCTCGTAGTAGGGAAACAGACCGAAGATGCCCGGGTAGCCGCCGGTCAGCCCCTTCCAGGCGAACGCCAGGCCATGGGCGTCGTCGCCCGCGGCCGCGGCGAAATTCACCGCATAGGCCAGCAGTTCCGTGCCGCGCCGCCGCCGGGAAGAGTCGATCCGCAACAGCGTATGGCCGAACATCGACGATGGACTGTTGGGAAACGCGGTCGGAAAGACCAGGCTGATGCGTTCCGGGGACAAAGCCCGTCGCCATTGGTCGTACTTGGGGCATGAATAGGTCGGCAGCGTGTCCGGATCGATCGCCAGCGCTTCGATCAGGAACTTGCGGCGCGCAACGAACACACAGCCCGCCGGCCGCTGGCGTTCTCCAACCGGGCGATTGCTTATCAGCGCGGCCAGCGTCGCGTTGAGTTCGGCCGCCGGATCGTGCCGGCCATTGGCGGCTAGAAAGAAATCGTCCGAGGCGACGGTGCTCTGGAGGCCCCGACCCAGCCAAGCGTCTTCATAGTGAATCAGCGCGCGCCATTCCCGGCTGTCTGCCAGACCCTGTTCGGCGGCTTCGGCCTGCAACCGGGCCAGGTCGGGGTTCGACGTCGCCGCGCCGGCCGGCAAGACACCCCAGACGAGCAGCACGACGGCCAGCGCCGCAAGAACGAATCGGATCATCAATTGAAATAATGGCGCAGCGCCACGCGGCAGCTGTTCACGGCCTGACCCTGCCAGGTGTCGCGGGCACAGTCGGCCCGAACCGCGTTGTCGGTGGATAAGGGCATGTCGGCGGTCACACTCGTTCGCAGGCGATAGAAATCGTCGGTGAAATACAACAGGCGCGCAGACGCGCCCAACTGCAGGTTGGGCGCGAGATAGACCGCGCCCAGTTCGGTGCCACCGCCCAAGGCCAGATCCGGATCGAACCCGGTCACGGTCTCCGCGCGGGCCACGGCAAACGCATAGGGCCTGAAACCGCCCCAGTTCCAGCTCGCGCCCGGCCCGCCCTGAATGAACGTCGCCAGATCGCGGCCGCCGGCGACCGGTGCCTGCTCTAGCCCGGCATGAACAAACCATGAGGTCGGCTTGACGAACGCACCTCGCGCGGCCAGCGACCGGATGTTGACCAGGTCGAGGCTTTCCAGCGACAGCCCGTCGTCTTCACTCAGGCGCAGACGGATGTTCAGGCCTTCGATCCCGGCACCGGGCAGAAAGCCGGCCAGCGGGTCGAGAATATCATGGTAGGTCAGCCGGTAGCCGAACTCTGCAAAGCCCGTCCCGTCCTGGCCTCCGAGGCCCACACTGGCCATCTGTGTATCGTGGCCCGTCTCGGGCGCGGGCGGCTCGGCCAATGGCCGCTCCGGCGGCGCCGGGTTGCGCTGGACGATGCGCAGCAACGCCAGGCCATCGCGAGCGTTGGCCGAGTCTCGGGGGCCCTGGCGATGTCGCAAGCGTAGTGCCTGATAGGCGACCTGGGCTATCACATGACGTCGCGCCGGCGCGAAGCGACTAAACGCCGGCGAGTCGGCCAGAGACGGGTCGGCCAGCAGCCGACGCGCCATGGCCAGCTCGCGGGCGTCCAGGCCGTCGGCCAGATGCTCGAGTTCACCGGCCTTGGACGGCCGGTAGCGACGTTCGGTCACCAGATTTGCGGCATAGAGGGCGCGAACGGTATTGACCGGCAGTTCGGCAAACCGCAGGTCGTCCATCAGCGGTGCCTGCGGTCGTCCGACCTTGACCAGCTCCAGGAGTCGGAACGAACAGTTCTCGTCGAAGAAATAATAATCGAAGTTGATATCGCGCAGTTCCCAGAGATGACGAATGACCCAGTCGAGTTCGTCGGTGTCCAGGTTGAGCGCGTATTCCCACATGTCGCGATTTTCGACAAACGCGTACTCGCGAATCTTTTCGGCATAGGGCACCACCGAGAACCGGCCTGGATAGCCCCCGGCCAACCCGCGCCAGATATAGAACAGTGAATTGTCCAGTCCGTCGGTACGCGCGCCGAAATTAATCGCCTGCGACAGCCATACCGAATCCGGATCGGGCGTGGCATCCAGACGCAGGAGCGTATGCCCGAACATGGACGACGGACTGTTCAGATAGGCCGCCGGGAATACGAGCACGAGCTGGCCGGTGGGCATCTGCTCGCGCCACTGCCGATATTCATGACACTGAGCCAGCGGATCGTGCGCCTGCCAACCGAGCTGCTCGGCGAGAAAGCGATAGCGCGCAGGGAAACGACAGCGGACCGGGCTGCCGGGGATACGCAAGGCCTGCCAGCTCGCACGCAGTTCGGCCACTGGATCGGTAGCGCCGTCGGCGGCCAGGAAGAAGTCATTGTCGTCGACATAACTGTGGCCGATGCCACGCAGCGTTGCGCCCTGATTGATATGCAGCAGCGCCTGCCAGCGAGCCGAAGCCGCCATGCCGGCGAACTGCGCCTCGCTCGGCCTGACCGAGAGCGGCTGTGCATGGCCGACTGCGACCGACAGCAGCACAGCGATCATCGTGCACGCGGTCCGCACTGCAAACGCCGCGCCCCGACGATCGACACCGACCCGGGGCGTACCGCATGGCGGGTTGGACGTCGTCTCCAAACGCGCGCCGGCATCAAAAAAAGCCCCGCCTGGAGACCAGGCGGGGCGATCGGTCGGCACCGGTATCAGGACACGTAGCGAGCCAGACGGTCGTCGCGTTTCATCACGGCCTGGATGTTGTCCATCACTTCGGCCGCATTCACGTCCTCGCGCGGGAAGATATGGGTGAAGTTCTCATGCATGACCGAGTCGAAGTGGGCTCGATCGGCCGGGTCAATCTGCATCGAGACAGTCAGGGCGGTGAGTGCCTCACCGTGGCCGACGGCCATATCCTGGGCGACTTCTTCAAGCACGCCATTCATCGCCAGCAGGCTCTTGCCGCTATAGGTCAGGGTACCGCTGGTATCGCAGCCGTTGGTACCACTGGTCATGCCGAACGTCGCATTACCCGAAGTACCGTTGACCAATGTGGCCAGCAGATGGGCACCGGTGCCGCTACTGCCTTCGAACAGCAGATTGCCCCAGCCACAGCCCGGCCCGCCCGGCGCCACCGCGCTCGCGCTCAGACTCGATCCCAGCAATACCGCACCCAGTACGAGCTTTTTCATCTCAACCCCCTAAGTTATTGGAATAATCGGTTGTAAGCGCGGCCGATCCGTTCGGCCGCAACGTCTAATATATCGGACCCCAACCCACTGTACAGCGATGGATCGCGCACTGCTGTTTGGTGTATCGGCCATCTGCGTGGCCCTAGCCGGACCGGACCCTGTTCGGCACGCGCGACGTGTATCACGCCTGGCCAACGGACGGAGCCCGATCGCCACGCGCCAACCACCAGAGCCACGCGGCCAGCCCAGCCATAAGCAGCATGCCCGGCCAGGCCAGCGGCAGGCCGTCGAAACCCAGGGCGAGCACGTTCGTGCTGCCCGTCGCGGCCACCGGCAGCGCCAGCAGAATGCCCATCAACGCCTCGCCGGTGATCAGCCCGGCCGCCGCGAGCAGGCCGCGGCCGTGCTCGCCCGGTCGGGCGCCGCCGGCCCAGGACACCAGCCCGCCGATCGCGATCGCTACCGATAGGGCCATGGGCAGATACAGGCCGAGCGCCACTGCCAGTACGGGCATACGGAACGCGCTGTGGCGACCGGCCAGCCATCGGTCCAGTGCGATGGTCGCCAGCGCCAGCAATCCGCCGCCGATGACCCAGGCCCAGGGCAGCCCCCCTTCGAACACCCCCTGTGCCACCGCCATCATCAGGCTCGCCTGGGGCGCGGCCAGTGCATTCGGGTGGGCGGCATCCGACACACCGATGCCATAGGCGTGAAGCAAAAGTGACAGCACTGGCGAGAGCACGCACACGGCCGCGATCACGCCCAGCATCTGGGCGATCTGCTGGGCGGCCGGCGATGCGCCCAGCAACGCGCCGGCCTTGAGATCCTGCATGTTGTCGCCGCCGATCGCCGCCGCACAGCAGACCACCGCGCCAACGATGATGGCGCTGGCCGCACCGGCCTGCTCGCTGCCGAAGAACAGCCATAGTCCCACCGCCGTGATCAGGATCGTGGCGATGGTCACCCCGGAGACCGGATTGTTGCTCGAACCCACCAGCCCGGCCATATAGGCCGCCACCGCGGAGAAGACAAACGCGGCCGCCAGCATGACGACCGCGACGATGACTCCGCCGACGACCGAATCAAGCAACCATACGTAGAGGATCGCCATGGGGATCGCCAGTGCGACCAGCAGCACGTACAGCAGGCTGCGCGGCAGATCGCGCTGGCTGGGCAGCACGGTCTCGGCCGTCCGCGCCAGGCCGCCGAACAGTGAGCCGCGCATCTGCCAAAGCGCGGCCAACCCGCCGACGAGCATGGCGCCCACGCCCAGATAACGGATGTAGTCGCTCCAGGCAGCCTCGGCGCCGGCAAGTCCGCTGGCCGCCCCGTCGCTGAAAAGCATGACCATCGGAATCGCGATCCACCAGGCGAACAGTCCGCCGATCAGGATCGGCAATGCGATGTTCAGGCCCACGATATAGCCGACCGCCAATAGCGCGGGCGACAGGTAGCTGCCCATATAGAAACTGGGCTGCGCGCCCGCCGGCAGCGCCGTTTCGGCAATGCCCTGCCAGAGCTTGAGCCCGCTGTCACACAGCTTGGCGATCGCCCCGGCGACGCCGCCCGCGGCCAGCACGCCCAGCCCTGCAGCCCCCGCGCCGCCGTAGCCGGCCTTGAGCACGGCCGCCGTGGCCTGCCCCTCGGGGAATGCCAACGGCGAATCGTCGACCAGCGCCCGACGCAGGGGCACCGTCATGATCACGCCAAGCAGTCCGCCGACGCCGGCAATGAGTACGGTCTGGAAATAAGGAAAATCGGGCCAGTAACCCATCATCACCAACGCGGGCAGCGTGAAGATCACGCCGGCCGCAATGGCTTCGCCGGCGCTTGCCGCGGTCTGGACGATATTGTTCTCCAGCACGTTGGCATCGCCCAGCGCCCGCAACACGCCCAGCGAGATGACCGCGGCCGGAATCGAGGCCGAAACGGTCAGCCCGGCGAACAGGCCCAGATAGGCGTTGGCCGCCGACAGCAGCACGGCCAGAATCACTCCGAGCAGCCCGGCGCGCAGGGTCAATTGACCGGCCATCCCACCCGCGGCATTCATCGATGCAGCCCGTGGGCAGCACGGATGCCCGTGTCCGGCCACCCTGATAAGCTCGCCGCAAGCCGTATCGGCGCGCAATCACCCACTGGGAACGACTCTTCCATGTCTGCAAGACTCCTGTTGCTGATCCTCTGTATCGCCGCCGGGCTCAACACCGCCCAGGCCAGCGAGACGACGCCAGACCAAGCGAACACCACCGACGACAACACAGCCAAACCGGCCCCCGACAGCGCATCGTCCGAGAATAGCGCGAGCCAGGGCTCGTCGTCACAGGCCGACGAGCCTGCGGCGCCGCAGATCGAGATCCCGCGAGTCGATATCGACTATAAGAAATACGTGCTCGAAAACGGCCTGACGCTGATCGTGCACACCGATCACAAGACACCGATCGTGGCGGTCAACATCTGGTATCACGTCGGCTCGAAGAACGAAGGCCCCAAGCAGCACGGGTTCGCACACCTGTTCGAACATTTGATGTTCCAGGGCAGCGAACACTGGCAGGGCGAATATTTCGAGCCGTTCGAGCGGGCCGGTGCAACCGACATGAATGGCACCACCAATGTCGATCGCACCAATTATTTCGCCAGCGTGCCCACCAATGCTCTGGACATGGCGCTATGGATGGAATCCGATCGCATGGGCCATTTTCTGGGTGCGATCGACCAGGATCTGCTCGACGAGCAGCGAGGCGTGGTGCTCAACGAAAAACGCCAGGGCGAAAATCAGCCCTACGGCAAGGTCTTCGACACGATTGCGCCCAATACCTATCCGGCCGGCCATCCCTATTCCTGGTCGACCATCGGCTCGGAGGCCGATCTGAATGCGGCCACCCTCGACGACGTGAAGGCCTGGTTCAAGCAGTATTACGGCCCGTCTAACGCAGTGCTGGTACTGGCGGGCGATATCGAACCCGAGGCCGCCCGTGCCAAGGTCGAGCAGTACTTCGGTTCTATCAATCCGGGCCCGCCGCTCACTCAGCAGAAACGCTGGGTCGCGAAAATGAACGGCGAACATCGGCAGGTAATGTTCGATCGCGTACCCCAGGCACGTATCTACAAAGTCTGGAACGTACCGCCCACCGGGACGCCTGACGCCACCCGCCTGCAGATCGCCGCCGACCTACTGGCCGGCTCCAAGAACAGCCCGCTGTACAAGGCGCTGGTCTACGATCAGCAGATTGCCACCGACGTGTCGGCCTTCGTCTGGGACAAGGAGATCGGCTCGCAATTCATGGTCACCGCCACAGCCCGGCCGGGCGGCGATCTCGAGGCCCTCGAAGCGGCGCTGGACCGTCAGATGCAGGGCTTCATCGAACAGGGTCCAGACACCGACGCGCTGGATCGGGCACGCACGCGCTTCGCTGCGTCCTTCATCCGGGGCACCGAGAGTGTCGGCGGGCTGGGCGGCAAGGCGGATATCCTGGCACAGGGCGAAATCTATGAGAACGACCCCGGCGCCTATGCCGAACAACTAGAGACGCTGCGAAGCGCCACCCCCGACGACATCGGCCAAACCGTGCGCCAATGGCTGTCCGATGGCGTATATGTGCTGTCGGTCAAGCCGTTCGGTGAGCGCACGGCCCAGGACCAGGACGTCGATCGCGATTCGCTGCCCGAGTTCGGCGACGCAGCCACGCTGGACCTGCCCGATGTCCAGCACGCGACGCTGTCCAACGGGCTCAAGATCCGCCTGGCCGAACGTCATGCGTCGCCGGTCATCCAGATGCGAATGGTCTTCGACGCCGGCTATGCGGCCGATCCGGCCGATGCTCCGGGCACGGCCAGTCTGGCGATGGGCATGCTCGACGAGGGCACCACCCATCGCGATGCGCTGGCGATCAGCTCCGATCTGGACGCCATCGGCGCCAACCTGTCGTCCAGCGCTTCGCTCGACGCCTCCAGTGTCAGTCTGTCGACGCTGACCACCGCACTCGATCCGGCGCTGGATATCTATGCGGATGTTTTGCGGCATGCCGATTTCCCGGCCCAGGAGTTCGAACGGCTGAAAAAACAGCGGCTGGCCGCTATCGCTCAGGAAAAGCGCGAGCCGACCAGCCTGGCATTGCGTACGCTCGGGCCGCTGCTCTACGGCAACCGACACGCCTACGGCACGCCGCTGACGGGCACCGGCACGACCGCCGCTGTACAGGCGATGACCGTGGCCGACGTCGAGGCCTATGCACGGACCTGGCTGCGCCCGGACAATGCCACCCTGGTAGTGGTCGGTGATACCACCCTGGCCGAACTCAAACCCAAACTGGAAGCCCATCTCGGTGATTGGGCGCCGGAGGCCGATGGCCCGCGGCCGGACAAGCGTCTGCCCGAGGTCGCTGCTCCCGACCAGACACGGATCTATCTGGTCGACCGGCCGGGCAGCAATCAGTCGACGGTCATTGCCGGCAACGTGGCCCCGCCTAAATCCAGCGATGCCGATATCGCCATGGAAACGGTCAACGCAGTGCTGGGCGGCATGTTCAACTCGCGGTTGAACCTGAATCTGCGCGAAAACAAGCACTGGTCATACGGCGCGCGCAGCCTGCTGATGAATGCGCGGGCCCAGCAGCCGTTCATCGCCTATGCCTCGGTACAAGGTGACAAGACCGCGCCGGCCATCGACGAGATGCGCCGCGAACTGAGCGACATCCGCGGCGAGCGGCCGGTTATCGACAGCGAACTGTCAGCTGCACAGGCCAACCTCACCCGTAGCCTGCCGGGCGACAACGAGACCACGCCCGCGCTGGCCTCCACGCTGACCCAGTCGGTGATCTACGACCTCCCCGACGACTATTACGATAGCTACGTTCAGCGTATCCGCGGGCTCGACAGTGCCCAGCTCACCCAGGCCGCCCGGCAGATGATCGATGCCGACGCGCTGACCTGGGTTGTGGTCGGCGATCTCGACGAGATCGAGTCGTCCATCCGGGCACTCGGCTGGGGTAAGGTCGAGGTCGTTGCGGCCGATGCAATCGAAGCAGGCGATGCGCCGGACAACGAGACTACCAATGACTAGACGAGGGGTGCGTGCGCTCATCGGCAGCCTGGTGCTGGCCATGCTGGCCACGCCGGTTTTAGCCGCCGTCGAGCGCGAAGACGTGATCATGCTGGGCGCGGATGGCCGCGATTACACCAGTTACAAGACGCTGCGCTCGGACCTGTCCGAGCGACTGCTGTACCTGGGGCCCGACGAATCGCCGGCCGATGCCCTGTTCATCGTGCCCTCGGATTACCAGTCCACCCGCCTGGCCGATGGCGGCACGCGGCTGCGTTTTGACTCGGGCAGCTATGCGATCATGAACACCGGACGCTTCGACGCCGAGGTCGGACGGGCGGATAACGGCGACCTGGTGTTCACCAGCTGGAACGGCATCACTCGGGCCGATGGCCACCTGGGGAAGTGGAATTCGCCGGATGATTTCGCATCGTTTGCCTACAGCTGGGTACTGCCGGCGAATATCGAGGTGGTCAGCTACCGTGCCAACCGCCCCGGCGACTGGATGCAACGCGGGCGGACGCTCAGTTGGCACGGCGAAAACGTCAACGATATCGCGTTCACCATTCGCTATCGCGTCACTCCGGTTGGCCCGGCTACGCCGACTCCTGCCCGCGAAACACCGCCGCCCGGGAAATCCGAACCAAGCACGCACCGCGAGCTGCCCTTGCCCAAGCGCCAGCGCATGACCGCGCCCCGGACGCGGCTCCAGAACGCGCCGGCAACCTCCATCGTCGCGCCTGAGCCGGCCGCCGAGCCAGTGACGCAACCCGAACCCGCACCTGCGAAGCCGGCTGCTGCGAAACCCGAGCCCGACCGTTCGGCCGAACCGGTAGTCGCCGATACACCGCCCTCGCCAGCGCCGGAGACGACGGCCACACCGGCGGATGACGGCCCGCGCAGCGTACGTCTGTCGAGCGTGGTCATCCTCAGCAACGGCAAACCGCGGGTCACAGCCCGCGGACATACCGTGCTAGACCGGCTCGCCGCGGCCCTCGGTGCGGCTGGGCCCGACTCGGTGCTCGTGATCGGGCCGCATATCGCCGACAGCCGGGATACCGGGGGCTCGGCGGCACAGGCCGCGCGCGTGGCCGACTACCTGGGCGGCCACGGCGTCACGCCCGAGCGTATCGACATTCGGCCAGGCCCTGTACAAGGCGCGCAGGACGGGCGCAGCGTGGAGATTCGGGTCACGCCGGGCACCGCGCTGGATCGTTTCCGGGCGCCTGACTGAGCTGTCGACATGAAAAAAGCCGGCCCTGCGGACGGGGGCGGCCAACCGCCGTCGACTATTGCGAACGGCTAGTCGGCAGCCGGGCTGTTGGCTTGAAAATCACCCAGCGGGCGCGTGAAGGTGTATCGCGCCGGCTCGACCACCAGTCGATTGCCGGCCTCGCCCGTATTCATGCCCAGCAACGAAAACGGCAGCGATACCAGGAACACGCCGGTCCCCACGGCCGTCGCCGCCAGACTGAACGGGCGCACCAGCGCGAGATCGACGGTCATCGCCGCCGCCGAGGGCGGCCCGGGATTGGCATAATCGTCGATGGCCGCGGCAGGATTGGCCAGACCTAGACCCAGGGCTGCGACGAGAACGATCAGCGCACGGCGCAACGAGAAGACGGTCATGACACAACCCCCGGATATTAGCGTGGAAGCCACAGTAGCAAAGCGCCGCGGCAAGTCAATGCGCTTGCCAGGCAGGTGTTCCCGCGCCGGTTTTGCTGTCCCATGAAGCCTCGTGAAGTCTATCTCGCGGCCGATCCGGTCAACGCGGAGATCGCCAAGGACGTGCTGGCCGGCCACGGGATCGCCGCCCATGTGCGCAACCAGTATCTATGGGGTGGCATGGGCGACCTGCCGGCCAATGTCTACCCCAGCGTATGGGTTGACGACGAGGTCGACTTCGCGGCTGCCAAGGCGCTGATCCGGCGTTTCGAGCGCGGCGCGCTTGCCCACGGTCGCCCGTGGCAATGTCCGAATTGCGGGGAAAACCTCGATGCCCAGTTCGAACAATGCTGGAACTGCCAGGCCGTCCGGCCCGATTCGACCTAGCCCGCCCGAGACTGTTTCCTGTCATGCATATCGTGCTCCATCAGCCTCAGATTCCACCCAACACCGGCAACAGCATCCGTCTGTGTGCCAATATCGGCGCCACCCTGCACCTGATCCATCCGCTGGGTTTTTCCATCGACGACAAGCATTTGCGTCGTGCAGGCCTGGACTATCGCGAACGCGCGGTGATTCGGGAGTGGGCCAGCTTCGACGACTGGCGCGCCGAGTACCCGAGCAATCGCGTGCTCGCCGCCAGCAAGCGCGGCACCACCCGCTACGACACGATCAGCTACCGCAGCGACGATGCGCTGCTGTTCGGTTGCGAGACGGCCGGGCTGCCGGCCGAACGCCTTAAGGCCGCCGATGCCGTCATCTTCATGCCAATGCGGCCGGGCAACCGGAGCTTGAATCTGTCCAACAGCGTGGCGGTCGTCGCCTTCGAGGCATGGCGTCAACTGGGATTTACCTGAGTCACGTCGCGCGACGGCCGAAGCCGGCGTAACCGGTCAGGCGCTGTCGACCCGGTCGAGGATCACTTCCCAACCGGCGCCATCGGCTGCCGCCGACAGGCGTCGATCGGGCTGAACGGCCACGGCCTCCCCCACCACCCGGAACAGATAGGCATCGTTGATAGAGTCGCCGAAAGCGATCGCCTCGGACAATGGCAGGCCAGCTGCAGCGGCCAGCGCATGGGCGGCATCGATCTTGGTCGGCCCGTAGGGATGACGCTGTGGCGGACGGGCCGTATAGCGCATGCCGCGGCTGTTGCACAGCGCGGCAAACGCGTGATCGACATCCAGCGCCTCGGCCAGTGCATCGGCGATGAACTGCGGCGTTCCCGACAGCAGCGCCACGCGATCGCCGGCCGCCTGATGGGCGCGCAACCGTTCGACCACCGGCGCATACAGTGCCGGCATGAGTTCATCGGCCACAAACGCTCGGGCCAGCGACTGGATATGGCGCTTCCCGTGGCCGCTCAGATACGCCTTGTTCTTCTGGAGCACGTGGCGGCCGTAGCGCGGCAGATAGCGTACGCAGAACCAGGCGAAGGCCAGCAGCTGTCGTACGCCCAGTTCGCCGTGGCGCCACAGATAACGCGCGAATCGTGCCTCGGAGCTTGCACCCGGTACCAGCGTGCCGTCGATATCGAACAAAACCAGCTTCATGCCTGATCCTGTGTTTTCGGGTTTGCGTTGGCACAGAACTCCACGATCACCGGCAAACCGCGGGCGACGCAGATCCCCGCCGACAGCCAGGCCAGGGCGAGACCGATACCACTGAGCCAGCCGCCATTCGCGGCCCAGAACGACGGTGCCAGCGCATCGAAGGGCTGCCATAAGAGAATCCAGGCGAACGTTACCGCCTTGAGCACGGCATAGAAACCGCGCATGAAACGCCCGGCGACCAGGAACCGGCCGATCGGCGACTTCATCATGTCGAACGCTGTCGTGCCGGCCGCCGCACCCTTGCTGCGGATCGCATCCACAAGATTACCGCGAATGATGAACAACAGCGGGATCCAGACGCCGATGAAGCCCAGGTGTGCCAGTACCACCCAGAGGACCGTCTCCACGATACGATCGATCGCGATATCGAAGGTCGCGCCGAACAGCGACTCCTCGTTGAAACGCCGGGCGACCCAGCCGTCCACCCCGTCGAGCGCGATGATCAGGATGGTCAACGGTGCGTTGACGAGCTGCAGCGTCGGAATGCCGGAGTAAACCACCCCCAGCAACACGAACAGCAGCAAAAAACGAGAAAACGTAACCCAGTTCGCCATGCCCCGGTGTCTATCTTGTTCGGTTTGGTACACGCCCCGGCCGATGATGACATCGTGCCATGGCACTATTTTAATCTTTTTCGGCGCGGAACGGGCGATCCGTCAATTGTCGCACTGCATCGCGCGGCGCCACGCCCTCGTGGAGCACCCGATAGGCCTGTCGGGCGATCGGCATTTCCACATCGAGCTGATCGGCGATACGGTCGACCTCGCGGGCCACGCGTACGCCTTCGACAACCTGCTGGATCTCGATCTGGGCAGCCTCGACGCTCAGGCCGTCGGCAAGCGCCAGCCCCATCCGCCGGTTGCGGGACTGGTCGTCGGTGCAGGTGAGCAACAGATCCCCGAGCCCGGCCATGCCGGTGAAGGTGGCGCGCTCGCCGCCGAGTTTCTCGCCCAGACGCATCATTTCCGACAGCCCGCGGGTGATCAGCAGCGCACGAGCGTTGGCTCCATAGCCGAGCCCGTCGGAGATACCCACGGCGATAGCGAGCACGTTCTTGACCGCGCCGCCTACGCCGACACCGACGATATCGGCCGTTGTATAGACACGGAATACGCCGTCATGAAAGGCCGCGGCCATATCGCGCGCGAAGACGGGATCGGTGGAGGCCACCGTCACCGCAGTCGGCATGCCCTGGCCGACTTCGCCGGCGAAGCTGGGGCCGGACAAGGCCGCCGTGACTCGCGCCTCGCCGAGCGTCTCGGCCGCCACCTGATGGGGCAGCAGCGCCGACTCCGGTTCCAGGCCCTTGGTCGCCCAGATCACGCGTTGACCGGCGCCAAGCAGGGGTTCGAGCGCGGTCAGGCACTCGCGCAGGGCATGGCTGGGCACGACCACGAGCACGTCGTCGGCCCCTTCCACTGCCGCGGCCATGTCGGCGCACGGGTCCAGCGTATCGGGCAGGGGACAACCCGGGAGGTAGCGACGATTCTCCCGCGCCCCGGACATGGCCTGGATGGCGGCCGTATCGCGCGCCCACAGGCGTACGTCGTTGCCGTTGCGCGCCAGCTGGATGGCCAGCGCGGTGCCCCAGGAGCCGGCACCGAGCACCGCCATGCACCGGGCTGCACCGCGTTCGGCCGCCGTGGTGGTCATATCAGTGCGTGGCGTTGCCGGCGTCGGTGGGCGCGCCGGTCTGGTTCTGCTGATGCTGAGCGTAGAGCAGATCGAAGTTGACCGGCTGCAGCAGGAAATGAGGAAAACCCGCGCGCACCACCATGTCGCCCACGCTCTCACGCACGTACGGGAACAGTACCGACGGACAGTAGGCACCCAGCACGTGGCCGCGCTCGGCGTCGTCATCGAAGCCT
The DNA here is from genome assembly GCF_040361275.1 of Salinisphaera sp. T31B1. Lineage (NCBI taxonomy): Bacteria > Pseudomonadati > Pseudomonadota > Gammaproteobacteria > Salinisphaerales > Salinisphaeraceae > Salinisphaera > Salinisphaera sp. T31B1. Next base: position 934,010 of record NZ_APNH01000001.1, on the reverse strand, counting down.
TCGATCTGGAACACGCCGGCCTGCTGGACTTCCACGATATAGGCGGTGCGCTCGCCCTGCTTGGCCGTCACGGTCACCGTCACGATGACCTGATGCGTCTCGCGCGACAGCGTCTCGATACGGGTGTTCAGATCCACGTTGACTTCGGGCTTGTACTCTTCGGTGAACACCCGCGGGCCGTCCGGCACCTCGATCGAGGCATCACGGACATAGATCTTTTGCAGCGCCACCTGGCGCTGAGGCTGGGCGTTTTCGCTGCCGGCGGTCTGTTCTGCCATGACTGGCTCCTCGTCTGACCTGTGGATGGGTTGAGCGCGCAGCTCGTCTACTTGCGGGTCACCGGCATGCCGTCGCCCTGCCAGGCGTTGATGCCGCCCTTGAGCGCGTAAGCGCGGCTATAGCCAAGCTTGCGCAGCTTGGCCACGGCCTGGGGCGCGACATTGCCGATGCCGCAATAACAGATGATGGTGCGGTCGGTGTTCTTGGTGATCTCGCCGGCGCGTTCCTCAATGCCCGCCATGGGAATATGCTTGGCGTTGAGGATATGGCCTTTCTTGTAATCCGCCGCCGAACGCGTATCGACCACGATCGCCTCGTCGACGTTGATCATGCGCACCGCGTCGTTGGCCGGAATGGGCCGGTGCCCCTTGAGCACGCGCAACGCCTCGTTGACCGCCAGCGCGATCAGCGCGACCAGCAGCGCCCCGAAAAGAAACGGGTGATTGGTGACGAATTCCTGAATCTGCTGCATAAAAACGGTCCGATCGGCCGTTGCCAGCCGTCAAATCCCAGTCGGTAGAAGATCGAAAAACGCAGGACACCCGCGCGCCGGCCGCGATTATTGCATACGGGGCGCAGTGATCGAATCGCTGTGCAAGGCGCGCGTTTTCGCAGCGCGCCGATTTCGTCGCCCGGACTGCGCCTGCCGGCGTCCGATTGAGCCCCGAAAGCCCGTAATTCCGGGGCCTGTCGCCACGCGCACGCTGTCCAACGACGGTCAAGCGCTTACAATCGCGCCCTATGACCCTGTCCCGCCTGTCTGGCCGTCGATCGATGGGCCGCCGATTGCTGCGCCTGTGCCTGTGCCTGGTGGTACTGGGCCCGGTTGCGGGTACGGCCAACGCCGATGACGACAGCCGATCGGCGCGCGCCCAGGCCGAGCTCGATGCGCTGCGCGATCGGATCGACACCGTGCGCGGACAGATCGCCGCCGACCAGAGCCAGCGCAGCGACCTGGCCGATCGTCTGTCCGCGGCCGAGACCGAAATCCATACGGCATCCAAGCATCTGCGCGAGCTCGACGGCGACATCAAGCGCGCCCAGGCCCGTGTCGACGATCTGGCTGGACGTCGCAACGCCGAGCGCGAGGACCTGGCCGATCAGCTTGCCGCGCTGCGCGCTCAGGTGCGTGCGGCCTACAGCAGCGGGCGCATGGACAAGATGCGGCTGCTGCTGTCCGGCCAGTCGCCGGAAAAACTTGGTCGCATGCTCGTTTACTACGAGTATTTCGCCCGTGCCCAGACCCGTCAGGTAGCCACGCTGCGTGAGGCGCTCGCCGATCTGATCGTCCGCCAGAAGGCATTGGAAACCCAGCAAAAGGCACTGTCAGACCAGCGCAGTGCGCGGGCCGCCACCTTGAGCCGGCTCGAATCCAACCAGCGCCAGCGCCGCCAGACCATCGACGCGCTCGACAAGCGGCTGTCTTCGCGTACGGCCAGTCTCAAGGAGCTGCGAGCCGACGCCGCGCGCCTGGAGAAGCTGATGGGCACGCTGTCCGAAGAGCTGGCGGATCTCCCGTCGCCCGCCTCCGGCGACATCGCCTTTTCGCGCCTGAAGGGCCGGATGGCGCCGCCGGTTCGCGGCAAGATGCTGGCCCGCTTCGGCTCCCGAAAGGCCGGTGGCCCGCTGCGCTGGCAGGGGATATGGCTGGCGGCACCCGAAGGTACGCCGGTCAAGAGCGTGGCCAGCGGACGCGTGGTGTATGTCGGCTATATGCATCGCTACGGCCTGATCGTGATCATCGATCACGGGCACAACTACTACACGCTATACGGCCATGCCGAGAGCACGTATGTAGAGGTTGGCGATGCCGTGACCCGGAACCAGACCATCGCACGAGCCGGGCGCACCGGCGGCCATCGGCGCAGCGGCACCTATTTCGAAATCCGGCGCGGACAGACCCCGATCAACCCGGCCGACTGGCTGTCCGGCTGACCCCGCGTGCCCACCGGCCGGCGCGCTCGGGGCATCCGGAGCGACACCGGCGACGTAAACCGAGGCGGATGATTGACCGATGACCGCAACAACATCGGCAAACGCCTGTTCCGTACACGTTTTATGGTATCTTCGCAGCGTCAAGCCGGCGGTGGTAAACCGCACACTATTCGACGCACGCGATGTGTGGTCTGGCCGCTGTTGCGGCTGCGGGGAGTTCTCATTACATGCGGTCGACAATTCGCAGCGCACTGCTGATCGCCGGCAGCATAATCCTCGGCATGACAGCGGCCATCGGCCCATCGGCGGTGGCTCAGAGCCAGCCTTCCGTGGCGCCCGCCGATGACGGCGATCAGGGTCTGCCGCTCGACGAACTGCGCACGTTCGTCGAGATCCTCAATCGCGTCAAGCAAGGTTATGTCGAGGACGTCAGCGATCAGAATCTGCTGGAAAACTCGATTCGCGGCATGCTCGACGGACTGGATCCGCATTCGGCCTATCTCAACAAGGAAGAGTTCCGCGAGCTGTCGATTTCGACCTCCGGCAAGTTCGGCGGTCTCGGAATTGAAGTTCAGCTGCAGAACGGCTTCGTACGGGTGGTCGCGCCCATCGACGACTCGCCCGCGGCAAAGGCCGGCATTCAGGCCGGCGATCTGATCGTGCGAATCGACGACGCGGCGGTCAAAGGCATGAGTCTGAGCGAGGCGGTGCGCAAGATGCGCGGCGATGTGGGCAGCGACATCACGCTGACGGTCCTGCGCGAGGGCCGGGATGAACCGTTCAAGGTCACGCTCAAACGCGCGGTCGTACGTGTGGAAAGCGTCAAGTCGCGGATGCTCGATCGCGGCTACGGCTATGTACGGATCACGCAGTTCTCGAGCAATACCGGCGATGCGCTCAAACAGGCAATCGAGACGCTGCAATCCAAGGCTGGCGCCGACGGGCTGCACGGCATTGTCCTGGATCTGCGCAACAACCCCGGCGGCGTGCTCAGCGCAGCGGTCGATGTGTCCGACGCATTCCTCGACAGCGGCGGCATCGTCTCGATCCGGGGCCGTGCCCCGAATACCGATCAGCAGTTCGACGCCAACCCCGGCGACATGCTCTACGGCGCGCCGATGGTCGTACTGGTCAACGAAGGCTCGGCCTCGGCATCGGAAATCGTGGCCGGCGCCCTGCAGGACGACAGCCGCGCGGTGATCATGGGCCATCGTACGTTCGGCAAGGGCTCGGTGCAGACGCTCATCCCGCTGGCCAACGGTGCCGCGCTCAAGCTGACCACGGCACGCTATTACACACCCAGCGGTCGATCGATCCAGGCCGAGGGAATCCAGCCCGATGTGGGTATTCAGGACGTCAACGTCACCGCCGCCAAGGCCAGCAGCGTGACCCCGTTCTCCGAAGCCGATCTTGCCGGCGCGCTGGCCAACGAGTCCGCTCCGCCGCAAGACGCCGAACAGGCCCGTACCGAGGACGACCTGGCGGCCGACGACTATCCGCTCTACGAGGCGCTCAACCTGCTCAAGGGGCTGTATATCCTGCGCTCGCGTTGAGCGGCCTGACACGGTCTGCGGCCCGGCACCAGCGCAGATGATCGTGGGTCGGGGTCGTACGTTCGGGTAGAAACCCGTGTCGAGTATAGAAGCTCGCCGCTCGCGTATTGGTCCGGAACACGGCCAGGCTCACGTCGCGGCCGGTCGCCGCTGCGGTGGCCTGCAGCCAGCCGATCAGCCGGCTGCCGATGCCCTGGCCCCGTTCGTCTCGGGCGAGCGCGATATTGGCCAGATGCAGTGTCTGCGCGCGCGGCTGAATCTGGATATATCCGCACGCCTGCTGCTCGCGGATCACCACCAAGGCGGCAGCGCCTCGAACAGACGAGCGAAATCGCGACGCTGCCAGGCTTCGTCCCATCCCCACAACCGCTCGATATGGGCACGCAACGCCTCGGCGTGCCAGGCAAACAGCAACGCCTGGTCGAAGCACAGGGCTTGGCGCAACCGCAACCCGGGCGCGAGCCAGCGACGCGCGTGCACGCCCTCGTTCGGGCTCATCCGCGCCAGGCGCGTACCCAGCTGGCCAGCCCCGCGACGACGACCGCTCCCCCCAGCCAGGCCGAAACGCCGGCATACAACCCCAGCAGCACGCCGGACACCACCAGCCCGGTGCCGACCATCGTCCAGCGCATCGCTCGACGCGCACTGCGCAGTTCGGCCGTGATATCGGTGAGCGCGTGTCCGAGCTCTCGTGCGGCCGGGCTGGTGCCGTCGTCGAGCCGCTTGACCAGCTTGGTTGCAAGGCCCGGCAGGCTGTCCATGATCTGAGGCAGCTGATTGCGCATGCGCTCGGCCGCGACTTTCGGACTCGCACGATGGCGCATCCACTCCTCGAGCACGGGCTTGGCCGTGGCCCACAGATCGAGCTGGGGGTACAGATCGCGACCCAGCCCTTCCACATTGAGCACGGTCTTCTGCAACAGCACCAGCTGGGGCTGGACCTGGTAGCGATAGCGCCTCGCAATCTTGAACAACCGGACGAGGAACAGGCCGAACGATATCTCGGCCAGCGGCTTGTTCATGATCGGCTCGGAAACCGTGCGGATGGCGCCCTCGAATTCCTCGATGCTGGTGTCCGCGGGCATCCAGCCCGATTCGACATGCAGCTCGGCGATCTTGCGGTAATCCTGGTTGAAAAATGCCAGGAAGTTCTCGGCCAGATAACGCTGATCGTCGGCGGTCAGCGATCCGACAATGCCGAAATCCAGCCCCACGTAACGTGGCCGATGCGGGTGGTCCGTCTGTACGAAGATGTTGCCGGGGTGCATGTCGGCATGGAAGAAGTTGTCGCGGAATACCTGCTTGAAGAAGATCTCCACGCCGCGTTCGGCCAGCACCTTGAAGTCCACGCCGGCCGCCTTGAGCGTGTCGATATCGTCGATCGGCACCCCGTGCATGTGCTCCATGACCAGCACGCTTTCGGTGCTGTAATCGAAATGGATCTCGGGATGGATGATCAGATCCGAGCCGGCCCAGTTGCGCCCGAGCTGACTGGCGTTGGCGCCCTCGCGCATCAGGTCCAGCTCATCGTGGATGATGCGATCGTACTCGGCCACGATCTCGATGGGCCGCAGGCGTTTGGCCTCCGGATGAAAACGCGCTGCCAGCCCGGCCAGCCGGTAGAGCACGGCGATATCGCGGTCGATGCGCTCGTGCACGTCGGGCCGCAACACCTTCACCACGACTTCACGGCCCTGGGGTTCGCCGGCCCGTGCATGCAGCCTCGCGGCATGCACCTGGGCGATCGAGGCCGCGGCCATGGGCTCGGTCTCGAAGGATTCGAAGAACACGTCCAGCGGGTGACCATAGGCAGCCTCGATCAGCCGCCGCGCCTCGGCGCCTTCGAAGGGCGGCACGTCGTCCTGAAGCCTGGATAGCTCTTCGGCCATGCCCGGCGGCAGGAGATCGCGGCGCGTGGACAGCGTCTGACCGAACTTCACGAACACCGGCCCCAGCGATTCCAGCGCCAGCCGCAGTCGGACGTTGATGTCTTGATCGAACGCACGCGGTGCGCCCACCAGCCAGGACGGCGCGGACTCACCCATCAGTTCGCCGAGCCCGTAGCGGCGAACGGTGCGCAGAATCCCCAGCAGACGGCGGCTGCGCGAGAACATCAGTGCGCCCGCCCGCGTTCGATACGCCGTAGCCGTGCCTCGAAGCGCTCGGTGTCGTCGCGCAGCGTCTCCACCCGGCGCATGAATTGTTCGTGCTCCCAGTCGCCGATCACGTCTCGGGTCTCCTCACGAAGATATTCCGCGGTCTGCTCGGGCAGCTCACGGGCAGCACGCGCAAACAGCCGGCGCGCGCCGGCCAGCCCGCGGCCGACGACATAGGCGGGCACCGGCCCGAAACGCGCATCCACGATATCGGCAATATCGAAATCGACGCCGGCAAACAGGTCGGCAAAACGCTGAGCGATGCCGACATCGCCCTCGATGCGCAGACCGCCCCCGGTCAACCCCTCACGCGCGCCGGAGAACAGGACTCGGCCGAAGGCACTACTACGCCCAGTCAGGCTTACATCCGCATCGGCCTGCAGCGTGCGCACCTGTAGCCCGTGACGTTCGGCAACGAAGCACAGGCCGAAACCCAGGTCAGACAGACGGATGGCCAGCGAGTGCCCGGCCAGAGCTTCGCAACGCGCCAGAGCGCGCGCATCGGCGGCGATATAGCGGTGCAGGGCGATCTCGATCGCGCCCAGGGCGGGGCTCGGCAGGTTCATGCCGCGTAGCCGCGATGAACGGCCACGATGCCGCCGGTGAGGTTGTGATAGCCACAGCGAACGAAGCCGGCCGTCTCCATCATGCGCTGCAGCGTGGCCTGATCCGGATGCATGCGGATCGATTCCGCCAGATAGCGATAGGAGGCTTCGTCGTTGGCCACCTTCTTGCCCAGCCACGGCAGTACCGTGAACGAGTACAGATCATAGAGCTTATCCAGGCCGGGCACGGCTGGCTTGGAGAACTCCAGCACCAGCGAGCGACCGCCGGGCTTGGTCACACGAGCCATCTCCGCGAGGGCGGCCGGCTTGTCGGTGACGTTGCGCAGACCGAAACCGATCGTCACGCAGTCGAAACTGTTGTCGGCGAAAGGCAGGCGTTCGGCATTGGCGAGGCAGTAATCGACGTTTCCAACGACGCCGCGATCGGCCAGCCGGTCGCGGCCATTGGCCAGCATGGCTGCGTTGATGTCCGACAGCAGTACACGGCCTTCGGGGCCGACCCGACGCGCGAAACCGGCGGCCAGATCGCCTGTCCCCCCGGCCAGATCCAACACCCGATCGCCCGGCCGAACCGCCGCCAGCTCGAGGGTGAAACGCTTCCAGGCGCGATGGATTCCCATCGACATCAGATCGTTCATGATGTCGTAGTTATCGGCCACCGAATCGAACACCGCGGCGACCCGGCCCTGTTTCTCGCCGCGAGCGACGCGCTCGTAGCCGAAGTCGATGCTGTCGTCGGGCTCGGCGGCGCCTTGGGGTCCGGCCTGGCTGCGGTTGGGGGCGGACTGCGGATCGTGCTCGGTCATGGCACACCTGGGAAATAGGGCTGCGGCAAGCTTACGCGAGGCACCCGGACCGGCCAAGCCGGACCCGGCACGGCGAGCGTAATCCATGTTTCCCGTAGGCTGTGGTTTATCGAATCCGCAATCGGAGAGGGCCATGCCCGCCAACGGCTACGACATCGTGATTTTCGGCGCCACCAGTTTCGTCGGTCAGCTGGTCTGTGCCTATCTGGCGCAGCGCTACGAGGCCGATGGCGATTTCCGCTGGGCCATGGCCGGACGCACCCCGGCCAAGCTGGAACGGGTTCGTGACCAGATCGGACGACCGGATATCGATCTGATCGTCGCCGATGCCCAGGACCCGGCGTCACTCACCGCCCTGTGTGAACAGACACGGGCGGTGGTCTCCACGGTCGGCCCCTATGCGCTCTATGGCGAGCCCATGATCGCCGCCTGCACGGAGACCGGCACCGACTACTGCGATCTGACCGGCGAGGTGCACTGGATCAAGCAGATGCTGTCACGCTACGAAGCCCGTGCGCGCCAGACCGGCGCCCGGATCGTGCCCTGCTGCGGCTTCGACTCGCTGCCCTCGGATCTGGGCGTGCATTTTCTGCAACAGGCAGCCGGACAGCGTTTCGGCGTACCCTGCAACCGCGTCAAGATGCGCGTCAAGGCCATGCGTGGCGGTTTTTCCGGCGGTACGGTCGCCAGCATGACTGCCCTGGCCAAGGCGCTGCGCCGCGATCCGTCCCTGCGCCGGGAACTGGCCAACCCCTATTCGATCTGCCCGCCAGGCTACGACCCCGGCGTACGCCAGCCGAGCGTACGTGCGGCTCGATACGACGACACCGCCAACGCCTGGATCGCGCCGTTCATCATGGCCACCACCAACGAGCGGGTGGTCCAGCGAAGCAACGCGCTATCCGAGCAGGCATACGGCAGGGACTTCCAGTACGACGAAGCGATGCTGATGGGCCGCGGCATCAAGGGCCGCATGGCTGCCCACGGGCTGACGCTCGGCCTGGGCGGCTTTCTGCTGGGCGTCGCCCTGGCGCCGACCCGTGCCGTGCTCGAGCGTTTCGTGCTGCCGGCGCCCGGCGAGGGCCCGAGTCCCGAAGCCCAGGCCAACGGCTTCTACGATATCCGCCTGTTTGGCCGCACTGCTGACGGTGAGCGCCTGACCGCGCGCGTACGCGGTGATCGAGACCCGGGCTACGGTTCGACCTGCAAGATGCTGGGCGAAGCCGGCGCCTGCCTGGCGCGTGATATCGGCAGCGAGGTACCTGGCGGCTTCTGGACACCGGCCACGCTTTTCGGCGACGCCTTGATCGAACGGCTGCAGACGCATGCCGGCGTGAGCTTCGATCTCGTCGACTGACACGGCGCCGCAGGAGCCGGGCCGGAAAACGACGCCGCCGCGCCTGGCTGCCTTACCCGGCCCGACCGGCGAGCGACACGGCCCTAGCGACGAGCCGCCTGAAAACGCCGGCAATCGCTATCGGGGCGCGCGATCGAAAAGCCGATGCACCGAGGATCCGTCCGCAGGCGAGCGACGTGGCCAGGTCGTTCGCATTGATCCGCGGGACCCGGCCTAGGCCTTAAGAGCCAAGCTTGCGCAGGTCGGTCGTTGCGGCACCGGGCACCGGGCATTCAGAGCGTGGAACGGATTGCCACGCGGCCAGCGCGCCGAGACCGAACGCTGGCGCTCGATCTCGGGGGCGACCGGTTTGTCGGACGCGCAAGCCGGCAGGCCGCTCGAGGCGGCCCGCCGGCGCGGGTCAGTAGGTGCCGATGACCTCCACGGCACGTTCGTGCTCTTCGCGGTCCACGCCCATGACCAGGCTCGCGCCGATACAGATCACCAGGTTGAGCAGCAGCCCCCAAAGGCCACTGAACACACCCAGCGGACGCCAGCCGGCGAACGTCATGGCCGCGGCCAGTACCGCGCCGGCCAGCATGCCCGCGAACAGGGCCCGGCTGTTGAGCCGGCTCCAGTACAGGCCCAGGATAAGCGCCGGCGCGGCCTGAATCAGCAGCTCGAACTTGAGTACGAAGATCTGGTACAGCGTGGACGGCGGATACCAGGCGATGATCACCAGCACGACCACCGCGACCAGGCCGATCAGCTTGCCGACAAGGATCTTGCGTTGCTCGCTGGCTTCGGGATGGATATAGCGTCCGTACAGGTCATTGGACACGATCGAGGAAAAAGTGAGCAACACCGAGTCCGCGGTGGACACGATGGCCGCGATCACGCCGCCGAACAGCAGCACCATGGCCCAGTAGAAGACCAGGCTGCGGCTGGCCAGCGCATTGGCGATCCGCCCGACCAGCTGTTCGGATTCGGCCGTGGTCAGATCCGGAAAGGCCGCGATGCCGATGATGCCGACGAAAAAGACCACGCCGGCGGTGATGAACGGCATATAGGCCATGCGGATGAACGAACGCTTGAGCGTGGCCTCGCTACGCGCCGAGAAGATACGCTGGACCGCATGCGGATAGACCGCGGCGCCAATACCGACCAGCAACAGCAGACTGAACCAGTGCGCCACACCGGCGGCATCCGGCGCGCCCAGCTTCTCCGGCGTCTGTACGCGCATGACCTCGGCCGACGCGGCCGGGCCGCCGAAATAGATCAGCGAGCCGATGAGCAGCATGAACACGCCGAACAGCAGCGCGATGCCCTGGATGGTGTCGGTATAGGCGACCGAACGCATGCCTCCCAGCCAGCTGTAGGCAACCATGATCACGATGAAGAACACCACGCCGACCTGGTATGGAATGGTGCCACCGGTCAGCCCCGACACGCCCTGGCCGATGGCCACGAACTGTTCGAGCAGGTAGTTGCCCAGCGCATAGAGCATGAGCGTGGCTGCCAGGATGGTCACGGCCTTGGACTTGAACCGGATATCGATCCAGTCGACCGGTGTCAGCAGCGAAAAACGCCGTCCGAGTGCGTACAGCCTCGGCGCGAAGAACAGATAGGCCGCGATGATGCAGATGAAAAACGGCACCGATACGAGGTACTGGTAACCGATCCGGTAGGCCGTCGGCGGGTAGCCAACGACGGTATTGCCGCTGTACTGGGTCGCGAAGAAGGTGAAGAACAACACCATGACGCCCAGCCCGCGACCGCCGAGATAGTATTCATCCAGGCTTTCCAGGATATTGCGATTGCGCAGGTATGTGATCAGCCCGACTGCGAGCATGAGCACGCCGTAGGCGACCAGCACGATGATGCCGGCCGCGCCGCCGAATGCCAGTTCCATATCAGTCTCCGCCGCCGTCTTGCTCGTCGGTCTGCATGTCCCAGTGACAGCAGACCACCCAGGTCACGAAGACCGATAACGCCAGCGAGGCGGCAAGAATGATCCATGCCCAGTACGGCACGCCCCAGATCAGCGGGGTATAAGCGCCGTCGGTGAAATACCAGGGATTGATCAGCGCGAAGACCGCGATGAACACGATCCATACGATCGGCCGCTTGATCGGCTCCTTGCTTTGTCGTGCCATGGCACGTCTCCTCTCTATGTTGTTCGGCGACAGGACGACGACCGCCCAGTCGAGGGCATGCTACGACGGCCGGTGAATGCTGCCCACAGCCGCGCCCCCGCAGTCATGCCGCTTGAATTAGGATGGCGGTGCCACCGGAGGCCCGACAATCAGGCAATCGGTAAGGCAGGCTTCGTCAATCGCGAAGCCAAGTCTGTCACCGCTGGTTTACTACCGATGTACCGAATCGATCTGACCACGTTGAGGCTGTTCGTGGCCGTGGCCGCCGAGCACAGCCTGACCGCCGCGGCCGAGCGCGAACACATGGCGCTGGCCGCGGTCAGCAAACGGATCCGCGACCTGGAGATACGCCTGGACGCAGAGCTGCTCTATCGGCGGCCGCGCGGCGTCGAGCTGACCCCGGCGGGCGATGCCCTGCTTCACCATGCCCGTGGCGTGCTCGAGGCCATGCATGAACTGCAGGCGGATCTGAGCGAGTACAGCCGCGGCGTGCGCGGCCATGTACGCATGTATGCCAACACCTCGTCGATCATCGAGTTTCTGCCGGCCGATCTGGCCGCCTTCAGCCGCCGTCACCCCGAGGTGAAGATCGATCTGCAGGAGCGCATCAGCAGCGAAGTGGTACAGGCCGTGCGCGAGGGTCGTACCGATATCGGCCTGTTCGCCGGCCGCCAGGCGGTCGAAGACCTCGACGTACGGCCGTATCGCTGCGACCGACTGGTCCTGGTCACACCGAGCGACCATCCCCTGGCCCGACGCGAAGCCGTGAGTCTGGAACAGGCCGTCGCCTACGATTTCATCGGCCTGCAGCAGGACGCCTCTCTGCACCAGATGATCGTGACTGCCGCGCGCGATGCCGGCCTGCCCCTGCGCATGCGGGTTCAGGTCCGCAGCTTCGAGGGCATCTGCCGCATGATCGGTTTCGGCATGGGTGTCGGCGTACTGCCGGACAAGGCCTTCGATACGCTCGGCCCGCGGCTGGGCCTGTCGATCGTGCCGCTGAGCGATGTCTGGGCGACGCGTCAGCTGTGGCTTGCCGTACGCGATATCAACAGCCTGTCGGTGCTGGCGCGGGAAATGGTCGACCACCTGACCGCCGACTGAGCATGCGTACGCGAGCCGCGAAGGCTCGATTGCCGATCGGATGATTGTTCTACGCGCATGCCTTGCCTAGTCTCGATTCCGAGTTTCATCCGCGTGGCGATTGCTTCATGACTTCGACCAACAACGATCACATACCGACCCAGCCCTCGAGCATGGCGCTCGAAGGGGTGAAAGTGCTCGAACTCGGCCAGCTCATCGCCGGCCCGTTCGCCACCAAGCTGCTGGGCGAGTTCGGCGCCGATGTGATCAAGATCGAACCGCCGGGCACGGGCGATCCGTTGCGTCGCTGGCGCGTGATGCGCGGCGACACCTCGTTGTGGTGGCATGTCCAGACCCGCAACAAACGCTCGGTGTCGCTGGATCTGAAGTCCGAGGAAGGTCAGGACATCGTCAAGCGGCTGGCGGCCGAGGCCGATATCGTGGTCGAGAACTTCAGCCCCGGTCGGCTGGAGAAATGGGGCCTGGGCTGGGACGCGCTGTCGGCGATCAACCCGGGCCTGATCATGGTCCGCATCTCTGGCTACGGCCAGACCGGCCCGTATCGAGATCTGCCCGGCTTCGGCGTGATCGGCGAGGCCATGGGCGGGCTGCGCTATCTGTCCGGCCACCCGGGCGAGTCGTCGGTGCGCGTGGGGATTTCCATCGGCGATTCGCTGTCGGCGCTGTACGGCGTGATCGGCGCCTTGCTCGCCCTGCAGGAGCGCCGCCACAGCGGGCTCGGCCAGTATATCGACGTAGCCTTGTACGAATCGGTGTTCGCGATGATGGAATCGCTCATCCCCGAATACGACGGCGCCGGCGTGATCCGGCATCCCAGCGGCAGCGCCCTGCCCGGCATCACGCCGTCCAACGCCTATCGATGCGCCGACGACAGCGAAGTGCTGATCGCAGGCAACGGTGATTCCATCTTCAAGCGTCTGATGCACGCGATCGGCCGCGACGACCTGGGCGAGGATCCGGCGCTGGCACACAATGACGGGCGCAGCGACAACGCGGCGATGATCGATACCGCCATCAACAACTGGACCAGCCGCCATGCGCGCGATGAGGTGCTTGAAGTGCTGGAGGCCGCGCGCGTGCCGGCCGGGCATCCCTACACGGCCAAGGATATCGTCGAGGATCCGCACTACGCCGCGCGCGAGATGATCCAGACCATCACCACCCGCGACGGCCAGTCGCTCAAGGTGCCCGGTGTGTTGCCGCGCCTGAGCCGCACGCCCGGACGGATCGGCGGCGGTGGCCCCGCACTGGGAGAGCATACCCAGAGCGTGCTGGACGAACTCGGCATCGATGCCGATACACAGGCGCAGCTGCGCGAGCGCGGGGTCTGTTTTACCGCCGACGACGAGGCCTGACATGCACAATCGCGTATATATCAACGATGTCGCCGCGCGCGACGGTTTCCAGATCGAGGCCGAGTTCGTGCCGACCGCCGACAAGATCGCGCTCATCGACACACTGTCGGCGACCGGTCTGGCCAAGATCGAAGCGACCTCGTTCACCTCGCCGAGGGCAATCCCGAATCTGCGCGACGGGGAGGCCGTCATGCAGGGCATCACGCGCACACCCGGCGTGGATTATGTCGCCCTGATTCCCAACGAGAAGGGTCTGGAACGCGCGATCGCCTGTGCCACCGACGAGTTCAATTTCGTCATGTCCGCCAGCGACAGCCACGGCCGCGCCAACCTGCGCATGAGCGCCGACCAGTCCCTGGAACGGTTTGCGCGGATGGTGGACCTGGCCGCGGGCGAATCCGGATTTCTCAACGCTTCCATATCCACCGCGTTCGGCTGCCCGTTCGAGGGCACGGTGAGCCCCGAGCGGGTGTTGGACCTGGTCGCGCAACTCGAACACATCGGCATGCAGGGCGTGACCCTGTGCGATACCACCGGCATGGCCAACCCGCACCAGGTCGGCACGCTGTGCGAACAGGTTCGACGACGCCATCCGGCACTCGCGCTGACCCTGCACCTGCACAACACCCGCGGCATGGGCCTGGCCAACGCCCTGGCCGGCTGGCAGGCCGGGGTCGAGCGGTTCGACGCCGCCCTGGGCGGCCTCGGCGGCTGCCCATTCGCCCCGGGGGCGACCGGCAACGTCTGTACCGAGGATCTGGTCCACATGTTCGAACAGATGGGCGTCGCCACCGGCGTCGATCTCGATGCCCTGCTCACGGTCGCGGCCACACTGCCGGACATTGTCGGCCACGCGGTGCCCGGACAGGTGGTCAAGGCCGGTCCGTCGAGCCGTCGCTATCCGCTGCCGGAGTCGGCCCGGGCCTAGCACGACCGTCATCGCCGGCTCGGCCGCCCGGCGTTCGGGTGTTGGGCCCGCCGGCGCGACCACCGGCCCATGCGCGGAAGCCGTCGTGCGCACGCTGGCCGGAGGAAGGGCGCTACGCGGATACACGCATTTCTACATCGACGCGGCTTATGCATACTGCACCAACCAACTGCGTTTCTGCGCTGCCCCGCCCGCTCCGTTACGACCGGGTGCCAGCGGGCGGTCGTACCCATGCGCGGGCCCTTGCAAACCGAACGGTGATTTGAATGAGCGCGAACGTTGCTGAAACCATGGTCGATGTCCTGCTACAGGCCGGCGCAAAACGCTGCTATGGCGTGGTGGGCGACACCATCAATCATCTGACCGACGCCATCCGACGCTCGGAGATGGATTGGGTCCACGTGCGCCATGAAGAAGTGGGCGGTTTCGCGGCCGGCGGCGAGGCCTTCATGACCGGCGAGCTGGCCTGCTGTGCGGGTACCTGCGGCCCCGGCAGCGTGCACTTCGTCAACGGGCTGATCGAAAGTCACCGGAACGGCGCCCCGGTGGTGTTCATCGCCTCGCAGGTCGCCACCGCCGAAATGGGCGTCGGCTTTCCGCAGGACGTCGACCAGCGCCCGATCTATGCGCAGTACAGCGTGTTCTGTGAATATGTATCCAGCCCCGACAATGCCCAGCGCCTGACTGCGATCGCCGCCCAGAAAGCGCTCAACGAAGGTGGCCTGGCGGTGCTCATCGTGCCGGGCGACCTGTTCACGGCCAAGCCTGCGAAGACCCTGCCCTGGCGAACCATGCGCTTCGACCCGGTGCTGCGCCCGAACGACGCGGATCTGAGCGCGATTGTGGAAAAGCTCGATGCCGGCAAGAAGGTCTCGATCTATGCCGGCTATGGCTGTCATAACGCCCACGACGAGCTGATCGCGCTGGCCGACCGCCTCGGTGCGCCCATCGCCTGGACCTCGCGCGCCAAGGATTTCGTCGAGTACGGCAACGAGCTCGAAGTCGGCATGACCGGCGTGTTCGGCCTCGAAGGCGGCTATCGCGCGGTGTCCGAATGCGACACCCTGCTGTTGCTGGGATGCAGCTTCGCCTGGGCCCAGTTCTATCCCGACGATGCCACGATCATCCAGGTGGATATCGACCCGGGCAAGATCGGCCTGCGCCATCCAGTGGATATCGGCGTGGTCGGCAGCGTGCGCGACACCTGTGCCGCACTGCTTGAACGGGTGGCCCGTCACGACAACCGCGACTGGGTCAACGATTGCCGCAAGACCTATCTGGAGTCACTCGACCACGCGGCTGCCAAGACCGACGACGACGACTTGATCCATCCACAGGAATTGACCCTGCTGATCGACAAGCATGCCGCCGAGGACGCGGTGTTCACCGCCGACGGTGGCAGCCCGATGGTTTGGTGTCTGCGCCATATCCGTGCCAACGGCCAGCGTCGCACCCTGCCCAGCCTCGTTCACGGCACCATGGCCAACGCTTATCCGCAGGCGCTGGGCATCGCCCGCGCCTTTCCCGGCCGTCAGGTCGTTGCGATGTGCGGCGACGGCGGCATCAGTATGCTGCTGGGCGATCTGCTCACGCTCGTGCAGGAGCAGATCCCGGTCAAGCTGATCGTGTTCAACAACAGCTCGCTGGGTTTCGTCGAGATCGAACAGAAGGTCGACGGTCTGCTGGATGCCTTCACCGAGCTGAAGAACCCGGATTTCGGCCGGCTCGCCGAGGCCATCGGCATGTGGGGCCGCAAGATCGAGCACAAGCACGATCTCGAGGCCGGTGTGGAAGATCTGCTTGCCCAGGACGGGCCCGGCATTCTGGATGTCAAGGTCAACCGGATGGAACTGGTGATGCCGCCCACGATCGAAGCGGGCCAGGTCGCCTCGACCGCGCTCTATTCCACCAAGGCGATCTTCAGCGGCCGCATGGACGAGGTGGTGGACCTGGTGAAGAACAACTTCTGGCGCTAGCCCGTCGCACGCAGGGTCACCTGTCGGCGGCCGCCCTCACGGCATCGAAGTCCCGGGCCAACCCGGCACGCACCAGCGCGGCCACGAGCCGTGGGAAATCGACTCGCTCGACCTGCGAAGCCAGGCCGGCCGGATCCTGTGGCAGACCAAGGGCCGCGGCGGCCTTCGCCGCCGCGCGATCGACGAAGGGATAACACTCGGGCCAAACGATCTGCATCTCACGCACGAAAATTGCGGCGCCTGTATCGCCGATGCCCTTGAACCCCGTCAAGGCGCGTCGCAGCGCGCCCACATCGCCACCGGCCGCCTTGCGTAGCCGGCGCAGATCGCCGTTGTAACGCTGTTCGAGTGTCGCGACCATGGCCGACAGCTGGGTCGCGGTCTTTTCGTCAACCCGCGCATAGCCGGCCTGGTTGAGTACGCGCACGCGGGCATGCCACGAGCTGTGGGCCAGTTTGGCGGGCGTGGTCCAGCCGGCATCGGCCAGGGCGATGGCTGCCCGCATCGCGATTGCCGCCTGTACCGGCGCCCCGCTCAGATTGGCCAGACACAGCAGCCGGAATAACGGCGCGGGCGTATTGCGCGAGATACGCGCGCCCAGTTCTGCGGCGAAGGTCCGCCCGTGCAACGCAAGCAGGGCAGACACGCGGCGATCGGTATGCGTCATGCGAGGGTCGTCCCTACTTCAGGCACGCGCGTCACTCGCCGCGATCAGTAGATGACATTGCGTACGAAACGCACCGTCGTGCGGCCTTCATTAACGTACGCGTGCTCGCAGTCGCTGGCAAAGACATGGAAGTCGTGCGTATCCACCACGCGTACCGGCGCCTGGCCGAGATACAGACTCAGGCAGCCCTCGGTGACCACGATCATCTCCTGCCAGCCGGGCGGATTGGCAGCGGAATCGTAGCGTTCGCCCGGTGCCAGCGACCATGACCATAACTCGACTTCGGTACGTGCCGGCAGGCTGGCCAGCAGCACGGCTCGGCTGGTCGGGTCGGCGCCGGCCCAGGCCAGCGTATCGATACGGTGCGTATCAATCTGGTCCGGCGGCTGCACGATGGTATGAAAAACCGCGCCCAGCGCTTCGGCAATGCGATCCAGAGTGTTCAGGCTGACGTTCACGTCGCCCTTTTCGATATTGACCAGCATGCGGCGACTTACGCTCGCCCGCTCGGCCAGCGCCTGCTGGCTGAGCTGGGCGGCCATACGAAGCCGACGCACGTTACCAGCCACGTGCACCAGCACGTTCGGCCGCTCGCCCAAATTGTGCACTATATTGCTCACCCCATCGTTCTGGGTCATCATGCGCGCGCGCCCGCGCTTCGACCACGTGCCACGAGTATTGCCATGGCCGTCCACTCGTCTTCCATCGTATCGCGATTGCTGCCGATCGGACTGCTGCTGGTCGCCATGGCCAGCATTCAGGGCGGGGCCGCGCTGGCCGCGACCTTGTTCCCCTTGATCGGTCCGGGAGCGACGACCTCGCTGCGGCTGCTGATCGCCGCCACGCTGCTTCTGACCCTGTTCCGGCCCTGGCGCAGACCGGTGGCACGCAGAGAATGGCCCAACATTGCGATCTACGGGATTGCACTGGCCTCGATGAACTTCCTGTTCTATCAGGCGATGGCGCATATTCCGCTGGGCATCGCGGTGGCTTTCGAGTTCACCGGGCCGCTGACAGTGGCATTGCTGGCGTCCAAGCGTCGGCTGGACCTGCTCTGGGTCGCGATCGCAATCGTCGGACTCGCAGTGCTGCTGGGCGCGGGCCACAATAACGGCGGAACGCTGAATCTGTACGGAGTGGCCTGTGCGCTGGGTGCCGGCGCCTGCTGGGCGGCCTATATCCTGTTCGGGCAGAAAGCCGGTGAGGTCAGCGGCCTGAACAGCGCTATCTGGGGTATCACGATCGGTGCCCTGGTTGTCGCACCGATCGGGCTGGTCGGCGCCGATACCGGAGCACTCGGTGTCCATGTGCTGTGGTTCGCGCTCGGCGTGGCGATCCTGTCGACCGCGCTGCCCTATACACTGGAAATGATCGCCCTGCCCCGTCTGCCAACGCAGACGTTCGGCACCCTCATGAGCCTCGAACCGGCATTCGGCGCGTTGTCCGGTCTGTTGTTCCTCGGTCAGTCACTGGCGCTAGCGCAGTGGCTGGCCATCGCGGCGGTCATTGCCGCCTCGATCGGCACGACCGTGACCGGCAAAACTGCGGAAACCATCGAAACACCCTATCCGGATTGACCCTGTCATTCGTACGACACATTCGAGGTGCCGCGACAGCCTACATCCAGGTGTCTGATTGAACGACCTATTCGAGTAGTGTCTGGTGTCGACTGATCGACACCAAGTGCTACGGAATAGCGCTCGCAGGCCGATTCTCATATGCTCGATCGAGCGTATGACACCGGGGGGCGTTATGAAGGGTTTATGGTTAACCCGCGTATGCACGGCCATGCTGGGTGTGCTCGCAGCGGGCGGTAGCGCGACCTACGCGGCCGACGCCACCCTCAAGGCGAGCCCGTTCTGGGAATCCGTTCAGCGCGATGTAGATGTCAGCGGTATCGTGGTGGTAGGTCTGACCACCGGCACGCTGCTTTCCGGCAGCGACCTCACCCAGCTGTCCATCCGCCCGCCGAGGTCACTGGCGGGCTCCGAAGTATGTCTGACCGTGCAATCACGTGATGGCGTCTATCTGGCACGCAACACCTATATTCTTCCGGCACAGATTGGCGGCGACGCCATCAATCTACCTTACGATCAGTCGGGTGCGCTCGATCTGCTAAGGCAATACGACCAGATGCATCTCGGCATTTCCGTTGTCGAAGGCGCCTGCCAAGAGCCCACCCAGCGGTTTCTCAAGCCGTACGGACCAAACACCGCCGAGGGCTCCGGCGTCAACCTCATGGTCAACGGCTTCGGTGCCACGGACGTCTTCTACAGTGTTTCCGGTCAGAACATGAGCGGTAGTTGCGATCCGCTACGAAACGGACGGACCACGGTGTTCGACTTCTGGTGCCATATCGGCCTCGCCGCGACCCAGGACAGTCCGGTCAAGATCGTTGTAGAACGCGAGCGGTATGGCCGCGCCCTGCCGCCCGCTTCCTTCACTGTGGCCGCAGACGGCCACTGAAGCTCGCGGACTAAACGAGCGTGCTGCGATCCAGCCGTCCCGGTCCTCGCTTGCGTTCCCCAAGACGCGCAGGCAATCGCAGGCTCGATCACTTCGTAGATCGCAACGATCAGTTCTGGGCCGCGATTACCGCAGTGCTGTTGCGGGTCCTGCCGTGGTGTCTGCTGTTGTATATCGCGCTTGTCGTGCATGCCATCGTTCAGAGCAGCCACTGGCCTTTCGCATTGAGCGCGGACGCTCGCCTGGTGGAATTGACGCTCGACGCCAGTTCCCTCACGCAATGGGACATATCCAAGGCGACGTTATGCCGGCATGACTTGCTGCCTGAGGACACCTCGATCTATGAAAAGATCGACGATATCGCAGTGATACGCCGACGATGCGGTACGCCGCGACGCTGGCATGCATATCGGCCGGCAAGTGAAAACGGCGCCGCAGCCGAACTGACTGCCCGTATCGGCGGCAACGGCCAGCCGAGGAGCCATGGCGCGACGGTGCGATTGTCCACGCTGGCCGATGGACGGTTGCTGGTGCGTATCGCGCCGTTTTCGACACAACCGGCTGACGGCGTTGCGATTCAGACCGCGGGTCAAACGCCCTTGACGCTCAACGGCGACGTCGTACTCGTATGGCCGACCGCGCAGACGCAGAACATGTCGCTGATATTTCCCTATACCGCCGCGCTGCGCATCGGCCAGGACGTGACGACCAGCCGTCACGAATTACTCGAGGCTGGCCACATCGCCGTGTACAGCGCATCCGACGATACCGCGGGCGGACGCAGCGTCGTCGACTCTATCGAGCTTCTCGAAGGCGACAGCGTTCAGATCGCAAGTTCCCTCGGCGAGACGGAGGCCGAAGCGCTGCCCCGCGGCTTCGTACGCATCACCGCCGAGCAGATGGCCAGCACCTGGCCGCAGATGAAAGTGGTCGCATTCGGGCTGTCGAATCAGGTGCGTATCGAGCGCTACGGTGACGCAGGCCTGGATTTTCAGCCCAGCATGTGGGCGCGCCTGACACACGATAGCTGGGTCGTCATTGCAACCCTTGTGCTGTTCGGCAGCCTGTCGGCGCTTGCCACGCTGGCCGAGGCAGTGCGATTGATCCGGCGCACGAATTTGCGCCCCTGACGAGATAGCAGCTCATGCCAACCAAACCTCTGGTCTGCTTCAGCGTGCTCGCGATGTTTCTTGGCTGCGGCACGGCCGCCTGGGCCGCTGCCGACCAGGCGGTCGTGCGCAAGCCCGGCGAGGTGCCATTGGAAGTCGGCCAGGCGCTCGTGGGGCATCGCGGCGACCATTGCGTGGCACTTCTGCCCACTCACGTGGTCGACGAAGCCTCCGTGCCTTCGCTGCGATATGTGGGGGCCGGCCAAGCAACGCTCGGCGATCTGGTCGACATACGCGATCTGGGAGGCGATCTGAGTATGGGCACCGTTCTGGGCGGCATCACGCGTAACTGCGGACACAGCCTCGACTCGTTCAGCCGGGCGGTGGATCAGAAACTCTCTGAAAGCACCCAGGGCACACTGCGTTTCGTGAACGGCGACGGCTCGCTGGGCTTCGAGCCGGTCGTCTGGCTTGATGACGATCGCCAGCAGTTCATTCGAATTCGGCCGGCCTCCGCTCGCGGAGTACTCCGCAAGGGCATGAGTGGCAGCCTGCTCATGACCGCGGATAACACGCCGATCGGCATGCTGCTTTCGGTAAGCACACGCTCCGGGGTCGGCACGGTCATGCGTATCGACCGGCTGCTGGAGCGCGGCGAACAGGCGCTCAGCGACGACAGGTCGGCTGCACAGCTCGACAAGAGCGCAACTGCATCGCCTCGCGGCCCGGAATCGTCGCCCATGACACTAGCGGCCTGGACCGCGCCTGCCGCCTCGTCTGTTAACCGAGCTGCGAATTTGCTATCCGCCGATCCGGCCACGCCGCCGTGGATCACCAGCAAGCTGGACGGGCCGGTGCTGCTGGATTTCGAAGTCGCACCCGGCACCGCGATCACCGGAATCGTGCTGGACGCCAAAGGGGTCGATCCGAGTTTAAGGCCCGTCGCCGCCGAGATCGTGCTGGGAAACGACGCGCAGTTCCGCTACGCAAGAAGCGTATGGGGCGGCGATCTCGTGTATTCCGAGTCGAGTCGCCGATCGGCAATTGCCCTCGCGCCGACGCGGGCCCGCATCATTCGTATCAAGCTCTATCCGTCCGGCAGCAAACGCCTGTCATTACGGCGTATCAGATTAATGGACTAACGAAGACGCGCGGTGCCGATATACCGACGGTCGGAAATCGTCACTGGCCCCTGGAGCAACGCCCCGTCCTTGAGGGTCAGTGTCCCGACCCTGCCACTGGCATGAAACACATAGTTGATCCCCTGGATTTCCGAGCCCCCGGCGTTTCCTGTCCTGATATCGATCGAGTCCGTCTCCGGATGTTTTTGGGTAAAGTCGATCACGATGCGTGGCAATCCTTCAGCAAGCGCGTTTGCTGAAGCTTCCTGGGCATCCTTGGGTGCGTTCTGATCGATCGCCAGATCGACATACAGCGCGTTCATATTGAATAGCGCGGTCTTGAGCGCCTGGGACCGAAGCAGGTTGTCAGTGCTCGACAGCCCGGATTCGATCGCGAGTTCACGATAGACCGGGTTATCGCTGTCCATCATCAGCTGGAAGGCCGCGAGCCGCAGATTGCGGTCCGGACTGTCCATGACCTTTTTCAGTTCTTCGATTTCACGCGACTGGGCACGCGCCTTTTCGATCAGCTCCGCAGCTGTCAGCGTTTCAGCCTGCACGACAGCTGCTGCGCAAACGAGCGTTGAAAACAGCAATAGAGCAAAAGGGACTCGATATTTCATCTGTTCCTCCCGGCTTACCGTACACACTCTCTCGATACGTCGTACTTGCGCAGCTCTCACCAACGACAGTCAGGCAGCGGGCAACGCCTCCCATTGCCTTCACGCGGGTCGGTTGTCGACCTGATCGCCTTGAAAAGACGCCAGACTCCGTGCGGACGATTCTACGGTTGCTCAGACCCCCAGATACTGGTGCAGTATTTCGGGCTGGCCGTTCAGGTCATCGGGCGTGCCTTCGTAGACCACATGTCCATTGTTGAGAATATAGGCGCGGTGGGCGAACTTGAGCGCGGCATAAACGTTCTGCTCGACCACCACAATGGTCTGGCCTTCGGCCGCAATCCGCTCGCAGACGGCCATCAGGTTCTGGACGATGACTGGTGCAAGCCCTTCGAAGGGTTCGTCCAGCAGAATGATCTCGGGTTTGCGAATCAGCGCGCGTGCGATTGCCAGCATCTGCTGTTCGCCGCCCGACAGCATCTTGCCGCCACTGCGCCGCCGCTCTTCCAGACGCGGGAACAGTTCGTAGATCCGCGCGAGCGGTTCGGCCTGCTCGGCCGAAAAGGCGGCCAGCTTGAGATTTTCCTCGACCGTCAGCGCGCCGAATATACGCCGCTCTTCGGGCACCAGTTGGAGCCCGTGGCGGGCGACCTCGAAGGCCGGTCGGCCGCAGACCTCGTGCTCGCCGAGCCGGATACTGCCGCTGCGCGGCTTGATCGCGCCGGCGATGGATTCGAGCGTCGTCGTCTTGCCTGCGCCGTTGCGCCCCAGCAGCGCCACCACCTCACGGCGTTCGACGGTCAGGCTGACATCGAACAGGACATGCGAATCGCCGTAATAGCTGTTGAGTTTGTCGACCGCGAGCAGACTCATGCCTCGACTCCGCCCAGATAGGCCTGCTGTACTTTCGGATGCGACCGGATCTCTTCCGGCGCCCCCTCGACGAGGATCTCGCCTTCCACCAGTACACTGATGCGATCGGCCAGTTCGAACACCGCATCCATGTCGTGCTCGACCACGATCACCGTACGCCCCTTGCGCAGCGACTTGATCAGCGCCACCGTGCTGGCCCGCTCTTCCGGACCCATGCCGGCGAGCGGCTCGTCGAGCAGCAACAGCGACGGCTGCGTGGCCAGGGCCAGCCCGATTTCGACCCGGCGCTTTTCGCCGTACGGCAGATGCGAGACCGGCGTATCGGCGCGGTGCGACAGTCCCACCAGCGCCAGCGTTTCGTCGATCCGTTCATCGAGACCGGCCACCCGTTCGGCACGGCGCAGCATGTCGAGCTTGAACCGGCCCCGCGACTGGCCGAGGCAGGGGATCATCAGGTTGTCGCGTACCGACAGTCGGTCGAACAGCTGATTGATCTGGAAGCTGGTGCTCATGCCGAGCTGACAGACCCGGGTGACGCCTGCGCCCGTGATATCCCGGCCCTGGAAATAGATGCTTCCCTCGCTCGGCGGCATCACGCCGGCCAGCATCTTGAAGAACGTGCTCTTGCCGGCTCCGTTCGGCCCGATCAGCGCACGCACCTCGAACTCGCGCACCGAGAAATCGATGTCGTGGTTGGCGGCCAGGCCGCCAAAATGCTTGCTCACGCCGCGCGCCTCGAGAATGACCGGCCCGTATTCGGGCAGCGGCTCTGCGACGGACGCATTCGCCGCGTTGACCGCGTGCGCGGACTGATCGGCATCGGCATCGTCGCCTGAGCGCGTTCTGCCCCAGCGCCACTGGCCCAGGCGTCGTGCCTCGCCCAGCAGCCCGGTGGGCAGGAATGTAATCAGAAGCACGAAGATCACGCCCAGCACCAGCTTCCAACTCTGCCCGAGCCCCAGCGTGTGCTGGAGCAGATCCTGCAGATACAACCATACGCTGGCGCCGACCAGTGGCCCGAGCAGCACGCCCGCGCCGCCGATGACGGTCTGGATGAGCAACTGCGCCGAACTTTCGAACGCGAATGCGCCCGGAGGCATATAGTTCTGGAAGATACCCAGCAGCCCGCCGGCCAAGCCGCCGTAGGCTGCCGATAGCACAATGGCCACCAGCTTGTAGAGATGCGTCGCATTGCCGGTGGCCTTGGCTCGTTCCTCGTTGTCGCGTACCGCCACCAGCATGCGCCCGACCGGCGAGGCGACCACGCGCCGGGCCAGAAGATAGCCGCCGAAGAACAGTACGGCCACAAAGTAATACATGCCCAGGCTCGACCGGATGACATACGAGCCGATCAGCGGCACGGGCACGCCGGCCATGCCGTTCTCGCCGCCGGTATAGGCCGACAGCGTCGAGTAGTCCAGATGAAACAGCATCTCGCCGAAGGCCAGCGTGATCATCGCGAAATAGATGCCCTTGCGACGCTCGACGAGCAGCCCGATACCCAACCCCAATACCGCGGCGGCCAGCGTGCCGATGAACAGCGCGACCAGCGTCTGCTCCAGTACACCGTGGGTGAGCAGATAGGCCGTGATGAAGCCACCCGAACCGTAGAACGCGGCCTGGCCCAGTGACAGCAGCCCGGTGAACCCGAACAGGATCGAAAAGCCCAGGCCGAACAGGCCCCAGATCAGGCTCCGGGTCATCACATCCATGGTCATGTTGATCCAGGGCAGCACGAACGGCGCCGCCACGAGACCGACCAGAACGGCAGCCTCCACTGCCAGATGCCCCCACCGACGCGGCCGGGGCGACGGGGCGCCTGCGTTCGCGGTACCGGTAGTCATACCCGGCCCGCCTGTCCGAACAGGCCGCGCGGACGGAAGATCAGGATCAGCGCCATGGCCACGTACAGCATCACCTCGGACAGCGACGGATAGAACAGTGACGTCAGGGTCATGATCTCGCCGGCAATCAGTCCGCCGACGATCGCGCCGGGAAACGAACCCACCCCGCCCAGTACGACGACCACGAAAGAAAACACCAGAAATTTCTCACCACCGTCCGGCGTCGGTGCGGTGATCGGCGCATTGATCACCCCGGCCAGGCCGGCAGCCATCGCGCCGATCGCGAATACCACGAAAAAGGCGCGGAAGACATTGATACCCAACAGACTCACCATGCCGGAGTCTTCGATGCCGGCCCGCACAACCAGTCCGAGCCGGGTCCGGTATAGCACCAGGTAGAAGATCAGCAGGATGATCGCCGACAGCGCGATGGTCTCGATCTTGTAAAGCGGAAACGGATACTGGAGAAAACCGAGCTGCGAAGCGCCCTGGCCCCAGCCGGGCGTGGGCATGTTCTGGCTGGTCCCGCCGAAGAACGCTCGAATCGACTCGACGATGATGATGCCCAGACCGAAGGTCACGATGATCTGGTCCTCGTCGGGTCGCTTGTAGTAATAGCGGATGATGCCGCGCTCGATCACCAGCCCGATGACCAGCGTACCCAGCGCGCCGGCGCCGATGGCCAGCACGAACGAACCGGTGGCCTGGTAGGCCACGAACCCCGCATACGCGCCCAGCGTGTACAGCGCGCCGTGCGCCACGTTGAGCACCCCCAGCGTGCCGTAGACGATCGTTAGACCGGTGCTGATCAGCGCCAGCAGCATGCCTTGCTGCAGGCCGTTGAACATCTGCGCTTCCACCAGCCCCCAGGGCGGCAGACTATTGATGAAATCGGTGAACATCGTGGTGGGGACGACCTGTAACGCGGCCGCGCATGGCGGCCTGATGGACGAACATCAACAAAGCGGCCGCCGATCAGGCCGGCGGCCGCCACATGACTAACCCCGGATCAGGTATACGAGCCGAGCTTGCAGCCCAGCAGGTCCGGCGGCGGCATGACATCGTCGCCCGGCGTGAGGCTGACCAGGTCGAAGTAATCGTCGTCTGAGCGCATCTCCGACGGTTTCTTGCCACGGATGATCGGCACGTCGTGCACCAGTTGATGATCGTTGGCGCGCATGTGCACCTTGCCGAGCATGGTGTCGAGCTGTTTGCCGGCCTCATAAGCCTTGATGACTTCTTCGGGTCGGAACGTGCCGGCTCGCTCGCAGGCCTCGGCATACATCGCCATCTGCAGATAGGCCGCCTCGGCGCCCCATTCCGGCTTGTAGCCGTTCTTCTTCTCGAACTGGGAAACGAACGACTTCGCCAGATCGTTCTTCTCTTCCATCGTCCACCAGAAATCGGTGACGCAATAGATGCCCTGCATGATCTCCGGACCGACTTCCTTGGCCAGAAATGGCGTCATGTAGGGGATGACCATGGTCATCTTGTCGAGAATTCCGAAATTCTTGGCCTGCTTGATCGAGTTGACCGCATCCGCACCGAAGCAGATGTTGACGAACACGTCTGCGCCGGAGGCCGCCGCGTTGAGCAGATAGGAACTGAAGTCGCTGGTACCCAAGGGTGAGAGTTGCTCGGTGGCGGCCGACCAGCCGATCTGCTGGGTGAACTCCTTCATCGAGTCGCGAACCGTATGCCCGTAGGTGTAGTCGGGAATCAGATAGGCGACCTTCTTGTCCTTACCGATCTCGTCGCGCAACACGGGCAGAAGTGCCTTGGAAGCGGTGTAGCCGAATATGCAGGAACGGAAACCGTAGCGCTGACAATCGGCACCGGTGGTTTCGTTGGAGCCGGAAATGCCCGCCAGGTAGATGACCTTTTCGCGTTGGGCAAGTTTTTCACAGGCAATGGCCACCGCCGAGCTGACGCTGCCCGCCGTCATGATCGCCTTGTCCTGATTGATGAACCGCGTCATGCCCTGAATCGCCAGATCCGGCTTGGAGGCGGTGTCCACGTTGCCGTATTCGATCCGCTTGCCGAGAATGCCCTTCTTGGAATCGGGAGAGATCGCACGGACGAGTTCGTTCCCGCTGTTCAGGTGCTCGATCGCTAATTGAAAGCCCTTGAGCATATCGGTGCCCTGGGCGCTGTACGGCCCGGTGGACTCGCAGCCCAGACCGATGAAGCAGCTGTCCTTGGCCACGCCGGCCGGATAATTGCCCAGCGGCGAACCATCAGCGGCCAGCACACGGCCGGGAAACATCGACGTGGCCAGCAGCCCGCCCATGGCCATGGACCCGCTTTTCAAAAGTCCACGGCGGCTGATCGATGTGTCGATCCACTTCTTATTATCGCTCACCTGTTCTCCCCTCTCGTTATGACCTTGATTCAAGGTGAATAACAAATTAAGGAGCCGGCGCGTCCGTGGTAAATGCAACTTTAGTTGCAGGGTGATCGATCAATGCCCGTTCGTCACTTCGAAGCGCTTATTTTCTAACAAATTACGGTCGACCGGTCAGGGCCGGGTCTCGGCTTCGGCCGGACGATGGCCGGCGCGGACAGCGGTGCGGGCAATTCGACAGAGCCTGGCCGGCAGGACCGGGGCCCCGCCACGCCGCGCGATCTCCAGCGGCCGGGATGCGCTCTCGATCCGCGTCCGCGTTAGAATGGCCAAACACTCAGGGTCGAACGACCCGCTCAGACGAGGTATGAGAATGTTGAAAGTCGGATTCGTTGGTTGGCGTGGCATGGTCGGTTCCGTGCTCATGCAGCGCATGCTTCACGACAACGACTATCAGGGTCTCGAGCCGGTATTCTTCTCCACGTCCCAGGCCGGTCAGGACGGCCCGGATATCGGCATGGACGTGCCCAAGCTCCAGGACGCAAAGGACATCGATTCGCTCAAGGCCATGGATGTAATCGTGACCTGCCAGGGCGGCGACTACACCGGCGAAGTCTACGAGCCGCTGCGTTCAGCGGGCTGGAAAGGCTACTGGATCGACGCCGCCAGCAAGCTGCGCATGGCCGACGACGCGACGATCGTGCTGGACCCGGTCAACCGCGACGTGATTGATGCCCAGCTGGCGCGCGGCACCAAGACGTTCTGTGGCGGCAACTGCACCGTCAGCCTGATGCTCATGGGTCTTGGCGGGCTGTTCGAGGCCGATCTGATCGAGTGGATGTCGGCGATGACCTATCAGGCCGCCTCCGGATCCGGTGCACAGCATATGCGTGAGCTGCTCGTTCAGATGGGCGATCTGCGCGACAGCGTGGCCGATCAGCTGGCTACGCCCTCCTCGGCGATCCTGGATATCGATCGTGACGTCACCGCCAAGATGCGCTCGGCGGATTTCCCGGTCGAGCAGTTCGGCCATCCCCTGGCCGGATCGGCGCTGCCCTGGATCGACACGATCATGGAAACCGGCCAGTCCAAGGAAGAATGGAAAGCAGGCGCCGAGAGCAACAAGATTCTGGGCCGCGAGGGCGATCCGATTCCGATGGACGGACTGTGTGTACGTATCGGTTCGATGCGTTGTCACAGCCAGGCGTTCACCATCAAACTCAAGCGCGACGTGCCGATCGACGAAATCGAAGACCGGATCGCTCGTCATAACGAATGGGTCAAGGTCGTGCCCAATGAAAAGGAAGCAACCCTGCGCGATCTGACCGCCACAGCCGTCTCGGGCACGCTGAGCATTCCGGTCGGGCGGCTGCGCAAACTCGCCATGGGCGGCGAATATCTGTCCGCCTATACCGTCGGCGATCAGCTGCTCTGGGGTGCGGCCGAGCCGCTCAAGCGCATGTTGGCCATACTGCGCGAGCACCACTAAACGACCCCGCGCACGCGACAGATCGCGGCCCCGTGAAACGCCTCCTCCGGGAGGCGTTTCTCTTGGAGTCAGCACTCCGGCAGGGAACGGTTGTCGGCTCAGGCTTACGAACGTCGCGGCACTGATCGCCTGCGCGACCGTCGACACACCGGCCTAACGCTCACGGCTTGCCAGTGTGTTGGTCGAATGCCGGCCGGCCTCTAACCGAGGATCCGACACGGGTGCCGTCGCCACCCGGTCACGGCCTTCGGCCTTGGCTCGATACAAAGCCTGATCGGCACGACGGAACAGCATGGCAGCGGTGTCCGGCGCCGCACCCAACTCTGCCACGCCGACGCTGACCGTGGTGCGGATCGGATCCGCGCGCGAGGCGAATGCGCAGCGCAGACGTTCGGCGAGTCGGAGCGCAGCACGGCAATCCGCGCCCGGCGCCAGGATCGCCAGTTCGTCGCCGCCGGGGCGGCCCGGTATCGCCTGGTCGCCGGCGAGCAGCCGAAGCTGCCCGCCGAGCTGGCGCAGTACACGATCGCCCACATCGTGACCGTGCCGGTCATTGATCTGTTTGAAACGGTCGATATCGATGACCATCAGTGACAGCGGGTGGCCAGCCGAATGAGCGCGTTCGACTTCGTCGGCCAGGCGTTCACCGAAGGCGCGCTGATTCACACAACCGGTCAGCTCGTCGGTGGAGGCGAGTTGCTCCAGGCGCAGGCGCAGACGTCTGATCTCGCCTTTTTCCCAGTCCCGGGCCGTGGCCCCGATACCGGCCAGCAGCAACGCGATCGCCAGCGCGATGAAACGGAATATCGCCGTGAACACGTCGGCACCTGGATTCGACGTGACGAATACCGCCGCTGCCCCGGCCAGGATGGCCATGCCGCAGACCAGAACCGCCGGCCTGGGATAACCGATCGCCAGATATACGATCGGCAGGATCAGCAATCCGGCGACCGGGCTGCCGATACCACCGTCCAGCGCGCTGATCGCCAGGATGATTGCTGCAGCCAGGATATCGGCCAGCACCAGATAGACCAGCCGATAGCGCATGGTCACGATCTGATGGCGGCACAGGTAAAAACCCGCGGTGAACGCCAGCGTCGCCAGCAGAATGGCGTTGATCCAACCACGATTGGGCAGCGCCGAAGTCAGCCGGATATAGATATGGACGACGGCCAATACCGACAGGTAACCGGCCAGCGCCGCATACAGCATGGCCAACCAGAAACGCTGCTCGCGGCCGATATCGGTCGTGCTGTCGGCATAGCGCGATGCCGCCTGTTGCCCACGTCCGCCGCGCTTTCCCCGTATGCCTCGTGCCATCGATCGAATCCGAACTGGGCTTCGCACCGAAGACCCGACCTGGCGAACGGACCCGTGCCCGGCTGCTCCTGCCGCGGCCCGAAACCGCCGGATACGTCGTAACCCCCGATGCCTCCGGCCTGCCGCCAAGGGCGCTATCCAGCAGCGCGCAGATGCAATAGGCCAAGCCCCCAGACGATAGCACGCCATATGAATCCGCCCACAATCGTGCCAGGCGGTGTTCATCCGCGCCGCGACGGCGCCGCCGGACCCATCGCCGTACCCTTAGGCACTCGGCGACCACACGCTATCCAAGCCCGGGCGGCGGCTTTGCAACTACGGGCATAGCGGCCGGCCACGATAGCCAACAGGTCTGATCGCATGCCGCCGGAATCGGCCCGCGCGATCACCGGCGGGTACCGGTGTACGGACGTATCGTCTCGAATAAATTCTTGCAAGGCCCTAGGATGGTCGCTCAGCGGAGGCCGAGCCTCGATCGGCTGGCCTGTCGACAGACCTCGAAGGACAATCGAACATGCAGACACAGCTTGCCGGCCGCCGCGCCGTGATTACCGGGGGCAGCCGCGGCATCGGCCTGGCCATCGCCGAGGCCCTGGCCGCAGAAGGCGTTCAGCTATCGATCTGCGCTCGAGACCGGGAAGGACTCGATCAAGCCGCCGAGCGTCTCGGCGTACATGATGTGCCCGTACATACCGCCGTCTGCGATGTGGCCGACGGTCCGGCGCTCACCGCGTATATAGACCAGGCGGCCGACACGCTTGGCGGTCTGGATATCCTGGTCAACAACGCCTCCGGCTTCGGCGAGGGCGACAGCGAAGACGGCTGGGCGACCAGTGTCGAGGTCGACCTGCTCGGCGCGGTACGGGCCAGCCGTGCCGCCCGGCCCTGGCTCGAGGCCAGCGGTGCCGGCACGATCGTGCATATTGCCTCGATCGCCGGCCAGGCCGCGTCTGCACGAACCGCCGCCTACGGTGCCGTCAAGGCCGCGCTGATCCAGTACACCCAGTCGCAGGCGGCTGCCATGGCTGGCCAAGGCATTCGCGTAAACGCCGTCGCCCCGGATTCGATCGATTTCCCGGGCGGGCTCTGGCAGCAGCGCAAGGCGAAAAATCCCGCGCTGTATGAGGCCACGCTGGCCAGCATTCCGTTCGGGCGCTTCGGCCGCCCGGACGAGATCGCTCGAGCGGTCGTGTTTCTGGCCAGCCCGCTGGCCTCCTGGGTCACTGGCCAGACGCTCACCGTGGACGGCGGTCAACTCCTGCGCTGACCCCGCCGCCGGCCGGGCCTATAACGGCAAGACCGGCCATGCGGCGACGACGCCGGCCATCGAGCGGTAGCGGAAGCCGCCGGTTCGGGCGGTTCACTCTGGCCCGACGTGGCCCGCTCTGTTGTCGCTTCGACCACGATCACCGCGTCGACGAGCTTGCAGTCGGCCGCCGCGGGCTCTAGCGTCTCGCGTTGCTCAGCTATCCCACCTCCGGATCGTCATGCCCTACCCGTCCGATCGCCTCGACACACCCCGCTTCCTGGCCAGCGACAACACCTCCGGCATCTGTCCGCAGGCCCTGGAGTATCTCCTGCGAGCCAACGACACCGACGATCTAGCCTACGGAAACGATCGCTGGACGGCGCTAGCCAGCGATCGATTCCGAACGCTGTTCGAAACCGACTGCGAGGTGTTTTTCGTGTTCAACGGCACGGCCGCGAACTCGCTGTCGCTGGCAGCGTTGTGCCAGCCCTACCACAGCGTCATCTGCCATCAGCTCGCCCATATCGAGACCGACGAATGCGGCGGCCCGGAGTTCTTTTCCAACGGTTCCAAGCTGCTCACCGTACCGGGTGACATGGGGCGTATCGGCCCGGATCATATCGAGCGCACCGTCACCCGACGCAACGATATCCACTACCCGCGCCCGAAGGTCGTCTCGCTGACTCAGGCGAGCGAACTTGGCACGGTCTACGACCCCGACGCGCTCCGAGCGATTCGCGAAGTGGCCGATCGGCATGCGCTGCGCCTGCACATGGACGGCGCACGCTTTGCCAACGCCTGTGCCGGGCTCGACCTGGCCCCCGCCGAACTCAGCTGGCGGGCCGGTATCGATGTGCTGACCTTCTCGGGCACCAAGAACGGACTGGCCTTCGGTGAAGCGGTGATCTTCTTCGATCGTGAGCTGGCCCGCGATTTCGACTATCGCTGCAAACAGGCCGGACAGCTGGCATCCAAGATGCGCTATCTCTCAGCGCCCTGGCTCGGCTTGCTCGAAACCGGGGCGTGGCTGGACAACGCGCGTCACGCCAATGCCATGGCCCAACGCCTGGCCGCCGGCGTGCAGCATCTCGACGGCGTCAAGCTGATGTTCCCTGTCGAGGCCAACAGTGTATTCCTGGAGCTCGCCCCGGCCGTCCAACAAAGCCTGCGCGACGAGCGATGGACTTTCTATACCTTCATCGGCGAGGGCGGCGTACGGTTCGTGTGCGGCTGGAACACCACCGCCGAACTGATCGATCGGCTGATCGCCGATCTGTCACATGCGCTGTCGATGGCCTGATGGGCACGCCGCGACCTGCGCGCTCGGCCTCTAGCCGATACCGGCTGCCGCGCGCGGGTCTCGGCAACCCTGACGGCCCGATCGCGGCCGTTCACGGTAGCTACGCCCGGCCGGGCCGGCGGGCCAGCCGGCATGGCCCCCTGATTCGTGCGGGCAGCAGAGCGCTTGACTGACCGCAGTCGATCGCACGTCAGTGCCAGAGTCGATCGCGCGAGCCACCGGCTGCGCGGAGCCGCTCCAGATAATCGTTCCAGTTCGTCTCGTAGGCCGCGCCCAGCTCGCGCAGCGTTTCCCACGAATAGATGCCGGTGTTATGACCGTCATCGAAATGCAGCTGGATCGCATAGTTGCCCACCGGCTCGATTTCGGTCACACCGATCTCGCGCTTGCCGGTGACCAGTTCCATGGGCCCGCCATGACCCCGCACCTCGGCAGAGGGCGAGTACACGCGCAGATATTCCAGCGGTAGGCTGTAGGTGACGCCGTCGGTATAGACCACTTCCAGCGTGCGGGATTTGTTGTGCAGAACGATATCGGTCGGCGCGTCCATGTTCAAAACCTCCGGTGGCAATAAAAAGCCGGCGCAGGGCTGGCCTGCACCGGCTGTTGTCGCACGAATGCCGCGTCGCGGACAAACGCCGCGCCCGTTTTAAAGGATATAGCGCGACAGATCCTCGTCGGCCGCCAGATCCTTGAGCTTGGAATCGACATAGGCGGCATCGATCGACAGCGTCTCGCCCGCCTTGTCCGGGGCATCGTAGGAAATCTCTTCCATGAGCCGTTCCATGACCGTATGCAGCCGGCGTGCACCGATGTTCTCGGTACCTTCGTTGACCTTGAACGCCATTTCCGCGATGCGCGACACGCCGTCGTCGGTGAACGCAAGCGTCACCCCTTCGACGTTCATCAGTTCGCTGTACTGCTCGGTCAGCGAACAGTGAGGCTCGGTCAGAATGCGTACGAAATCCTCGGCCTTGAGCGCGTCCAGTTCGACCCGGATCGGCAGCCGGCCCTGCAACTCGGGAATCAGATCCGAAGGCTTGGCGACATGGAACGCGCCCGAAGCGATGAACAGGATATGGTCGGTCCGCACCATGCCGTATTTGGTGGAGACCGTGGATCCCTCGACCAGCGGCAACAGGTCGCGCTGAACGCCCTCACGGGACACATCGCCGCCCGACGAGCCGCCGGCATCCGAGCGCTTGCAGACCTTGTCGATCTCGTCGATGAATACGATGCCGCCGTTCTCTACCTCGTGAATCGCCTGAGTCTTGATCTGCTCCTCATCGACGAGCTTGGCGGCCTCTTCATCGACGAGCAGCCGATAGGCGTCCTGGATCTTGATCTTCTTGCGCTTGGTCTTCTCCGAGCCGCCCATGTTCTGGAACATGGACTGCAGCTGGTTGGTCATCTCCTCCATACCGGGCGGCGCCATGATCTCGACGCCCTTCTGCGACTGGCGCAGGTCGAGCTCGATTTCCTTATCGTCGAGCTTGCCTTCGCGCAGGCGCTTGCGAAACACCTGACGCGTCGCGGTGGATTCGGTGGCCTTCTGATCCGACTCGGCGGCCTCGTCCCAGTTCTTGGGGCGCGGCAGCAGCGCATCGAGGATACGCTCTTCCGCTGCATCTTCGGCCTTGACCCGTACCTGAGCCTTGGCGGCTTCCCGGGTCATCTTGATGCCGACTTCCACCAGATCCCGAATGATCGAGTCCACTTCCTTGCCGACATAGCCGACTTCGGTGAACTTCGTCGCCTCGACCTTCGTGAACGGCGCATTGGCCAGCTTGGCCAGGCGACGTGCGATCTCGGTTTTGCCGACGCCGGTCGGCCCGATCATGAGGATGTTCTTGGGCGTGATTTCGCCGCGGATCGCCTCGTCGAGCTGCATGCGCCGCCAGCGGTTACGCAGTGCAATGGCGACCGCCCGCTTGGCATCGGCCTGTCCGATGATATGCCGATCAAGCTCGGCGACGATCTCGCGCGGCGTCATTTCGTGTCTGGGCAGCGCGGTCGTCGCGCGCTCATCGACACTCAAGGTTTCAGGGGCTGTATCAGGCATGGTCCAACACCTCGACGGTGATGTGGTGATTGGTATAGATGCAGGTATCGGCCGCGATATGCATGGCAGTCTCGGCGATGGTCGGCGCATCCATGTCGGTATGCTCGACCAGCGCACGGCCGGCTGCCTGGGCGAACGAACCGCCGGAACCGATGGCCATGCAGGCGAACTCAGGCTCCATGACGTCGCCGTTGCCGGAGATCATGAGCGTCGCGTTGGTATCGGCGACCAGCAGCAGCGCCTCCAGACGCCGCAGTGCCCGATCGGTGCGCCAGTCCTTGGCCATGTCGACCGCGGCCTTGACCAGCTGTCCGCCGTGTTGCTGGAGCTTGCCCTCGAAGCGCTCGAACAGCGTGAATGCATCGGCCGTTCCACCGGCGAAACCGGCCAGCACCTTGTCGTCGTAGAGCCGGCGCACCTTGCGCGCATTGCCCTTGAACATGGTATTGCCCATCGACACCTGGCCGTCGCCGGCTATGGCGACCTGCCCCTTGTGTCGAACGGCGAGAATGGTTGTGCCGTCGAATTGTTTCAAAACGTCGAACCGGGTTGATATCGGTCTGACACGACTTGGGGCCGCCGCTCGGGCGATTCAAGCAACGCCGGCCGGACGCCGTTCTGCGCCCGTTCAGCCCAGCGGCTCGCCCCGATCCGGGGGGCCGTCGTCGCCGCCCAGCCGAGCCCGCGGGTGGGCGGCATCGTAGACCCGCGCCAGATGGGCGAAATCCAGATGCGTATAGATCTGCGTGGTCGCGATATGGGCATGGCCCAGCAGTTCCTGAACCGCGCGCAGATCGGCACTGGACTCCAGAACGTGAGTGGCGAAGGAATGGCGCAGCTTGTGCGGATGCAGATGGACCGGCAGCCCGTGCCGCCGTGCCCAGGCGTCCATGCGCGCAGCCACGCTCGAGCGCGAGATGCGTCGGCCGCGCTGGGACACGAACAGCGCCGGCTCGTCCGCATCGGCCCAGCCGGGACGTATCAGCAGCCAGCGTTCGAGCGCGTCGATGGCCCGTCGGCCGACCGGCACCGTGCGCTGGCGCGCGCCCTTGCCAAGGACCCGCGCTTCGCCGGCGCTCGTGTCCAGGTCGACGGTGTCCAGGCCAATGGCCTCGGCCAGCCGCAGGCCGGCCGAATAGAACAGCTCCAGCAACGCGTGGTCGCGTATATCGATCTCGGCCTCGGGCACGACGTCCAGCATGCCGGCCAGATCGTCGACATCCACGGTCTCGGGCAGCTTGGACGCCCGCTTGGGCGCGCGTACGTCGACTGCCGGATTGGCACGCACCCAGCCTTCGCGCATCTGCCACACATAGAAGCTGCGCAGTGCCGAGAGATTGCGCGCCAGACTGGCCGGCGCCAGACCGCCTCGATGACGGGCGGCCATGAATTCGCGCAGATCGGCCGGCGTGACACGCGACCAGTCATCCACCGCGCGTTCGCCCAACCACTCGGCGACCGCGTTGAGATCGCGCCGATATGCGCCGCGGGTATGGGCCGAGGCCCGTCGCTCGTGTGCCAGATGATCGATGAACGTGGCAATACGCTCGGACAGCCGATTCATCGCGGGCCTGCACCCATGGGCCGGTTCACCGCCGGAGAATCCTCACGACAGGGCGTCGTCGCCCAGCAGACGGCGCAGTGCCGCGGTGACCAGTTCGCCGGTGAGCTCCAAAAACAGCGTGCCGGCATCGGGCACGAACCGCTGCGGCTTGCGGCTGGCCAGCACGAGTGCACCATGCACGCCGTGAATACCCAGCGGAATCATCGCCGCGCTCGCCAGGGCCGGCACATCGTTCGTACGGGTGGCGAACAGGGCTTCCGAATGCTCTTCCGACAGCGGCCCGCAGATCGGCTTGCCGCGCCGGAATACGTTGGTCAGCGCGCGGCCGGCCGGGCTGTCGTGATCGATGACCTGTATCTCGCCTTCAGCGTGATCGGCCGGCTTTTCCAGGCCGATATACACGTGGTCGACGTCGAGATGCTGTTTCAGGCAGTAGGCCAGTTCGCGCACGAGCTCGGCCGGCGCGACGGCTGCGACCAGCACACGGGCCAGACGGTTGAGCTGCACCACCCGCTGCTCATTGTCGCGCGCGGTCTCGATGAGTTCGTTGAACCGCGACTGCAGCTGGCGGTTGGTCGCACGCAACGCGCCCACCTGGCGCTCGATCAGCGACACGGCGTTACCGCTGTCGTGACGCGTATCCAGCACCTCCAGCACTTCGGGATGCCGACGCAGAAAATCCGGATGCGCTTCCAGATAGGCTGCGACATCGGCGGCGTCGAGTTCGGGGGTCTGGCGCTGTTGTTCGGCTTCGTTCATGGCAACCATCGTAAGTGGCATCGATACACACCGATACGCATGACAGGCGTCGGGCGAGGCATGAAGTCCGCATTGGCGCGTCTCATGCCCGCACCTCAGACGATACCAGCTTGCCATCGAATACGCGCTCTGCCGGGCCGGAAAGAAATACCGGCTCGCCGTGCCCGGCCCAATCGACCTCGGCACGCCCGCCCGGCAGGTCCACGGCGACATGCGGATCCAGCCGTCCGGCGTCGATGCCGGCCACGACCGCGGCCGCCGCGCCACTGCCACAGGCCAGGGTCTCCCCCGCCCCGCGCTCGAACACGCGCAGGCGAACATGATCACGGGCCACGACCTGTACGAACCCGACGTTCACCCGTTCCGGAAACGCCGGATGCGACTCCAGCGCCGGTCCCAGCACTGCAACGTCGGCGGAGTCGATATCCGGGACCTGGATGATGGCATGCGGATTGCCGATCGCCAGCGCCGCGAAATCCACGGCCTGTCGGCCAGCCACATCGGTCAGGCAATAGTCGGCCGCCCGTTCGAAGCCGGCCAGCGGAATATCGGCCGGCTCGAAGACCGGTACACCCAGCGCCACGCGATAGCGGTGCTCGGCTCCGTCGAGCTGTTCGAGCACCATCTGGCCGTCGCGGATGTCCACCACGATCCGGCGCTTGTCGGTCAGGCCTTGTTCGCGCACGTAACGCGCAAAACAGCGCGCCCCGTTGCCACACTGCCCCGATTCGCTGCCGTCGGCGTTGAGAATGCGATAGCCGAAGTCCGCCTCGGGCGAGCGGGGCGGATCGACGATGAGGATCTGGTCGCAGCCGATACCGAAATGACGATCGGCGATCGCACGTGCCGAGGCGGCATCCAGGGTGATCGCGCGGCGGGTCCCGTCGAGCACGACGAAATCGTTGCCCAGACCGTGCATCTTGGTGAAAGCCAGCGCCATGTCGATCAGCTCGCGGTAGCCGCATCGTCGGCGGCTGCGCCCTCGTCAGCGTGATCGGCCGGTGCCATATCGTGATCCATGGCGTGGTCCATGCCGCGGGCCGTATCCCCCTCGTTCTGCGCGCCCGGCTGCTCGGCACGCACGGTCGCCGCCACCGGCAGTTCCGCATTCTGGCTGCCACAGGCCAGGATCAGCTCGACCTGGTCGCCGGCTGCATAGGGCTGGGTGGGGTTGAACAGCATCACGTGGCGACCACCCGGCTTGAAGTCGATGCTTTCGCCTGCCGGCACGGTCACCTTCTCCAACGGCTGCATGCTTGCCTGACCGTTGTCGTTGACTACGGTCTCGTGCATCTCGGCGCGATCGAACTGGCTGCTGGTCACACCGTTGACGACCACCTTCGCGTCGCCGGTATTGGAGAGCGTGAAATACGCACCCATCACTTCGGCGCCGGCAGGTGCAACGCGCACCCAGGGCTCTTTCACGGTCAATGCGCCGCAGTCCGGGGCCTCTGACTCGCTGCAGCCGGTCAGCGCCAGCGCGGCCAGTGTTGCGGCCAGCCCGACCGTCGCGCATCGAACGAATGTCCTGTGCATCTCGCCCACTCCTTTCCAAATGTTATATATTAACGCTCTGGCCCAACCCAGCCCAGCAGGGAAGCTCCGCTCGTGCGTTCCGACTCGTTCTCCGATTTTACCGGCAAACTGGATAAGACCGCAGTCGCGCTGTCGGGACTCTGCCTGGTGCATTGCCTGCTGCTGCCGTTCGCGATCGCCCTGTTCCCGGTCCTGGGCTTTTCGCTGGTCAGCCACGAGACGTTTCACCAGCTGATCCTGATCCTGGTGGTACCGACCACGGCCGTGGCCTTGGGCTTGGGCTGGGCGCGTCATCGCAGCCGGACCGTCGCCTTGCTGGGGGTGATCGGCATCGCCGCACTCATTGCTGCGGCGTTCATCGTCCACGAATACGGTGGCGAGCGTCTGGAGCGCGCGATCACCGTGGCGGGCGGGCTGGTGCTCGCGGCCGCCCATATCCGCAATTTCCGGCTCAGCCGGCGGCTGCACCGGCATGCGCATCATCGGCCGCCGGGCGTGGCGGTCGAGCCGGACGACCAATGCGGTATCGATCGCTAGAATGCGCGATACTGCGGTTCTGTTTGCGCACTGCCACCGGCCATGACTGAGAACGCCAACGCTTCGGTATTCGACGCCCGCGGACACGATCATTCGGCCTGTATCGCCGATGCACTGGCACGGGCAGACGCTCGATGTGCCCAGCGGGGCCTGCGCCTGACCGCCATTCGCCGGCGCGTACTCGAGCTGATCTGGGACAACCATCGCCCGACCAAGGCCTATGATCTGCTCGACGCGATCAGCGCCGAGCGCGGCAACGCCGCGCCGCCCACGGTCTATCGCGCGCTGGATTTTCTCCTCGACGCGGGGCTGATTCACAAGATCGAATCGCTGAACGCGTTCATCGGCTGCGATGCGCCCCACGAGTCCGGCCATCCGAAATTCCTGATCTGTCGCCAATGCGAGCGCGTCGCCGAGATCGCCAGCCAGCCGATCGATGCCGCGATCGCCGCCGAGGCGCGTCGGGCGGGCTTTGCCATCGACCACGAGACGATCGAAGTCGGCGGTATCTGCGAAGCCTGTTCGCAGCATCGCAGCGACTGATCGCGGCGATTACGCCGGGGGCCGGCGATGTCCGTACCGGCCTCCAATCCTGCGACTAAGGTGGGATAACCCCTGACGCGACCTGCGTCTAGACTGATTTCGCGCGTCTGACCAGGCGCGGCGAGGGGCAATACACCAAAGACTATCTATGGCGCAGGACGACGACACATCGACGGGCGCGGCCCGTTCGCGAACGGCATACCGGCTGTGAGCGAGGCGATTCTTCAGGCCCGTGGGCTGAGCAAGAAGTTCGCCGGTTTCACCGCGGTCGAAAGCATGGATCTGGACGTCCAGCGGGGCAGCATCCATGCACTGATCGGCCCGAACGGGGCAGGCAAGACAACCGTGTTCAACATGCTCACACGGTTCATCGAGCCCTCGGCCGGCAGGATCGTCTACGACGGCACCGATATCACCCGTCACAAGCCGACCGACGTCGCCAATCGCGGCATGGTTCGATCATTCCAGATATCGGCGATCTTTCCGCACCTGAGC
Organism: Salinisphaera sp. T31B1; assembly: GCF_040361275.1. Lineage (NCBI taxonomy): Bacteria > Pseudomonadati > Pseudomonadota > Gammaproteobacteria > Salinisphaerales > Salinisphaeraceae > Salinisphaera > Salinisphaera sp. T31B1. The sequence goes on along the minus strand of NZ_APNH01000001.1, from coordinate 893,962 downwards.
GTGCTGGATAATGTTCGCGTGGCGCTACAGCAGCATCTGGGCCTGTCGTATCACTTCTGGCGCTCGTCCAGGGTGCTGGATTCGTTGACCGACCGGGCCATGGCGCTGCTCGAGGAAGTCGGCCTGGCCGAGTTCGCCGAGGTAACCAGCGTGGAACTGGCTTATGGGCGCAAGCGCGCACTGGAGATCGCCACCACTCTGGCGCTCGATCCGCGTCTGATGCTGCTCGACGAACCGACTCAGGGCATGAGCTCGGAGGACGTCGGCAAGGTCACGGCGCTGATCCAGCAGGTCGCTGCCAATCGCACCATTCTCATGGTCGAGCACAACCTCAAGGTGGTGGAGTCGCTGGCCGACCGGATCACCGTGCTCAATCGCGGCGAGATATTGGCCGAGGGCCCGTACTCGGAAGTGTCCCGCGACCCGGCCGTCAGACAGGCCTATATGGGGACCGAGGATGTCTGAACTGCTGCGTATCGAAAATCTCAACGCCTGGTACGGCGAATCGCACATCCTGCACGGCATCGACCTGTCGGTGGCGCGGGGCGAGGTGGTCACCCTGCTCGGGCGCAACGGCGCCGGGCGCACCACCGCACTCAAGTCGATCCTCGCCCTGGTGGACAAGCGAACCGGTTCGATCCGGGTCAATGGCACCGAAATCATCAAGCAGCCGACCCACAAGATCGCGCGTCTTGGCATGCTCGGCTACTGCCCGGAAGAGCGCGGCATCTTCTCGCGCCTGAACGTGGAGGAAAACCTCAACCTGCCGCCGCGCCTGAGCGACGATGGCATGAGCGTGTCCGAGATCTACGAGATGTTTCCGAACCTGGCCGAACGCCGGCGCAGCCTGGGCACGCAGCTGTCCGGCGGCGAACAGCAGATGCTGGCCATGGCGCGCGTGTTGCGCACCGGCGCCCAGCTGCTGCTGCTCGACGAAATCACCGAAGGCCTGGCGCCGGTGATCGTGCAGGCGCTGGGCAACACCATCCGGCAGATCAAGGAGCGTGGCCTGACCATCGTGCTCGTCGAGCAGAATTTCCATTTCGCCGCGCCGCTGGCCGACCGCCACTACATCATCGAACACGGCGAGGTCGCCGAAGTGATCGAGGCCTCACAGGCCAAGGCCAAGAAAGAACGCATCAACCAGTTCCTGAGCGTCTGAACCGGCCGGTGCTCACCCTGAAAGCGATGTCAACGAGGGGATAACCCGATGAACAAGTCACTACTGACCGCGGCGTGCACCGCTGGCCTGATGGCCTTCTCCGGCGCGCAGGCCGCCGACCAGGCCTCCAATGACAGCGTCAAGATCGGAGTCCTGACCGATATGTCCGGGGTCTACAAGGCGATCGAAGGGCCGGGAGCGGTGATCGCTGCGCAGATGGCCGCCGACGATTTCGGCGGCCAGGTACTGGGCGCACCGATCGAGATCGTCTCCGCCGACCACCAGAACAAGGCCGACGTCGCCTCGTCGATCGCGCGCAAGTGGATCGACCAGAACCATGTCGACATGCTCGTGGGCATGGACAATTCGGCAGTCGGGCTGGCTGTTCAGGGCCTGGCCTCGGAAAAGAACACCATCACCATCAACACCGGTGCGGGCTCTTCCGAACTCACCGAAAGCCAGTGCTCCAAGTACGGCATTCACTACGTCTACGACACCTACGCCTTGCCGGTCGGCACGGCCACGGCGATCGTCAAGAACGGCGGCAAGAAATGGTTCTTCATCACCGCCGACTACGCGTTTGGGCATTCGCTGCGTGACAACACCTCGCGCGTGGTCAAGGAACTCGGCGGCGAGGTACTGGGTAGCATCGAAGCGCCGCTGAGCAGCACCGATTTCTCGTCCTACCTGCTGCAGGCCAGCGGCTCCGGGGCGGACGTGATCGGATTGGCCAACGCCGGCGGCGATACCGTCAATTCGATCAAGCAGGCCAATGCGTTCGGCATCGTCGAACGCGGCCAGAAACTCGCCGGCATGCTGGTGTTCCTGACCGACGTGAAGGCACTCGGCCTGGATACCGCCAAGGGTCTGGAGTTCACCACCGCATTCTACTGGGACCGTAACGACGAATCGCGCAAATGGTCGCAACGCTTTTTCGACAAGCACGGCGCCATGCCGACCATGGTCCAGGCCGGCGTCTACTCGAGTGTGACCCACTACCTGGAAGCGATCAGGGCCGCAGGCAGCGACGAAGCCGCGCCGGTACGCAAGCAGCTCGGCGAAATGCAGCTCAACGACTTCTTCGTCAAGAACGGCAAGATCGAAGCCAACGGGCTCATGTCGCACGATATGTATCTGGCCCAGGTCAAGACGCCAGAAGAATCCAAAAGCGACTGGGACCTGCTCAACATCGTGAGCACGATTCCCGCCGAGAAAGCCTATATCGCTCTGTCCGACAGCGCCTGCCCGCTGCTCAAGTGACCCGCCGACGAGTAGTCGAATGACCACGATACGACGCATAAAGCCATGAGTCTCAACGCGATTCTTGCGCAAACCATGTTGGGGCTGAGCACCGGCGTGTTCTACGCCATGCTCAGCCTGGGTCTTGCGATCATCTTCGGGCTGCTGAACGTGATCAACTTCGCCCACGGCGCGCTCTACATGCTGGGTGCGTTCGTGGCGCTGATCGGCTATTCCTATCTCGGGCCGTGGCTGGGTTTCGACGACTACCACATGGGCTTCTGGACCGCGCTCATCGTCGCGCCGCTGGTAGTCGGCATTTTCGGCATGCTCATCGAACGGTTCCTGCTACGCCGTCTGTACGCCTTCGATCATATCTACGGCCTGTTGCTGACCTTCGGCATCGCGCTGATCCTGCAGGGTATTCTTTCGAACTACTTCAATATCTCGGGCACCGCCTACCCGGCCCAGCCCGATGTATTGAGCGGTATCGTGAATCTCGGCTTCATGTATTTCCCGAAATACCGGCTGTTCGCGATCGTGTTCTCGATCGTGGTGTGCTTTGCCACATGGTTCGTGATCGAGCGAACCACCCTCGGCTCGGTGCTACGGGCCGGCGTGGAGAACCCCAAGCTGGTGGAGGCGTTCGGTATCAACGTGCCACGCATGGTGACGCTGACGTTCGGGTTCGGTGTGGCGCTGGCCGCGCTGGCCGGCGTGCTGGCCGCGCCGATCTACTCGGTCAGCCCGCTGATGGGCGCCGATCTGATCATCACCGTGTTCGCGGTAGTGGTTATCGGCGGCATGGGCTCCATTCTGGGCGCGATTGTCACCGGGCTGGGGCTGGGGCTGGTACAGGGCCTGACCCAGGCGCTGTATCCGCCGGCCGCCAATACCGTCATCTTCTTCATCATGGTCGTGGTGCTGCTGATTCGTCCGGCCGGCCTGTTCGGCAAGGAAGTCTGAAACCATGCGTCACATCACCATGAACGGTGTCTTCTGGGTACTGCTGCTCGGCTTCGGCCTGGCCGCGCCGTATCTCGTCTACCCCGTGTTCGCCATGAAGCTGCTGTGCTTTGCGCTGTTCGCCTGCGCATTCAACCTGTTGCTCGGCTACACGGGCCTGCTCTCGTTCGGTCACGCGGCCTTTTTCGGCGGGGCGGCCTATATCACCGGCCACGTCATCAAGGTGATGCAGCTCGACCCGCTGATCGGCATTCTGGCCGGCACGCTGTTCGCGATGGTTCTCGGCGCGATCTTCGGTGCGCTTGCCATCCGGCGTCAGGGCATCTACTTCGCCATGATCACGCTGGCTCTGGCCCAGATCATCTTCTTTCTCGCGCTAAAGCTGCCGTTCACGGGCGGCGAAAACGGTCTGCAGGGAATTCCTCGTGGGCATATGCTCGGGCTGATCGATCTGAACGACCCGCTCGCGATCTACTACGTGGTGTTCGCGATCTTCATGATCGGTTTCCTGATCATCTATCGCACCATCCATTCGCCGTTCGGCCAGATTCTGACCGCCATCCGCGAAAACGAGCCTCGCGCCCGTTCGCTGGGCTACAACGTGGAACGCTTCAAGCTCATCGCGTTCATCATATCAGCCACCCTGGCCGGCACCGCCGGAGCGACCAAGGCGATCATCTTCCAGTTCGCCTCGCTCACCGACGTGCACTGGCAGATGTCGGGCGAAGTCGTGCTGATGACGCTGCTGGGGGGCATGGGCACGCTGTTCGGACCGGTCGCCGGCGCCGGCGTGGTGATTACCATGCAGGACGAGCTGGCCTCGTTCGGCTCGTGGGTTCAGGTCGCCATCGGGGCGATCTTCGTGGTGTGCGTGCTCATCTTCCGGCGGGGCTTCGTCGGTGAACTGGCGCGGCTGCTCAAGGCCAAATCCACCTGATACGCCCGCTCGCAAGGCCTTGGAGCGCACGCAGCTCTTCGGCGCAAGGCCGTAGCACGCCGTGGCCACGCGATCACTCGATCGGCGCGAGCCGTCGTGCTGCGACTCATCGGGCTACCAATTACCTGATCGTACTGATACACGAAAACCGGACATACCGGCCATCCGGGATTCGCCGCCGGTCTTTGGCCCGTGCCCAGCACTGTCGATAAGCACCGGCACCTGCCGTATGCCCGGTTTATGCCGTGCCCCGAACCGGCTGGAGAACGACAATAGCGCTCCGTGCGGACCGTAGCCCGGACGCAATCACGGCCGCAGCGCATGCGCTTGGCAGAACGCGCAACCGGCGTTTTTGACGACAGACAGTGCTCGACCCCGCCATAGCGGATACCGGCTTCGTGCGGGTGTCGCCCCGCCTGTCATCGACCGAGGGCGCCCGAGGCTGACGGCCCGGCGTTCGGGTTCGGGCGCCCGCCAACGCCCAAGAGCGCGTGCGATGCCGCCTATGGGCGCGGCATCACGCAGCCCGTTCCAGCCGAGCTAGACCTTCAATTCGGGGAAATCGCTCTCCGCGTACGCATGTTCGCCGTGCTCGTTGCCGGCTGCATGGGCACGCAGTTCGACCCGCCGAATCTTGCCCGAGATGGTCTTGGGCAGCTCGGCGAATTCGAGTTCGCGGATACGGGCATAGGGTGCGAGCCGCTGCCGGGAAAACTCGAACAGGGCCTTGGCGCTCTCGCGCGACGGCTCGAATCCTCGACGCAACACGACATAGGCCTTGGGCACGCTGAGCTTCATGTCATCGGGAGCCGGCACGACCGCGGCCTCGGCCACTGATTCATGCTCGATGAGGATCGATTCGAGTTCGAACGGGCTGATGCGGTAATCCGACGACTTGAACACGTCGTCGGCACGTCCGACGTACCAGAAATAGCCTTCGGAGTCGCGGCTGGCTACGTCGCCAGTGCGATAGTAGCCGTCACGCATGGCGGCCTTCATGCGCTCGGGATCGTCGCGATATTCAGCCATCAGTCCGAGCGGACGGACATCACGGATGTCGATGGCGATCTCGCCTTCGTCGTGTTCCTGATCGAACGGGTCGAGCAGCGCGATACGGTAGCCGGGCAGCGGTCGCCCCATCGAGCCGGATTTCATCGCCTGGCCCGGCGGATTGCCGATCTGGGCAGTGGTCTCGGTCTGTCCGTAGCCGTCGCGGATCTTGAGCCCCCACAGGCGTTCCACGCGGGCGATGACCTCGGGGTTGAGCGGCTCGCCGGCTCCCACCAGGCTACGCAGCCTGACGTCGTACGCGGCCAGGTCTTCCTGGATGAGCAGCCGCCAGACCGTGGGCGGCGCACACAGGCTCGTCACGCCCTTGTCGGCAATCACCGACAACACCTCCGGAGCGGAAAACCGTGCGCTTCGATACACGAACACCGTACAGCCGGCATCCCAGGGCGCGAACAGATTCGACCACGCGTGCTTGGCCCAGCCGGGCGAGCTGATATTGAAATGCACGTCGTCCGGCTGCAGACCGAGCCAGTACATGGTCGACAGTGAACCGACCGGGTAGCTCTGATGCGTATGCTGCACCAGCTTCGGTTTGGACGTCGTGCCGGAGGTGAAATACAGCAGCATGGGATCGTTGGCGTGGGTCACGCCGCGGGCTTCGAACTCGGTCTCGGCGTGGTAGGCATCGTCGAAGACCAGCCAGTCGCCCGCCGGCTCGCCGACCACGATCCGGGTCAGCCCGCCGGCCACGCCCTCGAACTTGGCCACGTGCTCGTCGGCGGCCACGATATGTGTCACGCCGCCGCGAGACAGCCGGTCGCCGAGGTCGTTCTGCGACAGCAGAGTGGTAGCCGGAATGACGACGGCGCCGAGTTTGATGGCCGCGAGCATGGTCTCCCACAGCGGGGCGACGTTGTCGAGCATGACCAGCATCGTATCGCCGCGTTCGACACCGCTGGCGCGCAGGAAATTGGCCACCTGGTTGGAACGCTGGCGCATCTGCTCGAAGCTGCACTTGGTCTCGCTGCCGTCGGCGTCGACCAGCCACAGGGCCGTCTTGTCGTTGTCCGCGGCGTAGTCGTCGAACCAGTCCAACGCCCAGTTGAACTGCTCCAGCTGCGGCCAGCGGAAGTCCTCATAGGCGCGCGTATAGTCCTCGCGCCGCTCCAGCAGCATCTGCCGCGCGGCCTTGAATGCGTCGATCGATTGCATGCGCTGTGCTCCTCAAGCCCGGCCATACGGTGTGTCGGCACGAGCCAGTCGTTGCGTCGTATACCGGCCCGACAGGCCGGTGCGGATATCAGTGTTCCTGCATTCCGTGCAGCAACTCGAGGATGCTCGAGAAGTCGCGCGCGCCGGCCCCGGAGCGGCTATGGATCGAATACAGGCTGCGGGCCATGGAGCCCAGCGGCGTCGCGACCCCGTTCTTGAGGCTCGAATCCATCGCCAGGCCCAGGTCCTTGAGCATCAGATCGACGCCGAAACCGGGTTTGTAGTCGTTGGACGCCGGCGCATTGTCCATGACGCCCGGGTAGGGGTTATAGACGTTGAGTGCCCAATTGCCGCCCGAGGCATTCTTCATGATCTCCGAGATCACGCTCGGATCGAGCCCGTTGGCCACCGCCAGATTGATGGCCTCCGATGTGCCGGTCATGAGAATGCCGAGCAGCATGTTGTTGCACATCTTGCCGACCTGGCCGGCACCGGCTTCGCCGGCGTGGAAGACGTTCTTGCCCATGACGTCCAGCAATGGCCGCACCCGTTCCAGGCCGGCCGCGTCACCGCCGACCATGAAGGTCAGTCCGCCGGCCTTGGCGCCGTTGACGCCCCCGGACACCGGCGCGTCGAGCATGGTCAGGCCACGCTCGCCTGCCCGTGCGGCGACCAGACGGGCCGTCTCGGCATCGATGGTGCTGCAATCGACAAGCAAAGTGTCGGCGCCGGCGGCGGCGAGAATGCCCTGGCCGGCGTCGTCGGCATCGAGATAGAGCTCGCGTACATGCTTGCCGGCGGGCAGCATCGAGAACACGATCTCGGCGTCGGCCACCGCGTCGACCGCACTGTCGGCGCGTCGTGCGCCCTGATCCACGGCCTCGCCCATGGCGGACTCGACCCGGTCGAATACGGTCAGGCTGTAGCCGGCGGCGATCAGGTTGGCGGCCATGGGCGCGCCCATGTTACCCAGCCCGATGAATGCGACGTTGGCGCTCATCTATGGTCTCCCGTCATGGTTGAGATCGCCCAGAGGATGCCGGCCGTTGTAGTCGGATGGCAGCCGGAAATGGGCATCGATATCGTCGGCCTGCACGTCGGCCAGTTCGGCCGGCTGCCAGGCGGGTTGCTTGTCCTTGTCCACCAGCAGTGCGCGGATGCCCTCGGCCAGATCCGGTCGCCGGGTGCAGGCCACGGCCATGGCATAGTCGGCCTGCAGCACCTGCTCGATGGACATCCGCGGGTCGCCGTCCAGCTGCCGGTGCACCACGGCCATCGACAGCGGCGAGGCGCCGGCGACCGCACGCACGCCGTGTTCGAACAGCGCCGCATGCTCTGCGGCCGCCTGTAGCCGCTCGATGAACGAGGCCACGTCCGGTGCAGCGGCGATACCGGCGATCGCGGACTGGTGTGCGAACAGCGGCGACTCGGCGCAGGCGGTCTGCAGCGCCTGCGCATCGCCGAAGTCGCGCAGGCAATCGGCCAGCGCGGCATCGTCAGCCGCGCGTACGCCCGTCCAGCGAAGCCCGGTCAAGGCATCGAAGACAGGCTCGCGATCCTCCGAGCAGAGCAGGTAGTCGCCCATGTTCAGCCACAAGGCATCGCCCGCGTTCATAGGCGTGGTCGTCAGACCGAGGAAACGCCCGATTCCGGCCGGCATACGCCCGAGAAACCAGCGCGCGCCGACGTCGGGAAACAAACCGATCGTGACCTCGGGCATGGCGATCCGGCTCGCCTTGGTGACCACGCGGTGGGAAGCGCCGGCCATCAGGCCGAGTCCGCCGCCCATGACAATACCGTGGCCCCAGCACAGCACCGGCTTGGGAAACCGGTGGATCGTGTGATCGAGTCGATATTCGGCGGCGAAGAACGCTTCAGCAGTTGGACTGGGCGCCCCGTCGGCGTCCTTCATCGCCTGGTACAGCCCGATGACGTCGCCGCCGGCACAGAACGCCCGCTCGCCGCTGCCATACAGGACCACACAGGCGATATCGTCACGTGCAGCCCAGCGCTCCATCTGCGGCTGCAGCGCATCGATCATCGTCTTGGATAGTGAGTTGAGCGCCTTCTCGGCGTTCAGGCGTGCAAAAGCCACCCGCCGGCCGCCCGGGCATTCACGTTCGTCGAAGACGATGCTGTCGGTGTTATCGGCCATGGGCTATTTCCAGACCGGCTCGCGTTTGTCGAAGAAGGCGGCCACGCCCTCCTTGGGATCGTCGCCCTCGAACAGCGTCGAGAACGCCTCGATCTCGCGTGCATGGCCGGTCTCCAGTGCCTGCAGGCGGGCACTGTCGATCAGGCGCTTGCTGGCGGCGACCGCACGCGGGCTCTGGCGTGCAAGCTTGTCGGCCAGGCCGAGTGCGGTGTCGTAGGCCTGCCCCTTGGCCACGACCTCTTCAACCAGCCGGATACGCAGCGCCGTCTGGGCATCGACCTGCTCGCCGCACAGAATCATGCGTTTGGCCCAGCCTTCGCCGACCAGCCAGGGCAGGCGCTGCGTGCCACCGCCACAGGGCAACAGGCCCACACGCGCTTCGGGCAGCCCGAGCAGTGCGTGCTCTTCACAGATCCGGATATCACAGGCCAGCGCGAATTCCAGGCCGGCACCAAGACAATAACCATTGATCGCGGCCACGGTCAGACCACGGAAACGCGCCAGCCGAGCAGCGGCCGCGGCCAACAGACGGCCGAGTTCACGGGCGCCGGCACGATCGGCTCCGACGAACATGTGCAGGTCATCGCCGGCCGAGAAAAAGGCATCCCCGGCGCCAGTCATCACGATCGCATCGACGCTGCGATCCTGCTCGAGACGCGCGAGCTGGCTGTCGAGCCCGGCCAGCGCGGTCACAGAGAACGTGTTGGCCGGCGGACAGTCCAGCGTCAGCACGGCCACGCGCCCGACTTTCTCGATCTTCGGTTCGCTGTCACTCATCGCAGATTGTCTCCGTTGTCGTCTGCCAGCACCCGACGGGCAATGATCAGACGCATGATCTCGTTGGTACCTTCCAGTATTTGGTGCACGCGCACGTCGCGGACGTGCCGCTCCAGCGGATACTCACGGATATAGCCGTAGCCGCCGTGAATCTGCAGCGCGGCGTTGCAGATGTCGAAACACTGATCGGTCGCCAGACGCTTGGCCATGGCACAAAAGGTCGTCGCCTCGTCGTGGCCCTGGTCGAGCCGCGTGGCGGCCAGCCAGACCATCTGGCGCGCGGCAATCAGCTCGGTCGCCATATCGGCCAGCTTGAACTGCAGCGCCTGGAACTCGGCCAGCGGCCGGCCGAACTGGCGGCGCTCGCTCATATAGCGCCGGGCCGCGTCGAGCGCGGCTTGGGCGGTACCAAGCGAACAGGCAGCGATATTGATCCGCCCGCCATCCAGCCCCTTCATGGCGATTGAGAACCCCTGACCCTCATCGCCCAGCCGGTTGGTCGCCGCCACGCGCACGCCCTCGAAGGTGATCGTGCGCGTGGCCTGGCTGTTCCAGCCCATCTTGGGTTCCTTGCGCCCGTAGCTGATGCCCGGCGCATCGGCGGGCACGACAAAGGTGCTGATCCCGGAGGGCCCCGCATCGCCGGTGCGTGCCATCACCACCAGCACGTCGGTATCGCCCGCCCCGGAGATGAAGCACTTGCTGCCATCGAGCACGTAATCATCGCCGTCGGCGACCGCGCGTGTCTTGAGCGACCCCGCATCCGAGCCGGCACCCGGCTCGGTCAGACAATAGGACGCCAGCTTCTCGCCGGCCGCGAGTTCGCCGCACCAGGTCTCGCGTACCGCGTCGCCGCCAAAGGCCGCGATCATCCAGGTCGCCATGTTGTGGATGCTGATATAAGCCGCGGTAGAGGTGCAGCCGCCAGCCAGGGCCTCGAAGATCATGGCGCTGTCGAGCCGTGCCAAGCCCAGTCCGCCGTATGCCTCCGGGGTATACAGACCACAGAACCCAAGCTCACCGGCCTGCCCGATCACCTCGCGCGGAAAGATCGCTTCGGCATCCCATTGCGCGGCATGCGGGGCGAGCGCCGAGCGGGCGAAGTCCTGCGCCGCCCCGCGCAGGGCGATCTGGGTGTCGTCGAGATCGAAATTCATGGGCCAGCCGTAATCATGTGAGTCCGCGCCGAGAACAGGCCTACTTCATGCTGATGGTCATGTTCGGGCCCTCGGGCACGTCCGCTTCCGGCCAGCGCGACAGCACGGTTCGCGTTTCTGTATAGAAACGCACCGCCTGCTTGCCGTAGGCGTGCAAATCGCCGAAGAACGAACGCTTGGAGCCCGTGAACGAGAAATACGGCGCCGGCACCGGAATCGGCACGTTGATACCGACCTGCCCGACCTCGGTCTCGTGCTGATACTTGCGTGCCGCTGCGCCCGACTTGGTGAAGATCGACGTGCCGTTGCCGTAGGGGCTGGAATTGACCAGCTCGATCGCCTCTTCCAAGGTATCGACATGCATTACGCACAGCGCCGGACCGAAGATCTCTTCGTTGTAGATCCTCATGTCGGTAGTGACATTGTCGAACAACGTCGGGCCGATCCAGTTGCCATCCGGGTAACCCTCGACGGTAGCCTCTGAACCGTCGAGCAACACATCGGCGCCTTCGGCGGCCGCGCCCTGAATAAGCTCACGCACCCGATCGCGGGATTTGCGATTGATCAACGGTCCATAGGCGGCGCTCTCGTCGCCCGGCGCGCCGGGTCGAATAGCGGCCAGCGCCGTCTTGATGTCGTCGACCCATTCGCGGGTGGATTCGCCCACCAGCACCGCCACCGAGATCGCCATGCAACGTTGACCGGCCGCACCGCAGGACGAACCCACCAGACTGGAGACCACCTGGTCGCGGTCGGCGTCGGGCATGACCACCATATGGTTCTTGGCGCCGGCCATCGCCTGGACGCGCTTGAGGTTGTGAGTGCCGCGACGATAGACATGCTCTGCCACCGGCACCGAGCCAACGAACGACACGGCCTTGATATCCGGGTGGTCGAGCAGGAAATCGACCTGCCGCTTGTCACCATGAAGAACCTGTAGCAGACCTTTCGGAAAACCGGCTTCGGCGAACAGCTCGGTCAGCATGGTCGGGGTGAGCGGATCCTGCTCCGAGGGCTTGAGAATGAACGCATTGCCACAGACCACGGCCAGCGGATACATCCACAGCGGGATCATCGCCGGGAAGTTGAACGGCGTGATGCCGGCACAGACCCCGATCGGATGCACGTAGCTGTGGGTGTCGATGTTCCGGGCCACGTTCTCGGTCGTCTCGCCCATCATGTGCGTGGTCATGCCACACCCGTGTTCGACCACCTCGATGCCGCGCCAGACATCGCCCATGGCATCGGCGAAGGTCTTGCCGGTTTCCTCGGACAGCACGCGCGCGATCGCTTCCTGATGGGTCTTGAGCAGGGCCTGATACTTGAACAGATAACGCACGCGCTCGATGGTGGGCACATGACGCCACTCGACGAACGCGGCCTTGGCCGATTCGACCGCCCGCTGCATCTCGGCTTCGGTGGCCACCGGCACCTGGGCGATGACCTCCTGCGTGGCCGGGTTGTTCAGTTCGATCCAGTCGTCGCTGGTGCTGTCGACGAATTCACCGTCGATGAACAAGGGCACCCGTCCGTTGCTGCGAATACGCTCGATCTGCTTGTCGCTCATGAAGACCTACTCTCGAAAAGAACACGTGCCGCTCGGGCGGCACGGCTGTGAGTTGAACATCGTCTGGAATAGAAAAAGCGCCGGCACACGCAGGTGCGCGTACCGGCGCCCGCACAACAACTACTGAACCGCCGCGCAGCCGGAATCGGCCAGCGAGGGATACGCCTGGTCACCCGGAATGGTGCGCTCCAGGGTCACCAGATCCCAGCGGCTCTTGGACTCCGACGGCTCCTTGGCCTTGAGCAGGTACATGTCATGAACCAGCAGGCCGTCGTCGCGGATCTCGCCGCCCTTGGCAAAGAAATCGTCGATCGGCTTGTTGCCGATCGCCTTGCGAACGGCATCGCTTTCATCGGTTCCGGCGGCCTTGACCGCGTTCAGATAGGCCATGGTTCCCGAGTAGAGCGCGGCATGCGGAAACGTCGGCGTGGTGCCGCCGTTGTCGTAATAGCGCTGGGTCCATTTGCGCGAGGCGTCATCGCCGTCCCAGTACCAGCCGGAGGTGAACTGCAGGCCGGCCGCGGTATCCAGGCCGAGGCTCTCGATGTCCGACAGCAGCACCAGCATGCCGGCCAGCTGCTGGCCCCCGGCGACGATGCCGAACTCGTTGGCCTGCTTGACCGAGTTGATGGTGTCGGTACCGGCATTGGCCAAACCGATCACCTGCGCGCCCGAACCCTGGGCCTGCAGCAGATAGGAAGAGAAGTCGTTGGTATTCAGCGGCGCCCGGACTGAGCCGACCACGCTGCCGCCGAGTTCCTTGACCACGTCAGAGGTATTGGCCTCCAAGGCCTGGCCGAAGGCGTAATCAGCGGTGATGAAAAACCATTTCTTGCCGCCGTTCTTGACGATGGCGGTGGCCGTGCCGACCGGCAGCGCGTGGGTATCGTAGCCGTAGTGGATACCGTACGGGGTACAGGCCTTGCCCGTGAGTTCGGACGTCGCCGAGCCCGTATTGATCGTGATGATTCCCTTGGCCGAGGCCAGCTGCTGAACGGCCAGACCGACCGCACTGTTGGTCAGATCCATGATCAGATCGACATTCTCGCGGTCAATCCATTCGCGCGACTTCGCCGACGCGATATCGGCCTTGTTCTGATGGTCGGCGGAGATGACCTCGATCGGCTTGCCCAGCACCTCGCCGCCGAAATCCTTGACCGCCATCTTCACCGCGGCCACCGCCCCGTTACCGGAAAAGCCGGTGGAATACACACCCGACATATCCCCCATGACGCCGATCTTGACACTCCCGTCCGCGTTGCCCGCGGCCTGAGCGGCACCGGCGGCGAGCAGCACACTGCCCGCAGCCAGCGAGATCGCCGAGCGCCATATACCGTTTGTGTTCATCTCCTCTCCTTTTCCGTTGTTTGACAACACCATGCAGCAGGCGATCGACAACGGCCCATTGGACATTGGTATCAGCGCAGGATCATCCACCCTCTGCGCTTACTGGCCAATACAACTATCGTCGATGCCACGTCTTGGCACCCATCCGATAAGGACACTCGAAGCGCGGACGCGGATTCGATCTGCAACGCGGCACCAAACAACACGTTTACGGCCGCCGGGCGCGTCCGGCTTGTTTGGCATTCGGTCCCGGTTCCCACGAACCGATGTCCATTCGTTTCGTTGAAGCCGATGCGGGCCGCGACATACCGCGGTCGCATGACACGTGCGTACGCGTTGTCCGCCGCGAGCCCGGCCGAGCCTTTTTGTCCGTTCCCGCGCACGGCCGGGTATGGCTCGATGGCCGATCCGTGTCCTGTATGGGGTACCGACCGGCCGACGAGCGCGCCAGGCCTCGCCGCGGCAACCCGCGCCGCCAAGGCCTCGGCAGACTGGGCCGCGGCGTCCCGGGGCCGCTAAGATGGGTCGGCCGCGCGGCCGGCCCGACGAAATGCGTCGGCTCCGATTTCCTACCTGGGTACCTCCCATGACCGATTCACTTGCTCACTTTGACCATGCCCGGCTGGCCTGCGACGAGCGCGGTGTCTATACGCTGACGATTACCGATGCGAAGTCGCTCAATATTCTGGGTACGCCGGTGATCGCGAGCCTGATCGACGCGCTGCGCTGGCTGGCCGCACGCAACGATATCCGAGCGCTGGTCCTGCGCGGCAGCGGCGAACGCGCATTCGTTGCCGGGGCCGATATCCATGAAATGGCCGCGCTCGATCCGCAGCGCGCGCGTGTGTTCATCACCGGCGTGCGCGAACTGTGTTGTGCGGTCCAGGCAATGCCCGTGCCCACCGTCGCTCGTATACCCGGCTATTGTCTGGGCGCCGGTCTCGAGCTGGCCGCTTCCTGCGATATACGCCTGGCTTCCACGAATGCGGTCTTCGGCATGCCGGAGGTCCGCGTGGGGCTGCCGTCGGTGGTCCAGGCCGCCCTGTTACCGGGGCTGATCGGCCAGGGTGCTACGAACTGGCTGCTGCTGACCGGCGAGAACGTGGATGCAGAACAGGCGCTGGCCTGGAGACTGGTCGAGTTTCTCAGCGAACCCGATGCGCTGGATGCGACGGTCGAGGCCACGGTCGGGCCCATCGTGGCCAGCGGGCCGCGGGCCATACGCTCGCAGAAACAGCTGTTGCGCTATTGGCAGCATGCCAGCCCGACCGCTGCGATGGATCGCAGCGTCGACCATTTCGGCGCCGCCTTCACCGAGGATGAGCCGGCGCGCTACATGGCGCCGTTCATCAAGCGACGCGCGTGAGTCCGATCCGGTCCGGGCCGCGATGATCGGGCCACGCCAGGAGACCTATCTGCACACGGGCCGGGTGCTGCTGGGCGTGATACTGCTGTGGGCAGCGCTGGCGATGCCCGACCGGCTGGCCGCGCTCACCGCGACCCCGAGCGTGCCCGGGCTGCCGGTCGAGCTATGTATCGCGCTCGCCGTGCTCTGTATCGCGCCGTATCGACTGCTGGCCCCGGCAGCCGGTCTGATCGTGGTGCTGGTCGCCCTGGTCACTGCAATCAAGCTGGCCGATATCGCGACGTTCGCGGCCTTCAACCGAGCCTTCAATCCGCTGCTCGACCATCAGCTGCCGGGCTTTGGCTGGAACGTGCTGTCCACGTCGATCGGTACGCCGCTGGCCGTGCTGAGCGTCGTCGCCGTGCTGACGGTCTGGCTTGTCGTGATGGCGCTCATCGGCTGGGCGCTGGCCGGTCTGCGCGTCTGGCCGGGCCCGACACGAGGCGCCATCGCCGGTCTGTGCCTGGTCGCGATCGTCGTGTCAGCGATCATCCGGACCAGCGCGCCAGGCGCGGCGCCGCTCGAGTTTCAGGCCACCCGGCTGGTAGTCGACCGCACGGTGTCAGTGATCCGCGCGGCACGCGATCTTCATGAGTTCCGCCAGGCATTGGCCAAAGAGGGCTCAGCGCATCCGCCGGATACGCTGTTGGCCGGACTGGCCGGCCATGATGTGCTGCTGGTGTTCGTCGAATCCTACGGTCGTACCGTATTCGAGCGTCCGCTGTATGCCCAAACGATCGGTGCCCGGCTGAGCGCATTCGAGGGACAGATCGCGGCCGCGGGGTTTGACGCGCGCAGCGGCTGGCTGCGCTCGCCGACCGCTGGCGGCCAGAGCTGGCTGGCCCACGGCACGCTCCTGTCCGGGTTATGGATCGACAATCAACCTCGCTACGAAGCACTCGTGGACAGCGAACGGGTATCGCTGAACCGCCAGTTCGCGCGCGCCGGCTGGCGCACGGCCGCGGTCATGCCCGCGATCACCCGCGACTGGCCGCAAGCACGCTGGTTCGGCTACGACCGGCTCTACGATTCACGCAACCTCGGGTATGCCGGCCCACCCTTCAACTGGGTGACGATGCCCGACCAGTACACCCTGGCCGCCCTGGATCGACGCCTGCTCGCGCCAGGTCACGACCGCCCGGTGATGATCGAGACCGCGCTGATCTCCAGCCATGCGCCGTGGACACCGATTCCGCCCCTGATCGACTGGCAACAGGTGGGCGACGGCGCCGTTTTCGACGAATACGCCCGGGCAGGCGACCCGCCCGAGGTGGTCTGGCAGGATGCCGATCGCGTACGCCGCCAGTACCGCAAGGCGATCGACTATTCACTGGCCACGCTCGCCTCGTTCATCACCGAACGCGCACGCGACGATCTGGTGATCATCGTACTCGGCGATCATCAGCCGGCGCCGTTGATCACCGGCGCCGAAGCCACGCGCGATGTGCCGATGCATATCATCGCGCGCGACCCGGCCGTACTCGCGGCTATCGATGCCTGGCATTGGGGTCTCGGCATGACGCCGCCGCCCGACCTCGCGGTCTGGCCGATGGATGCGTTCTACGAACGCTTTCTCATTGCCTTCAGCCAGTCGCCCCATGCGCTCGACGAGACGTCGACGCCATGAGGCTTACCCGCCGATTCGCGTGAGCTGCGCCAGTGTCGGCGGATCAAGCGTGGCCACGCCCGCGCGCCCCTTGTTCTGTGCCTTGAGTCGGCGCTGGCTACCGTCGGCGAACACAAACCGCAGCGCACGTGTCATACCCGCCCGACCGATATGCAACGCGCTGATACGCTCGTATGGCACGGGCTGGCCGTCGGCGATGCCGCCCAGCAACGGCCGCCGATAGAACACCACGGCCTGTTCGGTCACAGCCACGAACCAGCTCTTGATCAGCAGCCCCGCCAGCGGCCCGATCACCAGACACAACCAGAATCGCGGCATCTGTACGGCCTGGAACACGCCGATCAGACGGTCGCCGGCGGCCAGGCGTTTGCGGGCATGGGCCTGTATATCGGTTCGAGTCATGTGCTCCGGGTCATGTGGAGAAACGTCAGGCCGGGGCCATCGTCACCAACAGATCGCCGGCCGCCACGGTCGTGCCACTGCCCACCTGGATCTCGGCGATACGGCCGTCGCGGGGCGCGGAGATGGTGGTCTCCATCTTCATCGCCTCCAGGCCCAGCAGCGCTTCGCCGGACTTGACCTCCTGGCCGGCCTGGACCGCCACGTGCACGACCATGCCGGGCATCGGCGCGCCGACGTGATCGGGATTGGCCTTGTCTGCCTTGGGATGCGCCTCAAGCGCATCGCTGTCGGCGCGCGCGATCCGCACCGGCCGCTGCTGGCCGTTGAGTTCGAAGAACAGCTTGACCAGCCCTTCCTCGTCGGCCTCAGCCTGCCCCTGCAAACTGATGACCAGTCGCTTTCCCGCCTCCAGGTCGACATGGGTTTCCTCTTCGCCGCGCAGGCCGTAGAAGAACACCTGGGTCGACAGACCACTGACTTCGCCATAGCGCGAACGGTGCTCGACGAAATCGCCGAAGACCTTCGGGTACATCAGATGCGAAGCCAGATCGGCATCGCTCAGGTCATAGCCCAGCTTTTCGGACGCAGCCGCGCGCTCGGCGTTAAGGTCGACGGCGTCGAGCAGCGCGCCCGGGCGATCGGTAAGCGGTGCTTCGCCGCGCAATACCTTGTCCTGCAGGGCACGAGGAAAGCCGTCGGCCGGAAAGCCCAGCTCGCCCTTGAACAGGGCGACCACCGAATCCGGAAAGTCGATATCCACGTCCGGGTCGGCGATCTCTTCGGCCGTCCGGTCATTGGACACCATATGCAGCGCCAGATCGCCGACCACCTTGGAGGTCGGCGTGACCTTGACGATATCGCCGAACAGCTGGTTCACCTCTGCGTAGGCCTTGGCGATCTGCGGCCAGCGATCCGCCAGGCCGAGCGCGCGTGCCTGTTCACGCAGATTGGTGTACTGACCGCCGGGCATCTCGTGACGATAGACGTCCGATGTGCCCGCCTTGATGTTGGCTTCGAAAGGCGCGTAATAGCTGCGCACGCCTTCCCAGTAATCGGACAGCTGCTGCATGGCCTCGCGATCCAGGCCCGGATCCCGCTCGCTGTGCTCCAGCGCGGCGGCAATCGAGCCCAGATTCGGCTGCGAGGTCAATCCGCTCATGGAGTCCAGCGCGCCGTCGACCGCATCCACCCCGGCATCGATGGCCGACAACAGCGTGGAGGCAGCGATGCCCGAGGTGTCATGGGTATGGAAGTGGATCGGCAGGCCGACCTCCTGCTTGAGCACACGAACCAGTTCGTGGGCTGCCCGTGGCCGACAGATACCGGCCATGTCCTTGATGCCCAGCACATGGGCGCCGGCCGCCTCCAGCGCCTTGGCCTTGTCGACGTAGTACTTGAGGTTGTACTTGGGCCGGGCGTCGTCGAACAGATCGCCGGTGTAGCAGATCGTACCCTCGCAGACCGCGCCGGATTCGATGACTGCGTCCATGGCCACACGCATGTTCTCGACCCAGTTGAGCGAATCGAACACGCGGAAGATATCGATGCCGTTGGCCGCCGCCTGCTGTACGAAATAGCGAACGACGTTGTCGGGATAGTTGGTATAGCCGACCGCGTTGGACGCGCGCAGCAGCATCTGTAGCGGAACGTTGGGCGCGGCCTCGCGGATCAAATGCAGCCGCTCCCAGGGGTCTTCCTTGAGAAACCGCATGGCCACATCGAAGGTCGCCCCGCCCCAGCATTCGAGCGATAACAGCCCCGGCAGCATGCGCGCGTAATGCGGAGCGACAGCGGCGATATCGCGGGTGCGCATACGGGTGGCCAGCAGCGACTGGTGGGCGTCGCGCATGGTCGTGTCGGTCAGCAGTACGCGGTCCTGTTCGCGCATCCACTGGCCGAAGGCGGCCGGGCCGCGCTCGAGCAATTCGTCGCGCAGGCCGCGTGGCACCGCCGTGCTCAGATCGATCCGGGGCAACGGCGCATCGGCGAACACGGTGTCGGGCACGGTCCGGCCGGCCATTTCCGGGTGGCCGTTGACGGTCACGTCGCCGATATAGCGCAACAGGCGCGTAGCGCGGTCACGCCGGGCCTCGAACTGGAACAGCTCGGGCGTGGTATCGATGAACCGGGTGGTGTATTCGCCAGCTACGAACTGCGGATGGCCGATGACGTTCTCAAGAAACTGGAGATTGGTCGACAGCCCACGAATACGGAATTCGCGCAGGGCCCGGTCCATGCGCGCGATGGTGGCATCGACCGTACGTGCCCAGGTCGTGACCTTGACCAGCAGCGAGTCATAGAACGGCGTGATCACCGCGCCCGTGTACGCCGTGCCGCCGTCCAGGCGCACGCCGAAGCCGGCACAGCTGCGATAGGCGGTGAGCCGGCCGTGATCGGGGGCGAAACCGTTGTCCGGATCCTCGGTGGTCACCCGGCACTGCAGCGCATGGCCGTCGATATGAATATCGTCCTGGGCCGGCAGTGCATCGTCGGCGCCGATGGCCGCGCCTTCGGCGATCCGGATCTGGGCGCGTACGATATCCACGCCCGTGATCTCTTCGGTCACCGTATGTTCGACCTGTATACGCGGGTTGACCTCGATGAAGTAGTACTGGCCGGAGTCGACGTCGAGCAGGAACTCCACCGTGCCCGCGCCGACATAGCCGACGTCGTCGCACAGCCGCAGTGCCGCGGCGCACAGGCCCTGGCGCGTGTCTTCGTCCAGATAAGGGGCCGGCGCACGCTCGACCACTTTCTGGTTGCGCCGCTGTACCGAACAATCGCGCTCGAACAGATGTACGACGTTGCCGTGCGTGTCGCCCAGCACCTGAACCTCGACATGCCGGGCGCGTTCGATGAGTTTCTCGAGATAGACCGCGTCGTTGCCAAAGGCCGAACCGGCCTCGTGGCGTGCGGTCTCCACCTCGCCGAGCAGCTTGTCGGCATCCTCGACCCGACGCATGCCGCGTCCGCCGCCGCCCCAGCTGGCCTTGATCATCAGCGGATAGCCGAGCTCGTCGGCGATCTTGACGATGGCCTCGTCGTCATCCGGCAGCACCTCCGAGGCGGGGATGACGGGCACGTTCGTGCGCTGGGCGGCGTGCCGCGCCGAGACCTTGTCGCCGAACGCCTCGAGCACTTCTGCGGGCGGCCCGATGAAGGCGATGCCTGCGGCCTTGCAGGCGCGTGCCAGTTCGGGATTCTCCGCCAGAAAGCCATAGCCGGGATGAATCGCATCGACACCGGCATTGCGGGCGATATCGATGATCGCCTCGATATCCAGATAGGCCGCGATCGGCTTGGCACCCACGCCCACCAGATAGCTCTCGTCGGCCTTGAACCGGTGCAGCGCAAACCGGTCCTCGTGGGCATAGATGGCGACCGTACGAATCGCCATTTCGTTGGCCGCACGCATGACACGGATAGCGATTTCGCCGCGATTGGCGACCAGAAGCTTACGTACCTGACTTGGCATGGACTCCCCGCAATACGGCATCGTCGCCAGAAAAACCGGCGCGCACCGCGATTAATGTTTAACTGAATACCGTATGCAGTTTAAAGCATGTCGCAGCGACCGTCCGCTCGAATGCCGGAACGAGACAGACAGTTCGACGGAACGTCCCGCGATGTCGGCGGCGATCGCGCTCTTTAACGGCCAGCCTTCATATCCTTCAGGGCGGACAAGCCGTGCTCGAATAACGAGTGACGCCGGCCAGGCGGCCACCTGTAGCGAGCCGCCAACACTTGCACAGCGCTGAGGGTTCGCTCTATCATTTCATCAATTCATGCAATGATGTAAATCAAATGACTGTCATCCAGAGTGCAGCATGCGATCACCATGTCGATCCCGCGCCTGCCAGCCTGCCGGTCGACGCCGATCTTTCGTTGGCCGCCGGCATGTTCAAAGCGCTGGCAGACCCGGATCGGCTGCAATTGCTTGTCCGCCTTGCCGGCGGTGAGATCTGTGTCACCGAGTTGGCAGCGCTCGAGGATCAGAAAGTCACGACGATATCGGCGCGGTTGAAGTTGTTGCTCACCGCCCGGTTGGTCGAGCGTCGCCGCGAGGCCAAGCACATGTACTACCGGCTGACCGACGACCATGTCTTGCAGCTGGTCGTCGCAGCCCTCGAGCATTCAACCGAGGCGACGAGCTCGCGCCGATCGAGTGCGCGAACGACACATCACCCTTCCAATCAGGAGACTCACATGACCGAATGCAGTCACGACCAGCACCAGCCCCATCCGCATACGCACGGCCCGGAATGCGAACACACCGGGGTGCGTCACGGCGACCACGTCGATTATCTGCACGATGGGCATCTGCACCATCCACACAAAGATCATGTCGATGAGCACGTGATCGAGATATCGGCGCAGAATCCGGACGAATGCACGCCGACGCATGATTGCGATGGCCATGACGCGTCGCATACACATGGCCCGGGTTGCGGCCACGAAGCCGTGCCGCACGGCGACCATATCGATTATCTCGTCGACGGCCACCTGCACCATCCCCACGGCGATCACTGCGACGATCACGGCCCGCTGGAAGTCGTGAACTAGGCCTCTCGCAGCAGGCAGCGATTGATGCCCGGGCGTCACGACGCCCGGGCCGGCCTGAAGCGTGCGTGGACCGCGTTCATCGAACGCGACTTTTCCAGCACGAGAATGTAACGTTATAGCATCTATAATCTGCACAGAATCCTAGATGCTTTGCGCCCGCGATATCGTCCACTGTTATGCCCGCGAGCCGGTGATACGACTTCCGCAGCTCAAGGTTGCCGCGGGTGAACAACTCGTTGTTCTCGGACCTTCAGGAAGCGGTAAGTCCACGCTGCTTCATCTGCTGGCCGGTGTACTGCTGCCCACACAGGGTGATATTCGCGTCCGCGAACAGCCGCTCGGCGGAATGAGCGAGGCCGTGCGCGATCGTTTTCGCGGACGTCATATCGGGCTGGTCTATCAGAATCTGCATCTGCTTGGCGCCTTATCGGTGGGCGATAACCTCGCACTGGCCCGCTATCTGGCCGGGCTGCCGCCCGATCCAAGCCGAATCACCGATACACTCGAGCGCGTCGGGCTTGCAGCGTACGAACCCTGCCTCCCGGCGCAGCTCAGTCGGGGCCAACGTCAGCGGGTTGCCCTGGCCCGTGCGCTTGTCAACGAGCCGAGTCTGATCCTGGCGGACGAGCCGACCTCAAGCCTCGACGATGCCAACGCCGCGCGCGTCGCCACTTTGCTTATCGAGCGTGCCGAAGCCGAGAGCGCCGCGCTTATCGTCACCACGCACGATCACCGACTCGCCGATCGCTTTAAACGCCGGCTGACGATCGGCACCGATGGCGTGGCGACATGAATCTCTGGCGACTCAGCCTGGCCTATCTGCGCCACCAGAAACTCACGGCCGGGTTGAATATTGCGCTGCTGGCGCTCGGCAGCGCCATTATCGTCGTGCTGCTACTGGCTTCGACGCAGCTCAAGAATAATCTCGTGCACGATGCAGGCGGCATCGATCTGGTAGTCGGCTCCAAGGGCTCTCCGCTGCAACTGATTCTGTCGAGCGTTTATCACGTGGACGCACCCACCGGAAACATCGACCTGGCCGAGGCGCGCCGATGGTCGCGGCATCGCCTGGTCGATGGCGCAGTACCGGTGGCGCTCGGCGACAGTGTGCAGGGCTACCGAATCGTAGGTACCACGCCCGATTATGTCGCGCTATACGACGCCAAACCGGCCGCTGGTCGTCTATGGACGGCGCCGATGGAAGCGGTGCTGGGTGCACAGGTGGCCGCCGCCACGGGACTGACACCGGGCGATACTTTCGCAGGCGTACACGGCTTCGCCGCCAGCGGTCATGTCCACGAGGACTCGCTCTACCATGTGGTCGGCGTGCTCGCGCCGACCCATAGCGTGATCGACCGGCTGGCCTTGACCGATGTACGCAGCGTCTGGGCGCTGCACCGCGCCCATGACCATGACCATGACCATAACCACGAGCACGAGCACGAGCACGAGCACGAGCACGAAGAGCCTGCCGATCGTGCGACAAATGCCGTAACCGGCGACACACCGATGCCCTCGATCATGGACGCCGATTTTCCGGCGACGGGTCGTCAGATCACCGCTTTGCTATTGCTGTCTGATTCACCACTGGCCAGTCTGACGCTGCCGCGCCTGATCAACCGTGTGTCAAGCCTCCAGGCCGCGGCGCCCGTAGCAGAGATCACGCGCCTGCTTGGCCTGATCGGCTTCGGCCTGGATACGCTGGCCGCCTTTGCCGGGCTGATGATCGCAGCGGCCGCCCTGAGCGTATTCGTTGCCCTGTACAACGCGTTACGGGCGCGACGCGTCGATCTGGCAATCATGCGTTCGCTGGGCGCCTCGCGTGGACAACTGTTGCGCCACATCCTGCTCGAAGGCCAGATGCTCGCGCTAGGCGGGGTTTCGCTCGGCCTGCTGATCGGACATCTGGTAACCGAAGGACTTGGCTTATGGCTCGAAGATGCACAATTGTTTCGCCTGACCGGCTGGGCCTGGCAGCCCGCCGAATGGTGGCTGCTGAGCCTTGCAATCGGCGTCGGGTTGCTGGCCGCGCTGTTGCCGGCGATCCAGGCCTATCGCGTGGACATAGCGCACACGCTGGCCAGCGAATGAAACGCGCCGCGCGGCGGCTCGCAGGTGCGCTGGGCCTGGCGCTGCTGATGGGCACGCAAACGGTCCTGGCAGACACGCCGGCCTCGATCGAGTTGATCTACGAGCAGCTCGCTCCGACAGACGGTGCACCAGTGATTCCGGCCATTCAGAACGACGTCGTCTATCTCGCCGCCGAGGTACGCGATGCCGACGGCGACCTGCTCGACGGCGTGCCGATCACGTTGCGTTCGATCAACAACAATCGGCGCGTCGGCCCGACACCGTTCACCCGCGACGGCGGCTATACCGATATCACCCTGGTCGCCCGTTCGCTGGGCCGCGACACGCTCACGATAACGGCAGGGCCGGTCTCCACGAAGATCGACCTCGATGTTCGCGCGGCTGCAACCGTCGACGAATATGCCGCTACGTTAGACGGCACGGATGCGATCGACGGGATTCTCGGCTGGGCTACGCTGATGCAGGCAAATCTCGACTACGACGAGACGTTTCGCGTATCGGCGACTTACCCGCCCGCCCTGCGAGCACATTTCGGCGATACCGTGCGGTTGGCTGGTTACATGCTGCCGATCCAGATGTCGGCAGAACAGACCCGCTTCATTCTCTCCGCCAATCCACCGGTGTGCTTCTTTCACTTGCCCGGCGGCCCGGCGACCGTCGTCGACGTACACAGTGTGCAGGCCACGGAAATGACCTGGGAGCCGATCGTGGTCGAAGGGCGTCTCGCCGGTGAAACACAATCGGACGACGGCCTGCTCTACCGCCTGACCGATGCGCGGGTGATCCGCCGCTGAATAGACACCGTGGTCGCATCACGCGTGGGTGGCGTTACGAGCCAGGCCTACCCGGCTTTCCTGCCCCTCTCGATTCTCCGAACGAGGCCGGCTGGAACGCCTCGCCCCATACCCGCCTAAAACGAACCCGATGGCGATCAGCGTCAGCGCGACGGCTCTACCGCGGTGAAATACCAGCCGGGAACTCTTCGGCAAGGGCGATCAACTCCGTGCCAGTCCCGGCGCCGACGCAAAGCACGCGCGCATCGGCCGGGAGCTCGGAGAGGATGACGCCGGTCAGCAGATGCAGCACATCGCGTAGCGGTGCCAATCGGGACTGCAGCTGGTCGTAGCCCGACGCGCAGGTCTGATCGAAGAGCGCCTCGATACCGGTCGGTTTCATCGTCATCTCCTATACGGGCTGCTATCGAACATATCTATTCGAACAACCGGCCCCCATGGGCCGGGATCAGCGCCAGACCGGCCAGGGATCGGCCATGGCACGCCAGTGGTTCCAGCCGCCGGCCAGTTCCGCATCGGTGAGCAGGCAGTCGTCGAGGTCTCGTTCTAACGTCACCGGATCGAAATCAACGCCCAGGATCGCAACATGCTGGCGACGGTCGCCGTACAGCGGATGCCAGAGTTGGTTCAGGGCCTCGAGCAACTGGGGATCCTCGGGCGTGCACCCTCCCACCACATCGCTTGCCCACCAATAACCGAAGGGCTGGATGGCGACCGACGTACCGGCCTGCTGTATGTCGATTGCCCAGTCGGGCCGGCTGGCGATCCAGAACTGGCCGCGCGTGCGCAGCGTCCAGGGCCAGCCGTTGTCGAGCAATGTCATCAATCGCTCGGGGTGAAATGGCCGGCGGCGTTTATAAACGCAGCGAGACACCTGGTAGGCGTGGGTCGTCGGCAGAGTTTCTTCGAGGTAGCGCAACCAACCCGGGCCGTAATGAGCACGATCAACGCGTCCGAACAAGTCATCGGCGGCCATGCCCGATTCTTCGAGCTCGCCGAAACGCGTCTGGATTCGCTGCGCGCCGGGATTGAGCACCGTCGCTATATCGCAAACCTCACGCCTGAGCTGAGCGCTGGCGAGATCGGTCTTGTTGAGCACGATCGTATCGGCAGACTCGATCTGCAATGCCACGATGTTGGCCACGGTACGTTCGTCGGACGGCGGTATGCGGCGATCGCGCTCGACCAATGCCTGGGTACTGGCATAGTCGTCCTGCAGACGCGCACAGTCGAGCACGGTCACCACGCGCGCAACATCCAGAAGGTCGACCAGCGCATAGCCCGGCCGTTGCTGGCGTAATGCCGCGACCATCGTGGCCGGGTCCGCGGTCAGCCCCGCCTCGATGAACACACCATCGACGTCGCCGCTGTCCAGCGTGCGGAACAGCTCCTGGCACAGAACATCCTGGCGCGTATCGGTGATCGACTGGCTCAGGAACGCTTCGACAGAACCACGGACATGAAACGCCGTGGCACCGACGCCGCCCACGGCGTTTTCGGGCCGCGGGCTCGTATCAGCGATAATGGCGAATCGACGTTGGCCGTGGGCCTCTATCCATCGCTCGATCAGCGCTGTCTTGCCCGCCCCCGGGGCACCGCACACGATCGTCACCGGTATGGCGCGTCGTGGCGACGACGACAGTCGGCTCAATGCAGGCTGTCTGATTCGGGCAGGCATGATCATCACCTCGTGCTTATTGGTTCGGCAACGAAGATGTCCGCGCCTTCGGCTGCAGTTGGCTGGCATTCGCCACCGGCCTCGTCGCCACGCCCTGACGGTCCGGCTGGCGGCGCGATCTCAGGCAGCCGCAAGCTGCCAGACCGGAAACGGGTCCGGCAGGCGCTGCCAGGCCGCAGGGCCGGCCTCGCATTCGGCCTCGGTCAGCAGGCAGGCATCCAGCCGCGCCTCGATGTCCGCGCGATCCATGCGCAGCCCGATGATCACGATCTCCTGGCGCCGATCGCCCCAGGTCGCGTCCCACAGCTCGCGCACCGTGGCCCGGATCTCCGGGTCGGCCGGGCCATCGCCGGCCAGTTCGCTCGCCCACCACAGGCCGGCCGCCCGATGCGTGAGCGCACCGCCCGCCTGGGCAATCTCGCCCACGTAATCCGGCCGGCTTGCCAGCCAGAACAGGCCCTTGCTGCGCAGCACGCCCGGCCAGTTCTGGTGGAACAGTTCGAGCAGCCGCTGGGGATGAAACGGCCGCCGTCGGCGATAGACGAAACTGCTGATGCCGTATTCCTCGGTCTCGGGCGTATGCTCGCCGGCCAACTCGCGGACCCAGCCAGCCGATTGCGCGGCCCGGTCGAAATCGAAGCGGTTCGTGCCGACGATCTCGGCGACCGGCACGCGGCCCCGGGCCACCTCGAGCACTTGCGCCTTCGGGTTCAGCGCCGCGATCACGCCACGGGCATCGCGACGCTGGGCGTCGGTCGCGATATCGGTCTTGTTGAGCACGATGACGTCGGCGAACTCGATCTGGTCGACGAGCAGATCGACCACGGTGCGCTCGTCCTCTTCGCCCAGCGACTCACCGCGGTCGGCAATGAAATCCTCGCTGGCGTAGTCGGCCAGCAGCGCGGCGGCATCGACCACCGTGACCATGGTGTCCAGCCGCGCCACGTCGGTGAGCGAAAAACCGTCCTCGTCACGCACGGCAAAGGTAGCGGCCACCGGCATGGGCTCCGAGATGCCGGTGGATTCGATCAGCAGATAATCGAAGCGCGCCTCACGGGCCAAGCGCGTGACCTCGGCCAGCAGATCGTCGCGCAGGGTGCAGCAGATACAGCCGTTGGAGAATTCGACCAGCTTTTCGTCCACGCGCGAAAGGGCACCGGTATCGCGAATCTGGGCGGCATCGACGTTGATCTCGCTCATGTCGTTGACGATCACGGCCACGCGCAGGCCCTCGCGGTTGGCCAGCACGTGGTTGAGCAGCGTCGTCTTGCCGGCGCCGAGAAATCCGGACAGAACGGTCACGGGCAGTCGTGTGTCGCGCATTTTGAATCCTTGGAAAGCAGGTGGACAGAAAATCAGCGGCCGCCGCGAAAGGCGCGCTCGCGGGTCTCGGCGTCGGTCTTGACATCGGCACAGGTCGTGGCGGTAGGCCGGGCGAGCAAACGTGGAATACCGATCGCCTCGCCGGATACCTCGCACCAGCCGTAGTCGCCGTCACGAATCGCCCGCAGCGATGAATCGATCTTGTGGCGCAATCGGGCTTCGCGATCGCGCAGGCGCAGGTCCAGCCAGCGGGATTCCTCTGCCATCGCCCGGTCGCCAGGGTCGGCGAACACGCTGTTGTCGTTCAGGCGGACTCAAATATCACGCTCGCGATCGAGCACTTCGACGCGCTGCGCCAGCAGACGATCGCGGAAGAACCGCAGTTGCGCATCGTTCATGTAATCGTCGTCGGACATCGCCCGCAGTTCGTCTTCGTTCATCGCTTTTTATAAAACGTTATAACGTAACAATTCTAATCGCTGATTCGATTGCTGGCAACGGCCGACGACACGTCCGGGCCGCTAGGCGGGCGGACCTTCAGCCGAAAGCGATCCGCAACAGCATCATCAACGCCATACCTGCGCCCACCGGCAGCCAGATTCGCCAACCGGGCGTATCAACCGCCGCATTGACGGCCCCTTCCAAAGCAACGCATTCCAGGCCGACGTGCAGAAAAATGCCTGCGGCCAGCCCCTGACACACCGCGCCGATCGCGGCCGAGGGCGGCAGCACAGTGGTGGCCATGGCGACCGGCACGGCCACCACCCCCACCGCACAGGCGGGCAACGCGATGCCGGCCAGCGCGCCACCCTGGGCACGCAGGCGTCGGGCAATGGCATACCCGGCCGGCAGTTTGTGCGCGACGATGACCGTGCCCAGCCATAGCCCGAGCTCGGGCATCTGTCCGTAGAGCATGCCGATGACCACGCCGGCGCCGGCCGAATGCACGGTCAGCGCGATCAAGCTGGATTCACCCAGTGCGCCCGGCCGCCAGGCACGTTCGCGACAGGCACGATGTAATGCGTGGCCGAACAATAGACCCAGCGCCACGCCGAGACCCGCCAGCGGCGGGTCCAGTGCGATGGCCGCCGGCAGGAGCAGGATACAGGCCGCCGCGATCATCGCTCCGCCAGCCACACCGTCGAGGGCCTGCCACGCCGCACTCGCGCCGGTCGCGCGATAACCGAGCACGGCACCGGCGGTCATCGCGCCGAAGGCGGTCAGTGCAATGAGGGCGACCTTGTCATAACCGGCCAGCGCACCGAATGCCACGACGCAGAAGAAGATGAGCCCGACCGCGTGGCCGGCGCCGCGCCCGAGCGGGTCGGCCGCGGCACCCGAACCGGTATGATCCATCACTAGCCCCCGAACGGCACGCGTGCGGTCAGGCGGATATCACGGCCCGGCGACAACGCATAGCCCTTATAGGTATCCAGGAAACCACGGTAGTCCTCGTCCAGAAGGTTGTTGATCGCAACATCCAGATGCACGGTCTGGCCGGCGATTTGAGGCGAAAACCCGGCGCCGACGTCGACCAGGTAATAGCTGTCGGTAGACGCGCTCCCGAACGGCGCATCGTCGAACTGGGCGAACGGCTCGCCGGGCGCGGCGTCCTTTGAGGCGTAGTAGCTCAGCTTGACCGAGGCCCGCGGATCGCGCAGCCACCCCTCGCTGGCGGGGGTGAAACGTGCCCCGAGACTGACGTTGTCGGCTGGCAGCAGCGGCAGTTCGTCGCCGTTGTCTCGGCGTTCGCCATCGACCGTCTCGCCGGTCAGGGACAGAGTGACGGCATCACTGACATCGGCTTCGATCGACAACTCGGCGCCGATGAGCCGGGCGTCGGTCTGGTCGTTGGCCAGCACCGGCAGGCCGGCCATCGTTTCGCCGGTATCGCGCAGGAAGATGTAGTTATCGATCGCATTGCGATAGACCGTGGCCTTGGCGCGCAGCGCCTCCGAGGCCCAGCGCAGCGACAGATCGGTATTCAGCGAGGTCTCTTCCTCGAGGTTGGGGTCGCCCACCTGGAATGCCGCGACGCCGCCATGCTGACCTGCTGCATACAATTCGAACAGGCTCGGTGCACGGAAACCGCGCCCGACGTTGGCCGCGACGGACAGTCGCTCGGTCAGGCTGTAGATACCGCCCAGCGAGCCGGTGACCACATCGTAGGATTGCTTGTCGGCATCGACCACGCTGGGTGACGGATTGGCCGTCTTGGACGCCTTGCCCTCGACCTCGTGGTGGTCGTAGCGCAGCCCGGCCTGCAGCAGCAGATCGCCGATGCCCTTTTCCTCGAACGCGAAGATCGCGGCGTTGTCGACCGTGCCACCCGGCGACAGCTGGGTGGTCCCGCGTGACTCCTGATCCTTGGTGACGTATTCGATACCCACGGTGCCGCCGTCCAGACCAAGCACCGGACCGTGCTGGCCTTCCAGGCGCGCGGTGTATTGATCGAATTCGATATCGATCGCGTTATCGAACCCGGCCACGCGCGGCGTGCCGGGGGCATTCGAGCGGCGACGATTGTTCTGCCAGACGAGCTTGGGCTTCCAGGTGATGCCGCCGGCTTCTTTCTCGCCCGCCAGTTCGATCTGTTCGTTGTCGATGAACTGGCCGACGCCTTCCTCGCCGGCCGCGGGCGGCAGGTTGCCGGCCGGTGGCGGCAGCAGGAAGTTGTGTTCGTCGTTGAAACGCGAATAGCGCGCGGTCCACACACCGCCGTCGTCGTCACGATAGCCCAGCGCGAAGTCGCCGTTGACCTGATTGAAATCCGTATAGCCGAGTTTGCCGGTATAGGCCGGCGCGTCCCGGAACTGTTCAGCCGGCGGTGGCGGAAAATAGGTTGGCTCGTCCGGGGTTTCGATATCGCCCGCGCTGCGACGGATGATGCCGGCCGAATAACCGAATCGGCCGTTGCCGCCGGTGGCCTTGATGCCGGTATCCCACTGGTCGTTGTTGGTGGAATAACGGGTGAGCGTTTCGCCTTCGACCGGGGTATCCCAAGCGATCTCCGGCGGCAGCAGGTTGATCGCGCCACCCAGCGCGCTGGAGCCGTAGAGTACGCTCGAGGCCCCGCGTACGACCTCGACACGATCGAGCAGGAACGTATCAACGGTGGGCATATGCCGCACACCGAACTGCTGGTGGTCCACGCCCACACCGTCGGACAGAAGCTTGATGCGCTCGCCGGACAGCCCGCGGATGACCGGCTTGCCGACGCTGTTGCCCGTGCTGATCGAATTCACCCCGGCCAGGTCGTCCAGCGCTTCGCCGAGATTGGTCGCGCCCTTGGCCTCGATAGCGTCGGACTCGACCACATCGACATCGGCGGCCTGCGATAACGGGCTCCCCGGCAGCGGCGCGCCGGTGACCGAGATCGGCCCGAGCCCTCGCGTGTCGTCGACGCCCGCCAGCGACAAAGGCTGTGCCGCCTCAGAGGCCGACGACGGCTGCGACCAGGCGGGCGCGAAGCCGCCGAGCGTCAGCAAGACTACACAGGAGCCAGCCGCGGGCAGGCTCAAACCACATTTGGACATGCTTTCCCCAACAAAATACGGATTCGACACGCCGAAGCGTGAGAAATATATGTTATATCGTTACATTTTGTACATCAACCATCCGCGCTGGGCGGCACGCCCGCTCAATCCGGCGTGTGGCTCACCCCGCGCCAGAACACCCGCCAGGCAGACGCTAGACGGCGTGTGTACTCGGCGCGCGAGTAGATGAAGCGCTCGCTATAGAGCCCGTCCATGAGGCAATAAAAAGCGTCCAGGAACACACGCTCGTCAGCCGAACGCCAATGCCCCTCGGTCACGCCCTGGGCATGAAGCGCGCGCAGGGCGGTATCGATTCGCGCCTCGCTGCGGTCGTTGACCGCACGGACCTCGTCGGCCAGCGCATCCGGCGGAAACAGCAAACAGCGCTTGTAGAACGCGCCGCTGTCCTCGGTGAATATGAAATCACTCAGGTCGGTGATCAGCCGATACAACCGCTCGTTTAGCGCCGCGCCGGCGGTGGCGGACAAGCTCGCATCCTGCACCGCGAAGAACTGTGCCTCGACCTGATCGACCAGCGCCAGATAGAGCCCTTCCTTGTGTTGGATATGGTTGTACAGCGACGGCTTGCGGATACCGACCGCGTCGGCGATCTGAGCGAGCGTGGTGGCCTCATAGCCTTGACGGGCAAACAGCGCGAGTGCGGCGTTCTGTATGCGCGCAGCGGTCGGGCGGACAGCGGATTCGATCATCCGCCTATTCTAAGGAGTTGCGAACCCCGGTGTCGTGGCCGCGGTGCACTGGTGAATCGAAGACTAGCCGTCACCCGACCCAAGACCGCGCCGGTCGGCCGCCGCGATCCGGGTATCAGGGGTTGAGAAGCAGTACATCATCGCTATACTAACGACCGTTAGTTCGTTTCAGGCACGAGAGTTTTCCCATGCGTCACTGGATATGGTTGCTGGCCGCAGCCAGCGCTGAAGTCGGCTGGGTCGCCGGATTGAAGACCGCGCACAGCGGCCTTGGCTGGCTGGCGACGGTTGTATGTATCGCGGCCAGCTTCGGCCTCGCGTTGCGGGCCGCCCGCCACATGCCGGCCACCACCGTGTACGTGATATTTGTCGGACTCGGCGCAGCCGGCACCGTTGTGCTCGATCGCCTCGTGTTCGCAGCCCCCGTCCATGCGCCGGCGCTCGGCTTTCTTGCGCTTCTGCTGGCCGGTGTGGTCGGTCTCAAGCTGCTATCCGTCGGGCCGAGCCGACAGGGTTCGTCATGAACTGGCTCATGCTGATCCTGGCCGGTGGGCTGGAAGTTGTCGGCGTGATCGGGTTCGAGCGCCTGACCCAGCGCCGTATCGCCAGCGGCCTGCCGCTGGCGGTGGCGGGGTTCGGCCTTGCGCTGTTTTGTCTGTATCACGCCATGACCACGATTCCCATGGGCGTTGCCTACGGCGTGTTCACCGGCATCGGCGCGGTCGGCAGCACGGTGATCGGCATCCTCTTCTGGGGCGACTCGCCGCGCCCTGCGCGGCTGGCCTGTATCGCGGCGATCGTGGTCGCGGTCGTCGGGCTCAAGGCCACGGTCGGGTGAGGCGCGCGAGCACCGACAGCGAACGAGCGACGCAGCCGCCCCTCCCCTCGTCGGCAGTGGCGCATGCGCCGTGCGCAATCGGCCCGTCCACTGGGCGATCGCAGCCGCGCGCCGCCTGGCAAACGCTCCGGCGCACTGCGCCATCGCCGGCACGTCGCTCGCACCAAACCTCGACACGCCCTAGAATCGGCTACGCCATTCGTCAATCAGGCCCGTCGTGGACAAGAAGCTGCTCGATATTCTCGTCTGTCCGGTGACCGGCGCGCCGGTCACGCTGGCCGATGCCGAACTGCTTGCGCAGGCCAATCGCCGGATCGCCGCAGGCGATCTCCGTCATAGCGACGGCAGTCCGGTCGAGGATGCGCTTAGCGGCGCACTCGTCACCCGCGACGGCGGCACGCTCTATGCGATACACGATGGCATTCCGATGATGCTGCCCGAACGCGGCATCGAGTGGTCGCCGGCCGCGTGAGCGGCGAGCCACTCACGCTTTTCGTCGATCACGTCACCCATATCGACTGTGGCGTTCTCGACCCCGATACCGGCCTGGGCGGACGTACCTGGCTGGTGGATGCCGAGCTCACCGGACGCCGCGACGACAGCGGCATGCTGTTCGACTTCGGCCCGGCCAAACGGTTGCTCAAACGCGAGATCGATGCCCTGCTCGATCATCGTCTGTTGGTTCCGGCCCGTGCGTCGGGGCTGACGTGCCACGGCAACGGCAACGGCCTGAGTTTCGTATGCCGGGCCGGCAACAGGCTGGATTATGCCGGACCACCCAGCGGCATGGCCGCAATCGATGCCGAGCATATTGACAGCGCCGGTCTGACCGCCTGGCTGACCCCACGGGTGGCGGCCGCCCTGCCGGCTCATATCGACCGTCTGCGTCTCACACTTCGGCCCGAGCGCATTGACGGGGCGAGCTACCACTACTGTCACGGGCTGAAAAACCACGACGGCGATTGTCAGCGCATGGGCCATGGCCATCGCTGCCGCCTGGCCGTGGAAATGGACGGCCGCGACCGGCCCGATCTGGCACGCAGCTGGGCCGATCGCTGGCAGGGTGTGTTCATCGGCCAGCGCGAGGACCGCGTCGACATCGCCCCCGACGGGCGCCAGCACTTTGCCTATTCCGCACCGCAGGGTCGGTTCTCGATGCGGCTGGCCGCCGAGCGCTGCGTATTGCTGGACGGCCCGCCGACGGTCGAGAATATCGCCGATCATATTGCCGGCGAACTGGCGGCCGCCCACCCGGGCCACGCGCTGCGGGTACGCGCCTACGAAGGGGTCGGCAAGGGGGCCATCGCCACGCGCGGCTGAACGAGCCCATCCGAAAGCGCTAAAATGGCGGCCCACTCGAACACGGTGCGCCCCGCTCATGTCCAGCTATCTCATCACCAACGCCCGTCTGGTCAACGAAGGCGAGCGACGTGAAGCCGATCTGCTGATCGACAACGGCCGTATTGCCAAGATCGCGCCTTCGATCGAAGCCCCCGCGGGCGCGCAGGTCATCGACGCGGCCGGACGCTTTCTTCTGCCAGGCATGATCGACGATCAGGTCCATTTCCGTGAGCCGGGGCTGACCGACAAGGCCGATATCGCCAGCGAATCCCGGGCGGCGGTGGCCGGCGGCATCACCAGCTTCATGGATATGCCCAACGTCAAGCCGCCGACCATCGACAACGACGCACTCGCCGCCAAGCTGGCGATGGCCAAGGGGCGTTCGGCGGCCAACTACGGCTTCCACTTCGGCGCCACCAACGACAACATCGAACAGATCAAGCGGCTGGATACGCGGCTGGCCGCCGGTGTGAAGATCTTCATGGGCGCCTCCACCGGCAAGATGCTGGTCGACGACGACACCGCCCTGGACCAGATTTTCGAACATTCGCCGCTGACGGTGCTGACCCACTGCGAAGATACGCCCATGATCGAGGCCAACGCTGCCAGAGCACGCGAACAGTTCGGCGATGACGTGCCCATGAGTCAGCACCCGGTGATCCGCTCGCGCGAAGCCTGCTATGCCTCGTCGGCAAAGGCGATCGCACTGGCCAAAACCCACGGCACACGGTTGCATATCCTGCATATCACCACCGCCGACGAGCTCGATCAGTTCGCCGCGGGCCCCATGGCGAACAAGCAGATCACCGCCGAAGCCTGTGTGCATCACCTGTTCTTCACCGAAGCCGACTACGCCGATCGCGGCACGCTCATCAAATGCAATCCGGCGATCAAGTCGGCGGCTGATCGGGATGCGCTGTTGAAAGCCGTGGGCGACGACATCATCGACGTACTGGCCACCGATCATGCACCCCATCAACTGCGTGAAAAGCACAACCTCTATTTCGATGCCCCGGCCGGGCTGCCACTGGTCCAGCACGCGCTGGTATCGCTGCTCGATCATGTCCGCGCGGGTCATTTCACGCTCGAACAGCTGGTGACCAAGACCGCCCACAACGCGGCCGATCGCTTCGGCGTGGCTGATCGGGGCTATATCCGGGAAGGCTACTGGGCCGACCTGGTGCTGGTGGACACCCACGCCGACAGCGTGGTCGACGACGAACCGGTGATCGCCAAGTGCGGCTGGACACCGTTCGCCGGACATACGTTCAAAAGCCGTGTCGTCAGCACGTTCGTGTCTGGTCAACTGGCCTATCATGAAGGTAAACTTAGCCAAGGCTGTACCGGCGAAGCGCTGACCTATCGTCGGTGAGCCGGGCTGACTCATTCAGCGCCGCGGCGGTCGAGATGCATCGAACCGCCGGCATACTCGAGGTGTCGATCCATGCAAACCAGTGATCTGCGCAAGGCCGGGCTCAAAGCGACGCTGCCGCGTCTGAAAATCCTGGAAGTCCTCCAGCGCAACAAGCAGGATCATCTGTCGGCCGAGGATGTCTACCGGCTGCTGATGGACGACGAGGAAGATATCGGCCTGGCCACGATCTATCGCGTTCTGTCCCAGTTCGAGGACGCTGGCCTGGTCATCCGCCACCACTTCGAGGACGGCCATGCCCTGTTCGAGCTCGAACAGGGGCCGCACGATCATCTGATCTGCGTGAAGTGCGGCAAGATCGAGGAGTTCTTCGACGACGAGATGCAGCAGCGCCAGCGCGATGTCGCCCAGAAATCCGGCTTCGACCTGTCCAAGCACACGCTCGTGCTCTACGGCGAATGCCAGACGGCCAACTGCGAAAACGATACCGGCAAGAAAAAGCCCTCCTGAGGGTCTTGATCTAGCCGGCGCTGCGCTCCAGCTCGCCGGCTTCACGCACCAGCTCCAGCATGGCCGACGCGGCCGCCGATAACGGATCGCGACGCCGCAGAATCACGCCCAGGCGCCGTGCAACCGTGGGCTCGACCAGCGGCCGATGTCCGAGCCCACGGCTCGATATCTGACGGAAGCTCAGTGCCGGCAGCACCCCGATGCCCGCTCCGGAGGCCACGATCCGCCCCACCGTGGCAATCTGGCTGACCTCGCAGACGATATCCAGCGTCTGGCCGACCTGCCCGACGGTACGGTCGATATCACGACGCGAACTCGACAGCCGGCTGATGCCGATGAACGGCCAGTCGGCCAGCTGTGCCCACGCGACGGTGGCTTGTTCGAGCAGCGGGTGGCCGACCGGACAGACCGCGACGTAG
This sequence comes from Salinisphaera sp. T31B1, assembly GCF_040361275.1. Classification (NCBI taxonomy): domain Bacteria; kingdom Pseudomonadati; phylum Pseudomonadota; class Gammaproteobacteria; order Salinisphaerales; family Salinisphaeraceae; genus Salinisphaera; species Salinisphaera sp. T31B1. Next base: position 857,823 of record NZ_APNH01000001.1, on the reverse strand, counting down.
TGGTCTTCGAGCAGCGGCTCGAACGACAGCAGATCGGTAGCCGCAGGGGGCACGGTCAGGCCCATGTCGGCCCGACCCTCGCGCACCATCTGATCGACCTCCTCGCCGAGCGCATCATGCAAAGCCAGATTGATCCGCGGATAGCGATCCCGGAGGGTGGCGACAAGGCCCGGCAGCAGGCCGGCGGCAAGCGTCGGCAACGCGGCGATGGTGACCTTGCCGCGCTGCTTGGAGAACAGCTCGCCGAGATCCTCGAACGCTTCGGCCCAGTCGTTGAGTAGCCGCGAGGCGACCGGCAGGAAGGTTTCGCCCTCCGGGGTAAGCGACAGCTGGCGCGACGTGCGGGCGAACAAGGGGCCGCCGACCGTGCTCTCCAGCTTACGGATGGCGATGCTCAAGGCCGGCTGCGACAGGTGCACACGCTCGCCGGCCTCGGCCAGACTGCGCGCCTGAGCGACGGCCACGAACGCCTGCAACTGCTTGATACTGGGATTCACTTTTACAATTTAAAACAAAACATAAAAAGTATTCAATATACAAAATTCGTTGGCCGCGCGAGGCTGTCTGCCGGGCCTTGCACAGACAAGGCCGGACATAAATACAAGGGCCGGCGAGCCCAGAGGAGATTCCCATGCAGAAGCGATTCATCGCCCTGGCCGCGCTCGTGCTCGCGGCCATCCTGACCAGCGGCTACGCCCAGGCCCAGACCCGCCTGCTGATCGGCTCGACGTCCAGCTCGTCGAGCCACTACGCATACTTCGTCTCGGTCAATCAGATCATCAACCAGTATGTCGACGGCGTGAGTTCGTCGGTGGTCGAGACCGGCGCGACCGTCGACAACCTGCGTCGACTGAGTCGCAACCAGATCGATCTCGGTCTGGTGACCACCAACACCGGTTACCACGCCTATGAGGGCACCGGCGAGTTCAAGGGCCGAGCGATCGACAGCCGGCTGTTGTGGGTCTATACGGTGGCCCCCCAGAACGTGGTCATGCGCAAAGATGCCAATGTCGACACCCTGGCCGGGCTGGACGGCGTCCGTCTGAACCCGGGCATCACCGGCTCGGCGACCGAGAGCACCACCGAGGCCGTACTGGCCGCTCTGGGGATCGAGCCGGACTACGTCCGCGGCTCGACCACCGACGTGGTCAGCTCGATCAAGGACGGCCGTATTGCCGGTTACGTGAAGTCCGGCGTGGGCAACCAGCTCGATGGCTCGACGCTGGATATCTCGACCTTCACCCCGATCCGGGTGCTGTCGCTCAACGACGATCAGGCCAAGACGTTGCGCAGCGAGATGCCGGACGTGGCCGTGGTCGACGTGCCGGAGAACAAGGCCAACAATCTGCCCCCGTATCGCACCTGGGCCTTCGGTGTGGCCGTGCATGCCAGCCCCGACATGGACGAGGAAACCGCCTATCGCATCGTCAAGGCGGTCATGGAGCATACCGATGCCCAGGCCAACGCCTTTGCCGCGATCAAGGGTACCGACATGGCACAGACCACGCTGGATGTCGGCAGCGTGCCCCTGGCTGCCGGCGCGGCCCGTTATTACCGCGAACAGGGCATGACCATTCCGGACGCTCTCAAGCCCGTCGAATAGACGCCTTACCACCGACATGCGCGATACGCTGACCAAACTGCTGGCGCTGGCGCTAGGCGGGCTGATCGTCTACACCTCGGCGGTCGGCCCGTTCGAAAGCCTCATGCAGCGATCGATCTTCCTGGCGCTGGTGTTGCTGCTGGGCCTGACGATCTATCCGCTGGGCGGGGCCACGCGCTGGCGCACGGCAGGCGCGGTCGTGGACGCCGCGCTGGCCGTGGGCATCGTCGCGGCCTGCGGTTACGTGGCCATGAACCACGAACGTATTCTCACCGAGCTACCCTGGGCCAGCCCGCGCGACATGGTGCTGACGTCCGTTCTGGTCATCGCCATTCTGGATCTGTCACGGCGCGCGATCGGTGTGATCTTTCCGGTGATGGTGCTGATCGGTCTGGCCTACGCATTCTTCGGCGCCTATATCCCGGGGCCGCTCGGCCACCGCGGTTTCGGCCCGGCGTTCGTCACCGAGACACTCTATCTCGGCGACCTGGGCATCTGGGGCATGCTCGTGGGCGTGGCCGCCACGACGATCGCTGCGTTCGTGCTGTTCGGCAGCCTGCTGCTGCATACCGGCGGCGGCCAGGCGTTCATGGATCTGGCCCTGCGAGTGAGCGGCCGTTCGCCCGGCGGCGCTGCCAAGGTCGCCACCGTGGCATCGGGGCTGTTCGGCATGGTCAGCGGCAGCGCGGTGGCCAATGTGGCCACCACCGGCAATTTCACCATCCCGATGATGAAACGGCTGAACTACCCGGCGCCGTTTGCGGCCGGGGTCGAAGCCGTGGCTTCGACAGGCGGGCAGATCGCGCCGCCGATTCTCGGCGCGGCCGCCTTCATCATGGCCGAGATCCTCGGCGAGAGTTATGTGCGTATTGCCCTGGCCGCGCTGCTGCCGGCGATTCTGTTCTATCTCGGGGTGTTCCTGACCATCCACATGGTCGCGCGCCGCCGCCAGCTGCGGGTGGTCCCGGCCGAGGAGATGCCGGCCTGGAGCCACGTGCTCAAACCGGCCCGCATCATACCGATCCTGGCTGCCCTCGGCGGGCTGTTCTACGGCGTGCTCACGGGCCGCTCCATTCAGACGGCCGCCTTCTTCGGCGTAGTCATGACCGTCGTCTCCTATACGTTGTTCGCGTTGGCCGCCGGCATCGGCCCGCGCCAGATCGCGGCCCGGCTGCTCGACGGACTGACCGACGCCGGCAAGGGCATGGTGATCATCGGCGTACTTCTGGCCGGCGCCCAGATTCTCGTGGCGATGATCGGCATGACCGGCATCGGCGTGACCCTGGCGGGGCTGATCGTGGATCTCGGCGGCCAGTCGCTGTTTCTGGTGTCGCTGATCGTCGGCGGTGTCTGCCTGATTCTCGGCATGGGCATTCCCACCACCGCCGCTTACGTGCTGGTGGCCTCGGTGCTGGCCCCGGCGCTCACCCAGATCGGAGTGGAGCCGTTGATCGCGCACCTGTTCGTGTTTTATTTCGCCACGCTTTCGGTGATCACTCCACCGGTGTGCGTGGCGGTGTTCGTCGGCTCGGGTATCGCCCAGACGAACTGGCTACCCGCCGCTGGCGAAGCCGTGCGCCTGGCCGCGGCGATCTATGTCATACCGTTTCTGCTGCTGATTTATCCGGCGCTGGCGGGTTTCGGCAGCTGGCCCCATATCGTGCTGGCCAGCGCCCAGGGCGTGATGTTCGTGATCGCGTTCTCGGCGCTGATGTCGCGCGTGGCCGTCACCGGGCACCGCATCGCCGACGTACTCGCCCTGGCGATCGTGGTGATATTGGCCCTGACGCCCGGCTGGCTGACCACCACCGGGGCCGCGTTGCTGCTGATCGGCCTGTACGGCTACCACCGGCGCCGCCCGGTCGCCGACCGTACCAGCGAAGCGAAGGCTCGATCGGTCGGCACAACGACCCACGGATCGCGTCCATGAGTTTTCTCCTGGGTAGTGGCGCCGGCTTTTCCGGTGACCGGACCGATGCGGCCGGACCGGTGGTGGCCGAACTCATTCGGCGCGGCAGCCCGAGCGCGCTTATTTTCGAAACGCTCGGCGAGCGCACGCTGGCAGCCGCTCATCGCGCCATGCGTGACAATCCCGACGCGGGCTACGAACCTCTGCTCGATGAGCTCATGCGGCCGATCCTGGCGGACTGCCTGGACAACGACATCGCCGTGCTGAGCAACCTCGGCGCCGCCAACCCGCTGGGGGCCTGTCGGCGCGTGGCCGCGATCGCAGAGGAGCTGGGCTATCGAGAGGCACGTATCGCACGGGTCCAGGGCGACGATATTCTCGATCGGCTGACACGACTCGACCTTGCGCCGTGGGAAACCGAGAGTTCGCAATTGCCCGATCCACGGACGTTGATCTCGGCGAATGTGTATCTTGGCGCCGCACCGCTGGCCGAGGCGCTGGCCGACCAGGCTCAGATCGTGATCAGCGGCCGCGTGGCCGACCCCGCGCTGTTCCTGGCGCCGCTCGTTCACCACTTCGGCTGGGCCTGGGACGACTGGGACCGGCTGGCCGCCGGCATGATGGCCGGCCATCTCGGCGAGTGCGGCGCCCAGGTCACCGGCGGGTATTTTTCCGATCCAGGCTACAAGGACGTGCCGGGCATGGCCTGGCTGGGCTACCCGATCATCGAGGTCGAGGCCGACGGGCACCTGATCATCACCAAGCCCCCAGGCACGGGCGGCCAGGTCACCGAACAGACGGTCAAGGAACAGCTGCTCTACGAGGTCCACGACCCGGGGCACTACCTGACGCCGGATGTGGTGGTCGATCTCAGTGCAGCCACGGTCACCCAGTGCGGGCCGGATCGCGTGGCCGTGACCGGCATACGCGGCAAACCGGCCCCGGACCGGCTCAAGACGACGGTGTGCTACGACGGCGGCTACCAGAGCGAGGCCGAGATTTCCTATGCCGGGCCCAATGCCCTGGCCCGGGCCCGACAGGCCGCGGCCGTGCTGCGCGCCCGTCTGGCATTCCGTGCGCCGGCCGATCTGCGCAGCCGTCTGGACATCATCGGTGCGATCAGCGTATTCGACGACGACGAAAGCACGCTCGGCGGCGCCGGTCAGGCGCCGGCCGACGGCGACTACCGGCTGCGTCTGGCCGTCGAGCATGGCCAGCGCCGCTGGGTCGAGCGCGCCACCCAGGAACTGCTGGCACTGTATTGCGCCGGGCCGGCTGGCGGCGGGGGCGTACGCCGCAGTTTCCAGCGCCGGGTGTGCACCGCGTCCTATCTGGTACGGCGCGAGGACGTCGACGCCTTCGCCACCCGACTCACCCCGCAGACCGAGCATCTCGACCGTAGCCATGCCTGAACCCGATGACCAGCACGTGATCGTACGCCTGCACGAGCTGGCTCATGCACGCGCCGGCGATAAAGGTAATCGTCTGAACCTGGCCGTGTTCGCCTATCGAGACGCCTGGTACGACACGCTGATCGAGCAGGTTACCGAACAGCGCGTGGCGGCATGGTTCGCCCATCGCGGCGCCACGGCCGTGCGCCGTTATCCATTGCCCCGTCTGGCCGGCATGAATCTCGTGCTCGACGAGGTCCTGCAGGGCGGCGTCAACGGCGCGCTCAACCTCGACGGCCACGGCAAGACCCTGTCCTTCCGGCTGCTCGAGCTGGATATCGTCATCGACCGCACACTGCTGGACGATCGCTGATCCGCTCGCGCGCAGAGCGCGGCCACGCCCGGCCGGCACGCCTTTTACGTTAGAATCGGGCGCCATCAGCACAGTACCCGATCATTCCGGCCGTGACGACAACGGCCGCCGGGGCTTTTTTCGGTTTTCAATGCAGGCGCAGTTTCGATGATCAAACCGCACGGTTCCGACACGCTCAATCCGCTTTTTGTCGCCGACGATAAGGTTCGCGAGCAGCTGGTCCAGGAAGGCCACGAGTTGCCGGCACTGACCGTCAGTTCTGCGGCCGCGGCAAACTGCGTCATGCTCGGCGCGGGCTATTTCAACCCGTTGTCCGGTTTCATGAGCAAGGCCGATGCACTGTCGGTCGGTGCCCGGCTGGAAACCACCGACGGCCTGTTCTGGCCGGTGCCCATCGTCAACATCGTCGACGATATCGAACCCATCAAGGGCGCGGCCCGTATCGCCCTGAAGGACCCGAACGTACCGGGCACCCCGGTCATCGCCGTCCAGGACATCGAAGGCATCGATGAAATCAGCGATGACGAAATGGCCACGCTCACCGGCCAGGTATTCGGCACCAACGACCCGGAACACCCGGGCGTCGCGACCTTCAACGGCATGGGCCGCTATATCGTGCACGGGCCGATTCAGGTGCTGAACTTCAGCTACTTCGAGAAAGATTTTCCGGACACCTTCCGTACCGCAGGCTCGATCCGCGAGGAGTTCGCAGAACGCGGCTGGGACAAAGTCGTGGCCTTCCAGACCCGCAACCCCATGCATCGTGCCCACGAGGAACTGTGCAAGATGGCGCTCGAGGCCACCGGCGCCGATGGCATCCTCATTCACATGCTGCTCGGCAAACTCAAGCCCGGCGATATTCCGGCTAACGTGCGCGACGCAGCCATCCGCAAGATGGTCGATGTCTACTTTCCGGAAAACTCGGTAATGATCACCGGCTACGGCTTCGACATGCTCTATGCCGGCCCCCGAGAGGCGGTACTGCATGCGGTGTTCCGTCAGAACGCCGGCTGCAGCTATCTCATCGTGGGACGCGACCACGCCGGCGTGGGCGATTTCTACGGCCCGTTCGATGCACAGACGATCTTCGACACACAGGTACCCGACGGTGCACTCGATATCGAGATCTTCGCCGCCGACCATACTGCGTTCTCGAAGAAACTCGGCAAGGTGGTGATGATGCGCGACGTGCCGGACCACACCAAAGACGACTTCGTGATCCTGTCGGGCACCAAGGTGCGCGAGATGCTCGGTAATGGCACCGCCCCGCCGCCCGAGTTCTCGCGTCCCGAGGTCGCCGAGATCTTGATGGACTACTATCAGAGCAAATAACGCCGCGAGGCGCGTGCCGATAAGAAAAAAGCCCGCATCGATCGTCCGATGCGGGCTTTTTTATCTGGTCTTGTCTGACGGTCGCGACTTCAACCGCCGCCGGTGGCCTGCGAGACGTAGTCCGCCACCGCGCGCCGCTGGGCGTCACTCAACGCATCCTTGTACGGCGGCATGGCGCCGACGCCGCCGGTCACCGCCTTGTACACCCGATCACGGCTCGGCTTGAGATCATCCAGATTGGGGCCTATCTGTCCTTGGCTGCCGGCATCCGATAGCGTGTGGCAGACGGTACAAGACGGCTTGGCCTGCTCGGTGAATATCTTCTTGCCGCTAGCCGCGTCTTCGGCCAGCGCCGTCGCCGACATGGCCAGCAGTATCGCAGCGGCCGAACCGCACAGGCGAATGGTGTGGCTCCTGCACATCAGCCGACCTCGACCATCAGCGCATGGTCGCGCCAGCTATTGTTTCCGTAGCCGCGCTCGTTTTCCTGCCGTGCCTCCGGCTGACGCTCACCCGAGGCACTGGTCGCGCGGCTGGCCAGACGATGCGTGCCCGCGGGCAGGTTCGTTTCCAGTGCAAACGTACGCCAGGCATAGGGCCCCATATCCGGGCCGATGAGTTCGGCGGTCTCCCAGGTCTTGCCGCCATCGATCGAGACGTCGACAGACTCCACGGCCTCGTTGCCGCCGAACGCCACGCCGTGAATCACTTGCCGTCCAGATTTCACGGGCAGCGACTCGTCGGCGCCCGGCCCGGTGATCCACGACTTCACGTTCATATCCCACATCGACGGCTGATCCGGTGCGCCAGACACCCCGATCGGCCGGATGCGATAGCTTGTCTGCTGAATCTTGGCCGTACTTTCAGCGCTCGTCAGCGCCACGCGTTTGACGTATTTGACGTTATTGCAGCCATAGTAGCCCGGCACGATCACCCGAAGCGGCCCGCCATGGGCGAGCGGGATGGGCGCGCCGTTCATCTCCCAGGCGAGAAGGACGTCGTCGAGTCCCTTGTCGACTGGAATCGAACGCTCGACCTGTACCAGATCGGGGTCCAGCCCTTCGGGCAGCGCCTCACCGCCGGTGCTGGTAACGAACTTCACCCCATCGACCGGTCCACCGAGTGCTTCGACGACCGTCTTGAGCGGCACACCGCTCCAGATGACGTTCCCGGCCGCGCCGGTACGCCATTGTGAGCCGCTGGTTTCATGCGCGAAAAAGCCGCGCCCGTTGCCCGAGCACTGCAATACCATCGCCACCGATGTCAGACCCATGGTCTTGAGTTCGGCCACACTCAGCGTACGCGGCTGCTCGACGCCTTCGACCGTCAGTTCCCATGCGTTGGGGTCGGCGACGATACGGGCATCGGGTACGGGCAGATTGTTGCGAACATACAGACGGTTAGCCGGAGTGATGCCACTGCTGCCGAACGCGCTGCGCTTGCTCTCCAGGGTGATCGGGCTGCGCCCGTGTAGCACGAACGCATCGGCCTCTTTCCAGCGCACCGCTTCAGGCAACTCGGCCTGGGCCGGGTCGCTCTTGGCCGCGCCGCCGGCCGTGGCGGCCAATGCGGCCCCGCCGGTGGCGCCATAGGCGACCAGCCCACCCCCGATGCCCAGCGTATGGGTGAGAAAACGCCGCCGTGAAGGCGCAACCGGTGCGGACGGCGAATCGAAGGCATCGCCACGTGCCGGGTGTTTTCTCTGATCGCTCATTGTCGTGTCTCCTCAAGGCACACCGATCGATCGTGACGGATCGATGTCTCGTTGCGTATGTTCTGCAGGGGCCGTACTTGGGACGCTGTGCCCAGCGGCAACACGTGTCAATAAACAGCACTTTGTGCCGCATGTCAAAACAATCTGGAGGATACTTGTGTCTGGACCGAAGAACGGCCTTCGACGTATCCGCCACGCACCGTGAAACATGCCGAACACGTCTTGCAGCAGGGCGATCCCGTGAGTCGCGCGTCGTCGATCGACTGTGGAGAATGGGCCAAGGGCCACCCGCACCGAGGTGATGCGGATTCACAGCCGCCCGTCAGGATTCCAGCCGGGCGATATCGCGGCCAACGCAGGCGATGCGTCTATCCGCTACAGGGTCGATGTCTGCTTGCCGCCATGATTCGCTGATGATGGCCGGCTACGGCTTTGACATACTTCATTCCGGATTCGCAAAAGCATTCCTGTATGCGATATTGCGTCAGGACGCCGGTGGCCGATTTCTCGGCGTCGGCGGCCGCCAATTCGGCGCGGGCATTGTATTCGGCCCGTCCACCGGCCAGACAACACTCGACACTCAGCGACCCGACGGCACGACACCAGGGCCGGCCCGTGTTCAGTCCTCGGACGCGGTTGAGGGTGGCTCGTGGGAGACGATTGGATCGGCGAGCAGGGCATCCAGGTTCAGTTCCTGTACCGCACCCACGGCTGCCTCGAACGCGCCCTCGCCGCACAGACCGGCTATCGCTGCCTGCTCGTGCCCGGCAAGCAATGCGCTTAGGCAGGCCTCGCGCACTCGCTCGGCCAACTGACGTGGCGTCTCGTCGTTCATGACCGTTGTTCCAGATAACGCGCGAGCACTACGGCATGGTTGTACTCGGTATCGCGGGCTGCGAACAATAGCGTGACCTGCCCGTCCCTCGCCCGAGCCCGGAGCGCGTCGGCCGGCGCCGGGTCGCAGTCGGCCAGCTCCTCCAGATAAGCCCGACGAAAGCCTGTCCAGCGCTGGCGATCGTGCCCGAACCATCGGCGCAATCGCGTGGACGGCGCCAGCACACGAGCCCACTCGTCGAGCGCCGCGTCTTGCTTGGCGATCCCGCGCGGCCAGATACGATCGACCAACACGCGATAGCCATCGTCGGCGATCAGCGGGTCGTAGATTCGCTTGATCTTGATCGTCACAACGGATTGACCGCCCGACGACATCGCGCCCGGCGAGCGCTGGCAGCGACGAACGCAGAGCGCATCAGGCCCGCGATGCCAGCCCGCAGTCGGCGCCGCCGGCACAGTCGATGGCAGTCTGACGATCTTCCGGCTGCAGCGTCGTATGGGTGATTGCATACCGATCGGCCAGCAGCGCTTGCAGCCGCGGCAGGATAGTCTGCCATTCGGCCAGTCGGGCGATCTCCACATGGGCAGCGAGCGCTCGCTGGCTGGAGGACAGGCTCCAGATGTGCAGATCGTGCACCGATTGCACGCCCTCGACATCGGCCAGTGCACGGCTGACCTGACGGGCGTCCACGCCCTTGGGCACGCCTTCCATGAGTACGTGTACGACTTCCCTGAGCAGCCGCCAAGCGGACACCAGAATCAGCGCGCTGACCAACAGCGAGAGAATCGGGTCGATCGGCATCCAGCCGGTGAGAATAATGATCAGACCGGCCGCCAGTGCGGCCACCGACCCCAGCAGATCGCCGATGACGTGGATGAGCGCGCCGCGGACGTTCATGGTCTGCTCGCCGCGCATCAGGATCACCGCCACGGCGATATTCATCACCAGGCCAATGCCCGCGATGACCATCACCGGTGCGCCGGCCACGGTACGCGGCTCGGCGAAACGCTCAATCGCGGAGACCGCGATCGCGACCACCACCACGATCATGAGCACTGCATTGATCAGGGCGCCCAGCACTTCCGCACGCTGCAACCCGAACGAGTGCACACGCGAGGCTGGTCGCTTGGCCATCCAGGCGGCCACGGCGCCGATCGCCAGCGACGAACTGTCGGTGAACATGTGCCCGGCGTCGGACATCAGCGCGAGCGAATCCGCCCACCAGCCGCCGACCGCCTCCACGAAGGCGAATGCCAGGGTCAGGCAGAGCGAAAACACCAGCACCCGGCCGCTGCCGCCATGGTGATGATGGCCGCCCAGGCCGCCGTGGTCGTGATCGTGGTCGTGGTCGTGTGCGTGATCGTGGCTCATTACAAATCCTGTTCGTCGCTGTGCTCGACCATGTCCCGCAACACCCGCTGTACGTGTGCATCTGCGGCCACGTAGAACACCTGCTTGCCGCGGCGCTCGGCGCGCAGCAACCGCGCGGCCCGCAGAAGCCTGAGATGGTGGCTGGCCAGCGACATCGAGATATCGATATCTGCCGCGAGCGTCTGCACGCTGCGGGGCTCTTCCAGACAGGCATAGACCAGCGATAGCCGATTCGGCTCGCCGAGCAGACGGAACATCTCGGCCAGGCGCGATGTCTGGCCCGTGCTCAGCACTTGCAGTTCGAGATAGGTGGTCGTCATGCGCGCCCCTACAATTGAACAAGCATTGTATCGACCGCGTGACTGTTATGGTATCGCGCCATGGCTCATCGATCGGCGCACGCCGGGAGCCCATGCGATCGCACTATCGGCTGCTGAGCTTCGACGGCGACATGACGCTATGGAATTTCGATGCGGGCATGCGTGCCGCGCTCGAAGCGACCCGTCGGGCGCTGATCGAACGACGGCCGACACTGGCCGCCGCGCTGCCCGATATTCGGCCCATGATGGCCGTTCGCGAGCGCATTCTGGCCGACGCCAGCGCGGCCGGCCTGTCATTCGCCGCGATTCGCCGTCGCGCTTTCCGGACGCTGCTCGTCGAGCACGACGCGGCCGATGATCGGCTCGGCGACCAGCTGTATGCGGTCTATCTCGAACACCGGCTCAAGGCCACGCCGCTGTATCGCGATGTCGTTCCGCTTTTCGCCCGCCTCGACTCCGATCTGCATCTGGCCCTGCTGTCCAATGGCAACACGCATCCGAAGCATCTGGGCATCGCCGACCGCTTTGATGTGATCGCCTTCGCAGGCGCGATGTATCGTGCCAAGCCTTCGCCCGACCTGTTCGATTACGCCTTCGACCACCTTGGCTGCCGCGCCGAACACACGATCCATGTCGGCGATTCGCTGGCGGCCGATGTCGCCGGGGCCCATGCCGTGGGCGCAACCTCTGTCTGGCTCAATCGAGACGGCCGCCCCAACGACACCGCGATCGTGCCCGATCACACGATCGCCAGCCTCGCCGAGCTGAAGGCGTTGCTCTAACCGCTCGAGGCGTCGAATTCGGCGACCGCCGCATCCAGACGCGCCAGCGTGGTCTCGCGTCCGAGCAGGCGCAGGGTGCCGTCGATCGAGGGCGATACCGCCGTGCCGGTGACCGCGATACGAATCGGCTGGGCCACCTTGCCCATGCCCACCTCGTTGTCGGTGGCCACCGCCTTGACCGCCGCGCTGATGGGCTCGTCCTGCCAGTCGATCAGCGTGGCCAGACGATCGCGCACCTGGGCCAGCAGGGCGGGCGAGCCGGTCTTCATGTGTTTCTTGACCGCCTTGGCCTCGTACTCGGCGACGTCGTTGAACAGGAACAGGCTCTGCTCGGCCATTTCGAGCATGGTCTTGCAGCGGCCCTGCTGAACACGCGCGATATCCACCAGATACGAATGATCGTTGCAGGTCACGTCCAGACGCGCCAGGTGCCAGGACAGCTCGATCGCCAGCGCGGCCGGATCGGCGGCCTTCATGTGCTCCTGATTCACCCACAGCAGCTTGTCGGGGTCGAACGTCGAAGCGCCGCCCTGCACGTGAGTGATGTCGAAGTGGGCGATCATCTCCTCCAGCGAAAAGATCTCCTGATCGCCGTGCGCCCAGCCCAGGCGCACCAGATAGTTGAGCAGCGCCTCGGGCAGATAGCCCTCCTCGCGATAGCGCATCACGCCGACCGCACCGTGGCGCTTGGACAGGCGCTTGCCGTCGGCACCCAGGATCATCGGTACGTGGGCATAGACGGGCAGCTCGCCGTCGTCGCCCACGAGTGCCTTGAGGATGTTGATCTGGCGCGGCGTGTTGTTCACATGGTCGTCGCCGCGGATGACATGGGTGATGCCCATGTCCATGTCATCGACCACCACACAGAAGTTGTAGGTCGGCGTGCCGTCGGCGCGGGCGATGACCAGATCGTCCAGCTCGGTGTTGGAGATGGTGATATCGCCCTTCACCAGATCGTGGATCACCGTTTGCCCGTCCAGCGGCGTGGCGAAGCGGATCACCGGATCGACCCCGGCCGGCGGCTCGGGCAGCGTCTTGCCCGGCATCGGCCGCCAGGTACCGTCGTATTTCGGTTTTTCGCCCTTCGCACGGGCGGCCTCGCGCATGGCCTCGACGTCTTCGGCGCTCGAATAGCAGCGATAGGCCTTGCCTTCGTCGATCAGCCGCTCGATGACCGCCGCGTAACGATCGAAACGCTGGGTCTGGTAATAGATCTCGCCGTCATGATCGAGATTCAGCCAGGCCATGGCATCGAGAATCGCGGCCACGGCCGCGTCGGTGGAGCGCTCGCGGTCGGTATCCTCGATACGCAGCACGAATTGCCCACCGCTGGCCTTGGCGTGCAGCCAGGAATACAGCGCGGTGCGCGCCCCGCCGATATGCAGATAACCGGTGGGGCTGGGAGCGAAACGGGTGACGACGGACATACGGGAACTACCTGATCGGGCCGGAATCGGCGGTTGGCCGGCCGAGTAGTCTAACAAGCCGGATACGCTTGACGCGCGCCCGGCAGGCACCACCGGGTCGTCATGGTGAGCGACAAGATCGACTGATACGCGGGTGTTTGGTTGACGTTGGCGACCGGTGGCTCACGGGCGGCGCACCGGCCGTCGGTTAGCCCCTGCATCGCCTGCTGCACGCCTCCCGACGGGCCGCTGCGGATATCGGACTCACCGTACCTCATATCCTTGTGCTCGAGGCCGGTGTCGGCAAGCACATTGCCGGGCGCATGCGCCGGGACAAGGGCGGCGTCGCGCAGCTGGTCAAGGATCTGGCCGGCGAATCGCTGATCGGGCGGCGCGTGCATCCGACCGACCGCCGCAACCGCCGACGGGTGCCGACCCGCCCCCGGGCCCGCGATGCGCCAGTGCATGGTCGCGATCGAAGCATCGCCGGGCGCGCCCTGGCCGCCTGGCTGCCCACGGCCGATGCCGTCGTGTCTCGAACCGGCCAAGTCGATGATCACCCGTCTCGAACCGATACGGGCTGGCCCATGAAACGCAGTCCTCTAGCGCGTAGCTTCACCGTACTCGCCAAGAACGCAATCACCCCTACATGCTGCGCGTCACGCTCGGCGGCCAAGCCATGGCCACGCTTGTGCTCGATCAGCCCAGCACATGGGCCAAGCTGTGCTTTGCGCGGGCCCCCAACGACCGCCTGCTGCGGCGCATCGACACGATCCACTCACGGACCGGTGCACGTTGCGCGGACACGCCGCCTGTGGCCTCAACCCGGTCGGTAGATGGCGTCGAACTGCTTGCGCAACTGATTCTTCTGCACCTTGCCCATCGTGTTGCGCGGCAGTTCGTCGATGAAGAACACGCGCTTGGGCTGCTTGTAGCGGGCCAGGCGGTCGCGGAGCGCAGCAATCACCTGGCTTTCGTCGATTGTCGCACCGTCGTTGGGCACGACCACCGCGGTCACCCCTTCGCCCAGATCCGGATGAGGGACGCCGATCACCGCTGATTCCAGCACTCCGTCCATTTCATCAATGGCCTGCTCGACCTCCTTCGGATAGACGTTGTAGCCGCCCGAAATCACCAGATCCTTGTCGCGCCCGACGATCTGTACGTAGCCTTTGTCGTCGATCTTGGCCAGATCACCGGTGACGAAGAAGCCATCCTCGCCCAGTTCCTCGGCCGTCTTCTCGGGCATGCGCCAATAGCCGACGAACACGTTCGGGCCTCGCACCTTGAGCATGCCGGTCTCGCCGGTGGGCAAATTCGCCCCGGTTTCGCGATCGACCAGCTGGATCTCCACGCCCGGCAGCGGCAGGCCGACGGTGCCGGCAATACGGGCGCCGTCGTACGGGTTGGACGTATTCATGCCGGTCTCGGTCATGCCATAGCGCTCAAGAATGGCGTGGCCGGTACGGCGTTCGAACTCCGTATGGGTGTCCGCGGTCAGCGGCGCAGAACCGGAGGTGAACAGGCGCATGTTCCGTGCCAGCTCTGGCGTCAGCCGCTCGTCAGCAAGCAGCCGCGTGTAATAGGTCGGTACACCCATGAGCGCGGTGCCGCGCGGTATCTCGTCGAGAACGGCGTCGATATCGAACTTCGGCATGAACAGCATGGCCGCGCCCGACATCAGCACGACGTTGCAGGCCACGAACAGTCCGTGGGTATGGAAAATGGGCAGCGCGTGGATGAGACGATCGTTGGCATCGAAACGCCAGGCTTCGACCAGTGCCTGCGCGTTGGAGGCCAGGTTGCGATGGGTCAGCATCGCGCCCTTGGAACGCCCCGTGGTACCCGAGGTGTAGAGGATCGCTGCGAGGTCGTTCTCGTCGCGTGACTCGATCGACTCCATTGGCTCGGCCTGTTCAGCCAGCTCCATGAGGCGGCCGTCGCCCTGTGTGCCGAGAGTGACCACCTGCGGACAGCCGGCCTCGCGCGCCACCCGTTCGGCTTCATCGGCCGCGGCAGGCCGACACACATACAACGCGGGTTCGGCATCGCCGAGAAAATAATCGATCTCGGTGCTCGTATAGCCGGTGTTCAAGGGCAGATAGGCGCCGCCGATCCGCAGGCAGGCGAGATAGAGCAGAATGGCTTCAGGGCTCTTGTCGACCTGTACGGCCACGCGGTCGCCGGGCTTGACGCCGAGCGAGGCCAGCGTACCGGCCAGGCGCTCGCTCGCTGCCAGCGCCTGGGCGTAGGAGTAGCGCCGTCCCTCACGGGTGACGATGAAATCGGCGTCGCCGCGAGCGGACATGCGCTCGGCAAAGGACTCGAACAGATTGTGGCTCATGAATTGATGTCTTCGTTTTGCGGGTTCATGCCCGGCGTCGTTCGTGCCGCCCGGTTACTAGCCCATGATCACGTCCGGCAACCATGTGGCGATTGCCGGAAAGAAGCACAGAAGCACTATGCCGAGCACCATGCACAACGCATATGGCAAGCTGCCCAGCAGCACGTCGCGTAGTGCAATGTCTGGTGCGATACCGTTGATTATAAACAGGTTCAGCCCGACGGGCGGCGTGATCAGCCCGATTTCCAGGTTGATCGTGAGCACTACCGCAAACCAGTACGGGTCGAAGTTCGCCTGCAGGATGATCGGCAACAGGATCGGCGCGGTCATCACGATCACCGCGACCGGCGGCAAGAAGAAGCCGGCAACCAGCAGGAACAGGTTGATCACACCCATCAGCACCCAGCGGTTGACCTCGAGATCGGCGATGCCGCCGGCGATGGTCTGGGTGATGAACATCGACGACAGGGCATAGGCGAAAATCTCTGCCGCGGCGATGATCAGCATGATCATCACGCTTTCCCGCAGGCCGTCGCGCATGATCAGCTTGAGCGGCTTTACCTGCCACATGCGGTAGACGAAGATCGCCAGCGCCAGGCACAGGAATGCGCCCACCCCGGCGGCCTCGGTCGGCGTCGCCACGCCGCCGTAGAGCGCGAACAGAATGCCCGTGACCACGACGATGAACGGCAGCACCCGCACGAGCGCCTTGAGATTGCCCTCGACGTTGGCTTTGGCCTGTTCGGCCGCCGATGCCAGCGGGTTGTCGTAGCCGCCGGCAAGCTTGCAGGCGATGACGGTCCAGACCATGAACAGAACGGCCAGCATCAGACCCGGCAATGCGCCGGCTATGAACAGCCGGCCGATCGAGGTCTCGGTGGAAATCCCGTAAACGATCATGGTCACCGACGGCGGAATGAGGATACCGAGCGTGCCGCCAGCGGCGATACAGCCTGCCGCGACGCCGTCGGGATAACCGCGCTTGCGCATTTCGGGAATGCCGAGCTTGCCGATGGCCGCACAGGTAGCCGGCGAAGAGCCCGATAACGCCGCAAAGATCGAGCAGGCACCGATATTTGAGATCGCAAGCCCGCCGGGCACGCGCCCGAGCCACAGATCCAGCGACCGGTAAAGATCGCGTCCGGTGGGCGATGACGCCACCGCCGAGCCCATCAATATGAACATCGGAATCGCCACGAAACCGAACGAGGCGATGCTGTTGTAGAAGGTCTCACCGAAATAGACGAGTTCGGTCATGCCGCGCCCGAGCACCAGCGCGACCAGCGATACACCGCCCAGTGCGAACGCGATCGGCGTGCCGATAGCCATGAGCGCGAACAAGGCGACCGCGATCAGAATGCCACTGGTGACCGGGTCCATCATGCACTCTCCGATCCGGCGGCCACCAGGACGTCTGCCAGGCCGGTACGACCTGGCCAACCAGCCAGGCGCACCTCGGCCCGGCCGAGATGGCTACGAGCACCTCTCACCCGTGCGGGCAAATCGGGCATCGGTGCGTGTCCGGGCGGTGACATCGGCTGCTCGGGTGCAATGACCACACGGCTCTCCTATTCCTTGCCGGTCGCATGGCGAACAGGCGCCACGGCCGGGATGACTGAATCAAGACTCGCTCTTGTCCTCGGGTCGCAGGATTTCGGCCACGTACTGCAGCGACAGCAGGCTTACGCCGATCGGTAACGGCAGCAGGATCGGCCAAAGGCGCGGATTCCAGACAGTGCCGGTGGTCCAGCCGGTGCTATAGGCCTCGATGAAGTAGTGCCACGACCCATAACTCAGCGCCAGACAGAACGCCAGGCCGACGAGCGATGCCGCGTACTGCATGAGCCGCCGTGCCCTGCCACCGAGCGCATCCGGCAGCGCGGTGATCGCAACATGGCCGCCGGTGGCCAGCACGTATGGCGCGCCCAGCAGCATCGCACCGCTGATCGCTGCGGTGGTGAACTCTGTCTGCCAGATGGTGCTCTGTCCCAGCAGATAGCGCATGAAGATCATGTGGCACACGGCCAGTACACCGGCGACCATCAGCGCGCCGGCGACCACCGCGACCGCACCCGACAGCCAGTCCACGGCGCGGATAAACGGCCGGAGGACGCCGGGGCTGCCGGCGTTACGCGCAGTCACGCTGGCCGACGAAGCAGCCACGTCATCCCCGTCCCGAGCCGCCGGATGATTCCTGTCGACCGACCCATGCATGCCCCGGTCGACTCCGTACTACTTGACCGAGAGCGCGGCATCGATCAGCGCCTGGCCGTTCGGCACCTTTTCGGCGAAGTTCTTATAGGAGCTCTTTTTCGCCACGTCGAGCCATGCCTGATAGTCCTCCGGGCTCATGGTCACGACTTTCACACCGTTTTCCTTGAACACGTCCACCATCTTCTGATCGAGACCGGCCGCCTCGTCGGCAAAGAACGCCTCGGCCTTCTTGCCGGCCGCCGTCAGCGCCTTCTGCTGTTCCGGCGTGAGGCGCTCCCAGCTGCGTTCGGAGATCAGGATCGGCTCATACATGAACCAAAGCGCGTTCTCGCCCGGCGCGGTGAGGCATGTCGCCTGTTCGTAGATCCGATACGACACGAACGAGCCCGATGAAGTGTTCGCGCCGTCGAGTACGCCGGTCTGCATGCCGGTATAGATCTCCGAGGACGGCATGGAGGCGATCGAGGCGCCGGCTGCCGCCAGCATCTGCTCGAAGGCCGGGCCGGCGGCACGCAGCGTCTGGCCTTCGACCGTGTCCGGCGACGTGATGCAGCGCTTGTTCGAGGCGAACCCGCCGGCCAGCCAGGCGTCTGCCAGGACTCGCGCGCCAGCCTTGTTGATCGTGTCCTTGATCATGTCCATGAACTTGGAATCGTTCAGGCGCTGTGCACGCTCGTGGCTTCGCACCAGGCCCGGCATCAGGGTCGCCGAAAACTCCGGATGCCGGCCACTGGCATAGTCCAGCGGGAACGAGGTCATGTCGAGGCGGCCGCGCACCAGAGCGCTCCACTGTTCCTTGGCCTTGAACAGCGACTCGCCCGGGTAGACCTGGATCTTGAGACCCACGTCGGCGTCGGCGACCTCACGGGCCATGAGCTGCACCATCTCGTCGCGTACGTCACCCTTGCCGCCGGGGAATTGATGCGATGCGCGCAACACCGTTTCGGCCAGTGCGGTACCGCTGACTACCAGCATCAGGGTGGCGGCCGTCAAGGCCAAGAGACTGAATGGACGTGCCATGGCGGATCTCCTCCAAATAATTTTTATTGCGCGCCGTGTTGTTTTTCGATGCATCGGCGGCTTTTTGGCAATCGATTATCCGGTTCAACGAGCGCTCGTTGGCGTAATCGATTCCCCCACAATGCATCATGGTGAAACCGCGCGGAACCGGAATAGACCAAAGTATGAGGGCGCGCGACCCGGTGTCGGTCGTCATTGTTTGATATACCAAGCAAAGCGAAACACACCTGCGGACAATCACCCGGTGGATATGACGGATTTTCTGGCGTGCTCCGCCTGCGAGCGCGTGGCGGCCCTGGCTGGCGACGCGGCCGAGCACCTTGTGCTGAAGTCGACGCTGTCCGCGGCCATGGGCAGCGACGGCGATCATCGATATCTGGTCGCGGCCACCGACCCGACGGTTACCAGCGGCGCAATCGGCGTCGCTGAAGCGCTGGATCTGCGCGCGCTGATCGAGCGCGCCCGACGAGACACGGGCGTGCTGGTGCTGGTGATCGATTCCGCCGGCGCC
Organism: Salinisphaera sp. T31B1; assembly: GCF_040361275.1. Lineage (NCBI taxonomy): Bacteria > Pseudomonadati > Pseudomonadota > Gammaproteobacteria > Salinisphaerales > Salinisphaeraceae > Salinisphaera > Salinisphaera sp. T31B1. The sequence goes on along the minus strand of NZ_APNH01000001.1, from coordinate 838,698 downwards.
CGCGTCAGCGAAGGCGTGGCAATCCAGGGCGGCCTGCGACGCCTGTTCGCAGAGCTGTTCGCTGCTCGCGCCGGCGGCCTGCGTTCCATCGCGATACTCGGACGCAACGTGTTCGGCGGGGCCAGCATGCTGGCAATGGCCTGCGATCTGCGTGTCTATGCCGAACGCACACGGCTGGCGATGACCGGGCCGGCCGTGATCCAGAACCATAACGATGTCGGCCCGGCAACCGTGGGCGAAGCGATCGGCTCGGCCCGACGGCTCGAACACGATACACAGGGCATGCGCGCGGGCCACGACGGGCCGACCGGCCTGCGACCTGTCATGCGTCGCGCCCTGGCGCAGCGCACGCCGGATTTCGAGTGTTGGCGGCACGCACGGGACAGCGAACTACGCACCCGCCTGGGCGCCGGCCCGGCCGGCGACACGGGCCGGGCGATACAGGTGGTCGACCCCGGCACGATAAAACTTGTCGGGCAACGCTTGGCCGGACCGCACGACGTCATGCAGCTCATCGATACGCTAAACACGCTGGCGGCCGACGGCGACCGGATCGTTATCGACTGCGAATGGGCCTGCCACAGCATGGCGCTGGCCGACGAGCAGCGGCTGCTCAGCCAGTATCTCGTCCATCTGGGGGCAGTGATCCATTCGATCGAGGCGCACGGCACCCGGGTGTGTCTGCGAATTGCGCAGACGCTCTCGGGTGGGTTGTATATCGCCCTGGCGAGCGCGGTCTCTGACGTCCGGCTCGCTGCTGGCGCGCGCGTACTGACGCTGCCACAGGATATTCTCGACGCCTTCGTGAAGCAGCCGGCAGCGCCCGAGCTCGACGCCGGACGGCTCGTCGATTTCAGCGTCATCGATACGATCGAGCCTAGCAACACACCACCCGGGAGGCACCCGTGATCGAAGTCTGGGGGCGTAGGAATTCCATCAATGTGCAGAAAGTGCTCTGGTGCTGCGATGAGCTCGATCTGGCCTATCGGCTGGTCGAGGCCGGCGGCGCCTACGGGCGTACCGCCGAGCCCGACTATCGAGCCCTGAACCCGACCGGGCTCGTGCCCACGCTCGTCGACGACGGGATCGTGGTCTGGGAGTCGAACGCGATCGTGCGATATCTGAGTCGCCGCTACGGCGCCGGCACGCTCTGGCCCGACGATGCGCAGGCCCACGCCCGGGCCGAGAGCTGGATGGACTGGCAGACCACCGCCTGGCTGCGTTTGCGTCCGGCATTCATCGGTCTGATCCGCACCCCGGAGGCTGAACGCGACAGGGCGAGTATCGAGGCCGCCCTGGAAACGACCGCTGGCCACATGCAACTGCTCGAGTCGCATCTATCCGAGCATGACTATATTGCCGGCCACGCCTTCAGTATGGGCGACATCCCGCTCGGCGCGACCGTCAACCGCTGGCTCAAGCTCGATATCGCACGCCCCTCGACGCCGGCCCTGACGGCCTGGGAACAACGGCTGTCGCAGCGACCGGCCTATACCGATACGGTGCGTTCCATACCGTTGTCCTGACCGCCGAGCGGTGCCCGATGCGAGCCGGCCGGGCGTTGCGTGACTCCGTCGGCGTATCGCCGCGCGGTACCGGCGACAGCAATGAGAGCCGCCCCGGCGAACGGGGCGGCGCACAGGGTCTGGCTTGGAATCAGGCAGCCCTGGCCTGACGCAACGTGCGTGCGGCATCCACCATATGTTCGAGCGCCGGCTTGACCTCGGCCCAACCGCGGGTCTTGAGCCCGCAGTCCGGATTCACCCAGATCCGTTCGGGCGGCAGCACCTCGGTGGCTTTTTTCAGCAGATCGATCATCTCGGCCTTGGCGGGTACGCGCGGGCTGTGGATATCGTAGACGCCCGGCCCGATCTCGTTGGGGTAGTCGAACTTCACGAAGGCATCCAGCAATTCCATCTGCGAGCGCGAGGTCTCGATGGAAATACAGTCGGCGTCCATGGCAGCGATGGCCTCGATGATATCGTTGAACTCCGAATAGCACATATGGGTATGCACCTGGGTGTCGTCGGCCACCCCGCCTGCGGTCAGCCGAAAGGCCGCGGTCGCCCAGGCGAGATACTCGGCCCAGGCCGAGCGGCGCAGCGGCAGGCCTTCGCGGAACGCCGCTTCGTCGACCTGGATGGCCGCAAGCCCGGCGGCTTCGAGATCCACGACCTCGTCGCGGATGGCCAGCGCCACCTGCTTGACGGTTTCGGCTCTGGGCTGGTCGTCGCGCACGAACGCCCACTGCACCATGGTCACCGGGCCGGTGAGCATGCCCTTCATGGGCTTGTCGGTCAGCGACTGCGCATATTTCGACCATTTCACCGTCATGGCCTGCGGCCGTGAGACATCGCCGAAGATGATCGGCGGTTTGACGTAGCGCGAGCCGTAGCTCTGGACCCAGCCGAACTTGGTGAATGCATAGCCTTTGAGCTGTTCGCCGAAATACTCGACCATGTCGTTGCGCTCGAATTCACCGTGGACGAGCATGTCGAAGCCCATGTCTTCCTGCATTTTCACCGCATCGGCGATCTGGGCCTCCAGGAAGGCGTCGTAATCGGCATCCGACAGGTCGCCGCGCTTGTGGGCCGCGCGTGCGGCGCGCACTTCGCCAGTCTGTGGAAACGAGCCGATGGTCGTGGTCGGAAACACGGGCAGCTCGAGCTTGGCGTGCTGACGGGCCGCGCGCTCGGGATAGGCCGACAAGCGCTTGTAGTCGGCGTCGGTCACGCCGGCCGTACGCTGCTGGACCGTCTTGTCGTGGATACGCACCGATTGCGCGCGATCGGCCATGGCGGCCGTGTTGGCAGCCAGCTTTTCCTTGTCGACCCGGCTGTCCATGGCATGGGCAAGGAAGACGATCTCGTCGAGCTTTTCCTCGGCAAAGGCCAGCCAGTTGAGCAATTCATCGTCCAGCTTGCGCTCGCTGCGCAGGGTGACCGGGCTGTGCAGCAACGAGCAGCTGGGGCCAACCATCAGCCGATGGCCGCCGATCTGGTCGTGAACCGGCTGCAAGGCCGCCATCGCCCGCTGCAAATCGGTCTTCCAGATATTGCGGCCGTCGACGATACCCACCGACAGGGTCTGTTCGTCGCTCAGGCGGGCAGCCACCGCCGCGATCTCGGCCACACCGCGCACGCCGTCGACGTGTAGGCCCCCCACCGGCAGCGATGTGAACAGTTCCATGTTGTCGGCCAGTTCGCCAAAGTAATTGGCGACCAGAATCCTGATGCCGCGCACCCTGGACAACGCGTCGTATGCTTTGCCGATCACCTCGCGCTGCGCGTCGTTAAGATCCAGGGAGAATATCGGCTCATCCACCTGGAGCCACTCGGCGCCCTCAGCCGCCAGCTGCGTGGCGATCTGTACATAGACCGCGATCAGTTCGTCGGCCAGCGCGAACTTGTCCATGTCCGAGCCGTCGGTCACCTTGCCAAGCGTCAGATAGGTGGCCGGCCCCACGATCACCGGCTTGGTGACGATCCCCTGGGCCTTGGCCTCGAGGAACTCATCGACGATCTTGGAACCGGCGAGGTGGAACGAAGTCGCCCGGGTGAATTCGGGCACGATGTAGTGGTAGTTGGTATCGAACCACTTGGTCATCTCGCAGGCGATCGCCCCGTCGGTGCCGCGCGCCATGTCGAAGGCGACATCGATATTCATGTCGGTGCCGTCCCAGCCGAAGCGCTCGGGCACGTTGCCGATCAGACAGGACAGGCCCAGCACCTGATCGTAGAAGGAGAAATCGTTGGACGGGATGAGATCGATGCCCGCGGCTTTCTGTTTCGCCCAGTTGGCGCGTCGCAGTTCGGCGCCCGTGGCTTCCAGCCCGGCGTAATCGAGATTGCCCTTCCAGTAGGCTTCGGTGGCTTTCTTGAGTTCGCGGCGTTCACCGATACGGGGGAAACCGAGGTTCTGGGAAATCGTCATGGATACTCCGGTACGTTGCCGGCCTGTCTGCATGCGCAGCGCATACGCTCGCGTCAGGCCTGGCGATAGTCGACGACCAAAACTCTATCCCGAACATTCAATGAATAAAATTGGTATATTTGAATTGATAGATGATTAAAATTCATTGATTGTATGATCGAACGCATGCACCTGAGCATTCTTCGCGAGATCGAGCGCGAGGGCTCGCTGACCGCGGCCGCGCGATCGCTGCATCTCAGCCAGTCGGCACTCAGCCATGCCATTCGCAAGCTGGAAACGCGTTCGGGCACGGCAATCTGGGTACGCGAAGGCCGACGGGTGCGTCTGACCGCGGCCGGCGAACATCTACTCGCCGCGGCCAATCGTCTGCTGCCACAGCTCGAACGCGTCGACGCGGTACTCGCCGAACATGCCACCGGCGAACGCGGCGCACTGCGTATCGGCATGGAATGCCACCCCTGCTATCGGTGGCTGCTCAAGATCGTCGAACCCTATCTGCGCGCATGGCCGGGCGTGGATATCGACGTGGTGCAACAGTTTCAGTTCGGCGGCATGGCGGCGCTGTTCAACCACGAGATCGATATCCTCGTCACGCCTGATCCGCTACGCAAGAAAGGCGTGCAATTCGAGCCGGTGTTCGGCTACGAACAGGTGCTGGCGGTCGCCGCCGATCATCCGCTGGCCGCGCGGGATGTCGTGCAGGCCGAAGATCTCGCCGGCGAGACGTTGTTGTCCTACCCGGTCGATCCCAGCCGGCTGGACCTGTACGTATCGATGCTCACCCCGGCCGGTGTCGCCCCGCATCGCCACAAGACGGTGGAATCCACCGATATCATGCTCCAGATGGTCGCCGCGCAACGCGGCGTAGCCGCCCTGCCGCGCTGGCTGGTCGAGGAATATCGACCCCAACTCGCGATCGTGGCGCGGCGGCTGGGCGCTACCGGGATCGACAAGCAGATTCATCTGGGCGTGCGGCGCAGCGATCGCGGGCTGCCTGCACTGGAAGGGTTCCTTGAACTGGCCGCTGCGCATCGGGGAACGGTCTGATCCGCAATCAATGCGTTGATCCAGAACGCTAGGCTGGTTAGGGGTGTTTTTTACCGCTTGCGAGTTAGCCGTCCCCTTTTGTTTGGCACAACAATGCGACAACCCAAGCCCAAATCAACCTAAGCAGTTGATTCAAAGCCAAACGCATAAGGACACGAGGCTAGTCATAAAGAGCCACAAGAGACGCCTTAACGTCAGACACGCAAAAGCCGACCGACGCATGGCACGCCGATCGGCTTGGACTTGCAGGCGTCGCGCACCGCCGTAGCGAAGCGCCAGGGCGAGAAGCCTTACTGCTTCTTGGCGCCCTTCATCATGGCAAAGCGCCGGTTGAAGCGCTCGACCTTGCCGGTCGTGTCCATGATGTTCTGCTTGCCGGTATAGAACGGGTGCGTCGCACTCGTGACTTCCAGCTTGACCAGCGGGTATTCGTTGCCGTCGTCCCACTCGATCGTCTCGTTGGACTCGATGGTCGAACGGGTCAGAAAGGCGAAATCGCCGCCCATGTCCTTGAATACCACCGGACGATAGTTGGGGTGGATGTCTTTTTTCATGATGGCCTGCTGTCTATGACAATGCGGTTGTACGCGTTAGAACTCGTTTGTCGGTCACCGGAGCCGTCTACGACGGCCGGCGGGTCAGCGCCAGGGTGATGGCCGCGCCATCGATATCGAAGCGCTCGACCACCTCACCTTCCGGGTCTGTGCTTGCCACGTAATCCGTGGCCAGCGTTTCCTTCGCGATCGTCACGCCGTGCGCAACGATCGCCTGCGCCAGACTTTCGTCGGCGCTGTACACCACGCGGATACGGTCTGCGACATGAAAGTCGGCCTGCTTGCGCAGGCGCTGCACGCGGTTGATCACCTCGCGCGCCAGCCCTCTCTCGCGTAGCGAGCCGGTCAGTGTACTATCAAGTGCCACCGTGACGCCATCCTCGCGTCCGACGAGCCAGCCCTCGACGCCTTCGGCGGATACGATCAGATCGCCCTCGCCGAGTTCGATGGCCTCGCCGTTGGCGGTTACGGTAATCGCGTTGTCACGCATGTAGGCGGCGATGGCGTCGTCATCCAGCGCGGCCACGGCGGCGGCCACGGCTTTCATCCGCTTGCCCAGACGTTTGCCCAACACCCGGAAATCCGGTTTGACGCTGCGGCTGACCAGATCGCCTGCACCGGCGACGAACTCGATGCTATCGATATTGACTTCATCGCGAATGATCGCGGCGACCGCTTCGATATCCGCACGCGCGACCGCTGGCTCTTCGACCACGAGAATACGGGCCAGCGGCTGGCGTACGTTGATCGACGCTTGGTTGCGCAGTGCCAGCACGTTGGCCACCACGGCCCGGGCCAGTCCCATGCGACGCTCCAGATCGGTATCGATCAGCGTGGCATCCGGCGTCGGGAAGTCCGCCAGGTGTACCGACGCCCGCGCGCCCTGCTCGGCCGAGACGCTGGCAAACAGCCAGTCGGCGAAGAACGGCGCGATCGGCGCCATCATGGCGGCGACATCGCGCAGACAGGTCAGCGTGGTGTGGTAGGCCGCGCGCTTGTCGGCGACTTCGGCCTCGCTGGCATCCCCGCCGGCATCGGCACGCGCCCCTGCCCAGAAGCGAGCCCGCGAGCGGCGGATATACCAGTTCGACAGCGCTTCGATGAACCGCTCGATCGCGCGTGCGGCACGCGTCGGATTGTAGTCGTCGAGTGCTGCCGAGGCCTCGGCGGACGTGGACTGAAGGCGCGAGAGGATCCAGCGATCCAGCTCGGGCCGGTCGGCTACAGCCGGGGCCGGTGTATCGGCGGTGAAGCCATCGATATTGGCGTAAGTCGCAAAGAACGAATAGACGTTCTCCAGCGTGCCGAACACCTTGGTGCGCGTTTCGCGCAGGCCGCGATCGGCGTATTTGGTGTTGTCCCACGGCTGGCTGCTGGCCAACATGTACCAGCGGATGACGTCCGCGCCGTGTTCGTCCAGGGCCTCGAACGGATCAACCGTGTTGCCCTTGGACTTGGACATCTTCTCGCCGTTGGCATCCAGCAACAGGCCGTTGACGATGACGTTCTTGTAGGCCGGTGAATCCTTGATCAGCGTGCCGATGGCATGCAACGAGTAGAACCAGCCGCGGGTCTGATCCACACCTTCACAGATGAAATCCGCCGGGAAGTTCGCCTCGAAGATGTCCTGATTCTCGAACGGATAGTGCCACTGGGCGAACGGCATGGCGCCAGAATCGAACCAGACGTCGATGATTTCCGGCACGCGGCGCATGGTGCCGCCATCCGCGGCTTTCCAAGTGATCTCGTCGACCTGGGGCTTGTGCAGATCGAGGCTATCGTCGTCGGCGACCTGGTCGCCGGCGTATCGACGCAGTTCGTCGATCGAGCCGATCACCACGATATCGGCCGGATCGTTGTCGTTGACCCAGATCGGCAGCGGCGTACCCCAGTAACGATGCCGGGACAGCGCCCAGTCGACGTTGTTGGCCAGCCAGTCGCCGAAGCGACCGGTGCCGACATGCGGCGGATGCCAGTGGATCCGGTTGTTGTACTCGACCAGCTTGTCCTTATGGGCTTGCGTCGCCACGAACCAGGACTCGACCGGGTAATTCATCAAGGGCGTGCCCTTGCGCCAGTCGTGCGGGTAGTTATGCACCGTGACCTGTTGGCCGAACAGCAGTCCGCGATCCTTCAGATCGCGCGCGATCGGCTTGTCGGCGTCCTTGAACCACAGCCCGCCGACCAGCGGGAAATCGGCGCGGAAACGGCCATCGCGCTCGATCGGATTGAACACCGGCATGCCGTATTCGCTGGTCACGCGGAAGTCATCGGCGCCGAACGCCGGGGCTTCGTGCGCGATGCCGGTGCCGTCGTCGGTGGTGATGAAATCGGCCGCGATCACGCGCCAGGCGTGGTCCGCCTCGGGATGATCGGCGAAGCAGTCGTACGGCGGGGTGTAGCGCTTGCCGATCAGCGCGTCGGCGCCGAAGATTTCGAGAATCTCGGCGTTCTCGCCCAGCGTAGCCGCTACGCAGTCCTTGGCAACAATATAGACCGAGCCGTCCTCGGCCCGTGCCTTGGCGTATTCGATCCCGGGGCCGACGGCCACCGCGACGTTGGACGGCATGGTCCAGGGCGTGGTCGTCCAGGCCAGGATCGCCACATCCGGCTCGTCCTCCAGGAAGAACTTCACCGTGATCGACGGGTCCTGCACTTCCTTGTAGCCGAGGCTGACCTCGTGCGAGGACAGCACCGTCCCCGAGCCCGGCGAATACCAGTGGATCTTGTGGCCCTTGTAGAGCAGGCCCTGCTCGTGCAGCTGCTTGAGCAGCCACCAGACCGATTCGATGTATTCGTTGGAAAACGTCACATACGGCGCATCGAGATCGACCCAGTAGCCGATCCGGCGGGTGAGTTCGTCCCACTGGTTCTTGTAGCGCAGCACCGACTCGCGACAAGCCGCGTTGTACTTGTCGATGCCGTAGGCTTCGATGTCCTCGCGCGATTGCAGGCCGAGCTCTTTCTCGACCTCGATCTCTACCGGCAGGCCGTGCGTGTCCCAGCCGGCCTTCCGATCCACGCGATAGCCGCGCATGGTCTTGTAGCGACAGAACGCATCCTTGATGGTGCGCCCGAGCACGTGATGGATACCCGGCCGGCCATTGGCCGTGGGCGGGCCTTCGTAAAAAGTGAACGTCGGGCCGTCGGCGCGTGCGGCCGTACTGGCCTCGAAGACCTGCTCGGCTTCCCACCAGGCACGGATCTCGGTATCCAGCGAGGACAGGTCCAGGGGCTTGTGTTCGGCGAAACCGGTCATGGAACGAACGCGTTGATAGGGCGGGCCATCGGTCGAAGCGCGACACTATAAACCCTGTCGCGCCCTACTGCACCGGCGCCGACCGGTTCACCCGCGCCGGCGACGAGCGGCTCGGGGCGGCACGGGGTCGAAACCGCCTTCGTTGAGCGGATGACAGCGCACGATACGCCGGATCGCCAGCCAGCTGCCCCGCCAGGGGCCGTGGCGCTCCAGGGCGGTCATCGCATAGGCCGAGCAGGTCGGCATGAACCGGCAACGGGGGCCGATCAGCGGCGAGATCAGATAGCGATAACCCAGGATCGGCAGCTGCAGCAGGCGGACCGCCAGCCAACGCAGTCCGACCCGGCAGACCGATACGATCCGGTGCATGCTCATCGGGCCAGTGTATCCGAGCTGCCGCGCTGCCGGCACGATCAATCAGCCTGGTTGGCCGCCAGCGGCACCGCGAGCCGTACGGCAAGCCCCGGCCCGGCCTGACGTTCCAGATGAAAGCGACCGCCTAGCGCGGCAATACGCTCGCGCAGGCCGGTCAGCCCCAGCCCGAGACAGGCCTGTCCGGACATGCCCTGACCGTCGTCGACGACCTCGATGGTCAGCGTGCGCTCGTCGCCCGACGCGACGAGTCTGAGTGCCACAGCCACCGATCGCGCGCTGGAATGACGTGCGGCGTTGGTCAGGCATTCCTGAACCGCGCGATAGGCGGTCACCCGTACCGCATCGCTGAGATCGTCGTCGCAGACATCCACATCGAGCCGCCACTCGGTCGCGGGCATGCGACGCTGCCAATCCTCGACCAGATAGACCAGCGACTCTCGCAGGCCGAAATCATCGAGCACCGCGGGCCGCAGACGGCTGAGCAGGCGTTTGACACGCAGTTGCAGCAGGCTCACATGCTCCTGAACGGCATCGATACGCTGCAGCGCGGCGGCCTGTTCGTCGCGCCCCAGGGCCCAGCTCATGGCCTGAATCTCGGTACGGATCCCGAACAGATAAGGCGCCATCTCGTCGTGCAGCTCGCGGGCGATCGCGCGGCGTTCTTCCTCTTGCATGCTTACCAGTTTCTGGGTGAGCAGACGACGCTCACGGGTTGCCTCGCGCAGTACGCCCACCACGTGATTGAACTTGGCCTGGGTGTCGGCAAGCTCGGCAACCGCTGGCCCGCACACCGGCGCACCGAAGTCGCCGGCGGCCAGCCGGGCGAAGCCGGCATGCAGATCCCGAAGCGGCTTCAGCCCCAACCAGAGACCGAGATAGGTCAGCACACAGACCGCCACCAGCAGCCAGAACGCCAGCCAGAACAGGTCGTAGACATCGCGCCAGACCTCGGCGATCTCGTCTTCGGTCCGTGCGCTGATCCGGATCCGCCCGAGTTCGCTGTCGCCGGCGAACCGGATCGTGGCGAAACCATGCTCAGGCGGTACGATGAGCCGTTCGAACCAAGCCGGAGCCGGGTCCACCGGGGAGGCAGGTGTCAGCGAGCGCCAACGGCCGTCGTCGTCCTCGATTTCGACCTGTACATGACGCAGATCCTCGAAAGCGCGAGAGAGCAGCACCAGCGCGTCGGGCCGCAGCGGACGGCTCAGATCGGCCACGAAAAAGCCGACCAGTCGCTGGCTGAAATCCAGGTTCGCCTGAATCTCGTCCAGCGTCGCTTCGCGTGCGTTGTGCAGGATGATCGCCGCGCCCCCGACCAGCCCCAGACCCAGGATGCCCGCCACGATGGCCACCAGCCGGCCTTTCAAGGAAATACGCCGTGTGCGTATCAACATCGCCCCCTTTTCGTATACGCCCCATACGCCTCTGCCCTGCTCGGGCGCGTGCGCCGCTGTCAGGGCGACGACCCGCCGTGGGACGGCCGAATATAGAACGTCCCTGCCGGCGGCCCCTACCGTTCGGCCTCGTCGATCATGATGCGGTGGCCGCCCGGCGCCGTCGGCGCAGCCCCCGGATCGCGCACGAGCGGTAAACGGCCGGGCCGCCCCGCCCACAGGACATAGCCAGGCCGCTGCAGCTCGATTGCCCGATCGGCCGCGTCCCTTGCGACGCTGACCGGACGCCCCCGACCGCGCGCGCACGCAGTATCGACTGTGTTGCTGCGTCGCATCGGCCGAACCCGTGTCTTGTGCAGCGTGCGCCTGACGTACCGGCGTCGTGCAGCAGAAGATCGCCACCGCGGCCGGATACCGCCATCGGGTGAATATTCGCATATTTGATTCCGGCCAGCCTCGGCCACGGCCGGGAACACCCACGCGGCCTGGCCCGAACAGGCCGTGGAACAGCTGCATCCGGCGTACGGCCGGTCGGCACGACACGGACATCAATGAATGAAACGCCCGAACCCGCGCGGCCCGCGACCAACCTTCAGAACGGCCTGCTCGCCTCCATCGACCAAATCGATGATCGAGACGGTATCGTCGAACCAGTTGGCGACCACGGCCCGATGACTGGCCGCATCGACGGCCACGCCGTCCGGCTGCGCGCCGACCTCGATCTCGCCGAGGCGGCGGCCGCTGGCCGTGTCGAAGCGTGCCAGCCGACCGGCTCGCTGCTCGGTCACCAACAGCGTCCGGCCCTCATCGGCCATCGCCAGACCGTAGGGGAACAGGCCCGTGGCAATCGCTGCGACCGTCATTCGACGCGGGATATCGATTACGCTGACCGTATCACTGCGTACGTTGGCGACATAAGCGCGCCGACCCTCGGGCCCGATCAGCACGGCGAACGGCGCACGCCCGACATCGACAGCGGCCACTACCCGGCCTGCCCGCGCGTCGATGATCGATACGCGGTCGCTTTCTCGGTCGGCGGTGAGCACGGTGGCACCATCGGGGGTTGCGGCAACGCCGGCGGGCGCCTTGCCGACGGCCACCCGGTCGAGCCGTTCACCGCTGTCGGCGGCATAGATATCGACGCAGTTGCCGGCCCAGTCGGTGACGAAAACACGGCCGGCCGACTCCGACAGCGCCACACCGAACGGCTCGCCGCCGATTTCCCAGAGTTCTTCGAGCGTGCGATCGCGGCGATCGATTACGCTCAACCGGCCGCGCTCCGGATGGGTGACATACACTCGGTCCGAACCGGTGGCGACGCCGACCGGGCCGTCGGCGACGTCCACGCGCGCGACGATCTCGGCGGCTACCGTATCGATAACGACCACCTGGTTGGCTGCCTGAACTGTGATCCAGGCCTGTCCGGCAAACGATGCCCCCGATACCGACAGTATGACCAGGGCGCCGATCAGCGCATCCCGATAACCTCGCGCCATCAGCCGCCCTCGACCGTCTGCTTGAGCTTGCTCAGCCCCTGCTTGAAGAAGCCGTGCATCGCCTTTTGTGCAGCCTCGTCGCTCTGGTCGTCGGGCGGAAAATTGCCCGTATCACCCCGATAGAAACGCGCGCTCCACACGATCTCGCTGCCCGAATCGAGCGGCAGCGCCTGGATGGTCGCGGTATAGAAGCTGACGGCAAACACCGATGGATCCTCCTTGAGCAGCCGATAGCCGAGGTAGTGTTCATCGGGCTTGTATTCGTCGATGCTTTCGGTGATCTCGCCACCGCCATCGGCAAATACCAGCACACGCTCGGCGCCGACCGCGTCAGCGATGGTGTCGTTGCCCTGGCTGGGATGCACCGCAGACAACATCGGCTGCCAGTCGGCCAGGGCCGACACATCGCCGATCACCTGCCAGACCTCGGCCGGGGTAGCGTCGATACGAATCCGCTCTTCGGCCTTCTGGGGCGTCGGACCGTGGGCCAGCGCGGTCGCCGACAGCCCGAGCCATGCCCACACCAGCAGACAACCGACGTTCGATAGGGATCGCGTCATCAAGCACTCCTTGCATTGGTTTGGTTGGAACGAAGCAGGTTGCGATAGCGGTGCAGATCGGCAACGAGGGTGGCCAGTGGCACCAGCGTCGCCAGCGCCAGCGCAATGACGGCCAACAGCCAGCGAATATCGGTCGGGCGCGTGCGTATGGCCGCCCAGGCGCGCGGCGTGACCGCGCGATACATCGCGGTATCGTCATCGAGATGGATATAGTCGAAGCCGGCCTTCGCCGCGATCGCCTGCAGATGCGGCTCGCGAACCGACGACAGATGCTCGCTGCCGTGCTTGTCCGCCCGGCCCCAGGGCGCGTTGCGCGGGACATAGCCTTCGATGGCCTCGGGATTGGCCGGCTGGCCGAAATTGGCGGCCTGCGGCACGTCATCCTCGGCATAGACGCCGATACGCTCGCCTTCCGGGCTGTATTTGGGTATCGGCACCGGTGTGTAGCCGCCCACACCCACGATCAGACCGTACAGGGGCGCACTGTCTGCCGGTGGTGCCCCGGGTTCGCCTTCTTTCTTGCCCGGCACCAGCAAGGCGGGGTCGGGCTCGTAGCGCGGATTGACGGGCGGCGCCTCTTGGCCGTCGGTGAGAAAAACCAGGCTCGTGGTGTCGTCGATGCCGTACGCGCCGCGCAGCGTCCGCAGCTTGGCCATGCCATCGACCAGCGCACGGTTGACGTTGCTGTCTGCCGCCCAGGCCATACGCCAGTCGATCAGTTCGAGACTGGCCTGCAGACTGTTGAAGTGCGCACAAACCTCGATCGGCATCAGCGTGATGTTGACCGTGCGCTCGGTGAACAGCGCCAGACCCGCGTTCGAGCCACACGGCAGCCGTGCAATCGCACCGGCGACGGCGGCCTTGGCGCGCGCCAGGCGCGTGACCGGCTCGCCGGCCGCGCGGTAGTCGGCGACGTTCATGCTGCGCGTGATGTCGATCACGAACAGCGTGCTGTAGACCGGCTGGCGCAGCGGCCAGCGGGGCGCCACGAAGCTCGACAGCAACAACAGCACCGCAAGCACCATCGCCCACAGCCGCGGATCACCCAGACAGCCGCGCTCGATCATGGCAGCCCCCGCGGGAAGCCCGGCATCTGCGACCAGACATCCTCGGCCGGCTTTTCACCTTCTTCAGGCTCGCCCTCGTGCTGCGGCAGGTCGCGTACCAGACGCTGAGCGGCCTCGAAATTGTGCTTGGCCTGCCAATAGTCGGGCCAGGCTCGCAGCGCATCGCGATAGGCCTGCTTGGCCAGCTCCGCCAAGGTACGTGCGCCGTCCACATCGAAGGTCTCGGCAGCGGCCACCGCACGCCGGGCATAGAGATTGCCGAGGTTGTAGCGACTGCGGGCCGCCCATCCTTCGGGGTCGTCGTGGCGCCCGCCGTCGGTGCGTATCCAGACTGTCTGATACGCCGCGCCGGCCTGCCGGAAACGATCCAGTCGCGTCTCGCCATAGCCTTGTGCGAACAGCACCGCCAGCGACTCGTCCGGACCGATCTCGACGGCCTGATGCGTCAGCGCCGCGCGGATCAGCCGGTTGTCGCGCCCATGATCGAACCACACCACGCCCTGCCATACAGCGACCGCGATCGCGGAGACTGCAACGGCCAGACAGAGCCAGCGCACCGGACGCGCGCGGCTCATGCGATCACCCGCCGTTCGACGATCTTGGCTAACAGGCCGACCAGCAACAGCACGAGGGCAATCGCATAGGCCCAGCCACTCAGATCACGGCGCGGGATCCGTTGCGCGTAGACCAGTGGCCGGGTCTCCAGACGATCGATATCGGCGATCGCCTGGGCGAGCGCCGCCGGGTTGTCGGCCTCATAGGGGGTGTAGGGCACCTGCAGCGTATTGAAAAACAGATGCAGGTAGCGCTCCGGCATCGCCTTGGCGTTGTCGTTGCGCGCGTCGTCAGGCTTTTCGAACAGGCCCGGGCTACCCGCGGTGCGCAGGAAGATCCAGTACAGCGAGGCATCGTATTCGGCAAAGCGGGCTCGCAGTCGTTCGGCGCTGCGAAAATCGATCTCGGCGGCTCCGTCCGAGATCAGCACGATGGCCCGCGAGGCACTGGCGCGGCGATCGCGGAAGTACGACAGCGCCATGAACAGCCCCTCGGCCACATTGGTGAACGCCAGCCCCGGCGTGGCTGCGGCATCCACCGCGGCGCGCGCGGCCACGCGATCGTCCGACAACGGCACCACGGCCATGGGCCGGGTGCTGAACGAGACCACGCCGAACAGGTCGTGTTCACGCTCGCCGATGAATTCGGTGAGCAATCGGCGCGCGGTTTCGCTCTTGGATTCCTCGCCGCCTTGCGGATTACGCCCGGCGAAAGTCTGGTCCATGCTCAGACTGCGATCCAGCGTCAGCACGAGATGGGCGCCGCGGGCGACCTTCTCGATCGTCTGAGCGCCGAGAAAGGGCCGGGCCAGACCGAACACCAGCGCAGCGATCGCCAGAGAGGCAGCCGCCCGCAACGCCAGATCGAGCACGACCGACAGCCGATCTGCGGGCAGCATGACCAGTGCGGCCGGCTCGCTGGTGGCCAACGGCAGCCGCCACCAAGGCAGCAGCGCCAGCCACAGCGCGGCCAGTACGGCCGGGTGATCGAAGACGAGGCTCATGTGCCGCGCTCCCGTCGTCGGCAACGTCTGACCAGACGTTCCAGACGCGCGACCATCGCCTGGCTG
The DNA here is from genome assembly GCF_040361275.1 of Salinisphaera sp. T31B1. Classification (NCBI taxonomy): domain Bacteria; kingdom Pseudomonadati; phylum Pseudomonadota; class Gammaproteobacteria; order Salinisphaerales; family Salinisphaeraceae; genus Salinisphaera; species Salinisphaera sp. T31B1. The sequence goes on along the minus strand of NZ_APNH01000001.1, from coordinate 823,389 downwards.
TCGCGATCGACGCACGCCGACGCCGAGAAAAAATAGCGGCGCGAGAAATCGAAGAAACTGGCGATATCGTCTGCCAGATCGGCGAAGCTCGGATGGGCGGCGATGAAAGCGTCGAGATCATCGGCGAACACGGCCCGGTGCGCGGTTTCGTCGAACGCGCGATGCACCGTCCGCAGCGCCGTAGCGGTGGTATCCGACATCGCTGGCCTGCGCCGCAGCTGCCGCAGCCGCGTCGCGGCCCGGGCAAACGGGCCGCGGGCCGGCCCCGGCAGCCATCCGGCTGTCCAGGCCCAGCTCAAACCCGCGAGCAAGGCAATCCCCAGCGCACCGAGCGTCATCCGACGGGGGCCGTTCACCGCCTGCGACGACGGGCGTTCGTCGGCGAGCAGCAGGTCGTTGTCCGGGTTGCCGAACTCGGCGTCGGGGTCCAGCTCAAGGATCGGCGACATGGTAAAACCGAACGCCGGCACCGGGGTCACCAACCGCTCACCGGCGGCATTGACCGCTGCGATCTCCAGGGCGGGCAACGCCCGCCGTGATGTCTGCAACGGCGCATAGAACAACTGGTAGTCGAGGACGACCACCACCACGCCGCCGGTAGCCGGCTCGGCCTGCACCTCCGCGGCCACGAGTTCGAGCCAGTACGATTGCTCGCCCGCCACCGGCAATGAGCTGCGCTCCAGCCGGTAACCGTCCGGCAGTCGCAGGCGTAGCGCGCGCTCGATTCGGTCGCCGACAACATGGCCGTAGGCACGCGGTTCGTCGATCGACAGACCGATGGCCGGCGGCTGCGCCACTGCGGCGAACGCGAGCGCCCACAGCACGAGCGTGTGGCGCAGTACCGATGCCGGCGGTCGTGGGCGCCTGATCATGCGCTACGCAAGAAATAATCGGTGAACGCGCCCGGCCTGAAGCGCTCGCCGGCGAACAGCGGCGGCCGCCCGCTGCGGTGGAAACAGCGCACCAGATGGGCACGCCGCTCGGCATAGGCATCGCGCCAGCGTTCGGCCAGTGCGCGACGCATGAAAAGCATGCGGCGACGGCCGGTCTCCGGGTCGAACAGGCTCAGCAGGCCAGTCCGGGGCAGCGACGCGTGTTCGCGCGGATCCCATAGGACGACGGGCACCACATCGTGGCGCGACAGCAGCGCCAGCATCCGCTCCAGCCTGGGCGGCTGCCAATGGAAATCCGACAGTAGAAGCACCAGCGCCCGGCGCGTGGGCAGTCGAACCGCCATGGCCTCGATATCGTCGACGGTGCGACCCGGCGGCAGGGGCTCGGCCAGCTGGCGTGCCAGCGTCTGTGCCGCCCCGGGACGAAAGCTCGGCGCCAGATACGTTGCTTGATGACGCGGCCGGCCCGGGCGACCGGACGACGACTCGCCGATGCCGATGAAGCCGAACGCGTCGCCGCAGGCATGCGCCGAGCGAGCCGCACAGGCTACGCAATCGGCGATATAGCGCTGCTTGGCGCCGAAGCGCATCGAGGAAGACAGATCCGCGATCACGATGAGGCTGATCGCCGTACGCTGCCGATAGACTCGTGTATAGAGCATGCCGAAGGGGTCACGTACGCTGGCGCGGACATCGAGTCGACGCGGGTCCGGGTAATCCAGCAGCGAGGCATAGCCGGAAAACAGTTGCCCCATACCGGCATGCCGGCTGGTGTGCGCTCCCGGGCGTATGCCGCGGGCCGCCCACCGCACGCGGTAGACGAACTCGGCCGCGTCCGGGGGCGTCTGACTCACGGGGCGGCCACGCGCTCCAGCGCCGCGCCGAGCAGACGGCCGACGATCTCGTCGCGACGGATCTCGTACACCGGATTGAAGAAAATGCGATGCGCGGTGGTCGCCAGGAAGACGGCACGGATATCCTCGGGCACCACCATTTCGCGGTCGGCCAGCCAGGCATTCACGCGCGCAGCCCGAATCATCATGCTCATGCCGCGAGGGCTGCCACCGCCGGCGATGAGCGCCTCGGTATCAACTCCCTCGAGCTCGATACCGTGTCCGGCCGGCTCGCGTACGGCGTTCCAGAGATCTAGTGCGTAGTCCTGGAGCGTCTCGCTGACCGTCACCGCCTCCTGCAGCGTCTGTGCGAACGCGTTCAGAGCCGTGTAGTCGACCAGCCCCGGTTCGATACCGGCAATCAGTGCATCGGCGTCATGAAAACGCGTATCGAACATCAGGGCGCGTTGGGCATCGCGAGTCTCGGGCGCGGTGATACCGATTTCCATGAAGAATCGGTCGCGGGCCGCGGCGGGTAGCTCAAAGGTCTCCTCGCGCTCGACCCGGTTGCGGTCGGCGAATACCAGCAGATGCGGAAACCGGTATTCCCGATTGAATGCGTGCATCGAGCGCTCGGCCATCAGGCGCAACAGCAACGAGTGGACCTGCGGCCGTGCCCGGTTGATCTCGTTGAAAAAGAATGTGGCCAGCGCCTGGCCGTGCCGCAGTACCGGGCCGGGCTCCACGCGGGGCCGGCCGTTGTCGTCTATGAAGGTGTGATAGGCCAGATCCGATGGCATGAGATCCACCGTGCCCTCCAGACGTTCATACCCGCCGCCGAGCCCCCGCGCCATTGCCCGCAGCAGCGTGGTCTTGCCGACGCCCACATCACCTTCGAGCAGGACATGGCCGCGCGCAAACACGGCAATGAGCAGACGGTGGACGGCTTGCCGCTGGCCGACCACGACGGCGTTGATCTGGTCGGCCAGCCGGATCGCGCGTGAGCGCCAGTCGGCGAGCTGGTTATCCCCATGCATGGATGGCATTCCCATGGCCGGCGACGCGTGGACAACGCCGGGTGTGAGTCACTGCGGCCTCGAGGCCGATACCTCGAAGCCGCAGCCCGGGCGCAGGTGCAAGCGTCAGCTCTGCTCGTCGTCCTTCATCGACTGCTGGAGTTCCAGCTCATCGGTGTCGTTGACCCACTCACCGGTTTTCTTGAAATGCTCTACGCGCATGGCGTTGCGTTTCTCCATCGCCTGGATGGACTCCTGCTGCTTGTTGAGCTCGCTCTGGCTGTGCTTGGGATCGTATTTGCTGCCCTCGATCTTGTCCGGATAGCCCGGCTTTGGCTCCCAGCAAACCCCGGGCTCGCTGCAGTTGGTGCCGTCGTAGGCCACGGCGCTTCCGGTGGCAAACAGCCCCCCGGCCGCGATCAGTGACGCGCTGATAAGCAGATGATGATTACGCATGATGTCTCTCCTCATTTCGCCTTGGCGTTGTTTTTATTCCTGCCGGGCGGATGCCCGGCGATTCGTCTACTCGTCATCGCGATCGGCCTTGCCGGTCCGCCGTTTTTCCAGCAGCGCCTTCTTCTGTTCCAGCGTCAGCCATTTCGCCTTGGAGGCTTTGCCTTCATAGATATCGCGGATATAGGCCATCGACTCCAGCATCTGGGTCTTGGTCATGGACATGTAGTGCGGCCCCATCTGGGCACGGGCGCCGCCGTAGATGGTGGAGAACAGCCCGGCATCGGTCTCGTTGGTCTCGTATGTCCAGTAATCGTCGACCAGCGAGGGCCCGATCTTGCCCTTGGCGTGATGACCGTGACAGCCGGCGCAGGCAACCAGGAATTCGTCCTTGCCTTTCTGAATGGCCTGCGCGTTGCCATTGAGCGGGTTCCTGCCGGTCTTTTCGAATTGCTCGACTGCGTCCGGGTTGTCGCCCACCTCGGCCTTCGACAGATCCAGTACCTGGCCGTCCACGGTGTTGCGAAATGTTTCAGCAGCGCCGGCGCACAGGGCGATGCCCGAAAGCATCCATACGGCGGCAGCCGCAGCTCGGTGTAGGCCGTTGTTCATCAGGACGACGCTCCCTTGGTGTCGGTTTGATCGCCGGACGACGGGCTTGATGTGTTTACATCCAGCAGAGGGAAGCCTTCCTCGGCCAGCACGGCCTGAATCTCGCCATGCTTGGCTTTCAGGGCCTTGTCGAGGGCATCGCGCAGCTCGGTATCCTCGCTGCGAACGGCCATGGCCTGGGCATAGCTAAACTCCAGCCGTTGTTCGCGCCGCGTATGGGTGTCCGGCACGACCTTCATGGCCAGCGGTTGATCGGCCACCTCGACATAGCGTGCCGCTTCCGGCCCCCACAGGATGGCGATATCGGCGTGCCCGTCGACGACTTCCGAAATCATCTTCTCTGGGTCGTAGCGCACGTATTCGTTACGCCGCGACTTGAATCCGATCAGCGAATACATGTAGTTGAGGTTGTCGTCCCATTTGTTCATATCGCGCAGCTTCGGCTCCACCGGGCTGTAGGGCGAAACCGCGAAGCGGGTCATCCGGGCCAGGTCCGGGCTGTCCCAGTCGGTGACCTTCACGGGTCCGTCCTGCGGATAGATAAAGACATAGCTGGAGCGGTAATACGCTTCGGTGGTGGCCACGCGCGGATCGCCGGCGTCGACGCCGGTGATCACATCGCACTTGTCCTTATTGAGATAGTCGGGCACCAGATAGATGCCCGGTTCGTCGACCCAGACGAATTCGGGTTGGCGACCCATGCCCTCGGCCACGATACGCGCGATGCGGTTCTCGAAGCCGCTGCCGCTGCGGGCCGAAAAGGGCAGTTCATCCTGTGCGGCGCAGATACGTAGCGGCTCGGCTGCCTGGGCCTGTGTCGGGCCGGCGAGCACGCCGGTCGCCGCCGCGAGGGCCAGAGCGAACGTCTTGCCTTTAACTGTCATGCTCGAACACTCCGATCGATGAGAAATAGGTGCCGACGGGCGCACGCGCCCGTCGGCCACCGCGCCTTGACGTCAATCAGTTGCTCGCCTGGTACTCACCGGTCTGAATGTCCTTCGTATAGGGGCTCTCCCCTTCGAGCGAGAAGGCGATGAAGCCACCGCCCATCTGGGTGTGATTGGCCAACTCCTTGAAGGCGCCGACCGCACCCAGCCCGGCCGACGGGTCGTTCAGGTCGAACACCAGCCCCACACCCGGCCAGCCGCCGACGCCGTAATTGATGCCCACATACTGGGTACCGTCGTGCATGTAGGTGATCGGATGACCGATGACGCCGGAAGGCAGCTTGAACTTCCACAGCAGGTCGCCGTTACGCGAGTCGCGCGCCTTGATGAACCCGTCCAGCGTGCCGTAGAAGACCAGATTGCCGGCCGTGGCGGTGGTACCGCCCCAGACCGCGAAGCGCTCCATCTTTTCCCACCTGAACTCGCCGGTCTTGGCATCGTAGGCCTTGATCTGACCCGAACCGGTGCCTTCTTCGCGGTTGCCCTTCGGCCCGGGATAGGTCCAGACGTTGGCCCCGACAAAGAACTGACCGGCACGGTAAGGCAGCATGTAGGGTTCCCAATCCATGCACAGATGGTTCATGCCGATGAAGAACAGCTGCTGATTCGGATCGTACGAATCCACGCCCTGGTTGTGATACCCCATGGCCGAAGGACAGATATCCTTGGATCGGTGATCCATCCGGGTCCCGTATTCCGGATCACGTACCGGCTGACCGGACTCCATATCGACGTGCTTCACCCAGTTGACGGTGTCGTCCATCTTGTCGGCCCGCACCAGGTCGCCGTTGGTCCGGTCGAGGCTGTAGAGGATGCCGTTGCGATCCGGATGGGTGAGCAGTTTGCGTTTCTTGCCGTCAATCTCCTGCTCGGAGAGCATCATCACGTTGACGCCGGCATAGTCCCATTCGTCGTGCGGGGTCTTCTGATAACCGAACTTGGCCTTGCCGGTCTCCAGGTCGCGGCCGAAGATGGTCATCGTCCACTTGTTGTCGCCCGGACGCATGGTTTCGTTCCACGGCGCCGGGTTGCCGGAACCGTAATAGAACAGCTCCTCTTCCGGGTCATAGGCGTACCAGCCCCAGTTGGTGCCGCCGCCGATCTTCCAGGCCTCGCCTTCCCAGGTCTTGGTACCCAGGCCCTGCTGGCCATACTGCGGATTGTTTATATTGAAGTCGTCGGCCAGCAGCAGGTCCTCGTCCGGGCCGGTGGCATAGGCACGCCATTCCTGCTCGCCGGTCTTGACGTTGAAGGCGGTGACCACACCGCGCACGCCCAGCTCGGCCCCTGACGAACCCACGATGACCTTGTCCTTGACCACGTACGGCGACTGGGTGAGCGTCTGACCCACGGACGGGTCCATGACTTCCAGTTTCCAGTACTGTTCGCCCGTCTCGGCATCGAGCGCCAGCAGATGCCCGTCGAGCAGCGTCTCGATCACCAGGGCCGGTGTGTCGCCGTCGCCCGGGTAATAAGCCAGGCCACGATTGACGACATCGCAACATGCCACCGAACGCGCCGCCGGATCCTGCTTGGGCTTGTATTGCCAGACGATCCGATTGGGGTCGTCCAGATCGAGCGCAAACACGTTGTTCGGGAACGGGCCGTTGATATACATCATGCCGTCGACCACGATGGGCGCACCCTCGTGGCCATTGAGCACGCCGGTAGAGAACGACCACGCCGGGCTCAGTTTCTTGACGTTGTCAGTATTGATCTGCGTAGATTCACTGAAATGGTTGCAGTCGTAATTCTTGCACTGCATCACCCAGTTCTGTTCGTTCTTCGACAGCTCGTCCAGCTTGTCGGCCTGGGACTGCTGAGCCGCAGCCGGACCGGCCGCGACACAGACTGATACGGCGGCCAGGGCAAAACAGCCCCGACGCATCGGCATACGCCTTGATCGTGCCATGTGGTGATCTCCTCTTTGCGCTTGTTGTTATGTCGTAATTCTTTTCGTCTCGCGAGCGACACGGACGACGGTCTACTAGGTATAAAACAACGCCTGGCGCACGGATACGGACAAAAAACCTCGATTTGTTTAAATCAAATCCCCAATCGCACCGCGTTTTGTCCTCACACGCCCGGGACATATTCCCGCGTGCAGCAGCGGTGACAGGCTGGCTGTGTGTTGTGCAAAGCGAAAAAACGTCGAGGGCTCGGCGGGTTGCAAGGTCAGGCCGCTGGGATCGACATCGCCTGGGGAATCACCGCCGGGCGCCGACACAGTGCCTGCCAAGCGCGGTCGACAACATCAATTAAGGAGAATATCCCGACAAGAAGTTGGCTAGCATGGCCGGCACGGCCAGCCGACTCAGGACGACAAGACCGAATCATGAAGGCATCGATACTGCTGGTGGATGACCATGAAATCGTGCGGCGCGGCTGCCGGGAACTGCTCGTGCACGCCGACTATCAGGTCACTCACGAAGCCGCTTCGGGCGAAGACGCGTGGCGGCTGTTTCTGGCCGAGTCACCACAGGTGATGATGCTGGACCTGTCGATGGACAATATGGGCGGCCTTGAAATCATCCGCCGCGTGCATGCCCACGACAGCCGCACCGCGATCATCGTGTTCACCATGCACGACGAGCCCACCTATGCCACGCGCGCACTCAAGGCCGGTGCGATGGGCTACATCACCAAGACCAGCCCGCCGGAGAGTCTGCTCGAAGGTATCGAGAAGGTACTCAAGGGGTCGATCTATCTCAGCCAGGACATCGCCCAGGCGATCGCGCTCAGCGAGCTTTCGATCCACGACAACCCGGTGAAGGCCTTATCGGCACGCGAATTCGAGGTCTTCCAGCTGCTGGTCGACGGGCATAGCAACCCGCAGATCGCCCAGACCCTTTCGCTGAGCCACAAATCGGTTTCCAACTATGTGGTGCGCATCAAACATAAACTGGCCGCCGACAGCATCGCCGATCTGGTGCGGCTGGCCATCAACCAGGGGCTGACCAAGCACAACATGGCGCCTGACCGCGGTCTGAAGACAGCCCACTAGACGATCCGGCCGAGCCTACGGCTTGACTGTAGGACGGCCAGACCCAACCGTTGATGCAACACTTGCAACGGCGCGCGCCCGGATTCAATGGACACACGGATCGAGCAACTCAAGACCACCTTCGACATGCTCCCCGATTGGGAGGAGCGCTATCGCTACATCATCGATCTGGGCCGCAAGCTCGAGCCGCTCGAGGATGACGAGCGCAACGAAGCGACCCGTGTACGCGGCTGCATGAGCCAGGTCTGGCTCGTGGCCGATGACGACGGGGCCGACCAGACGCTGCATTTCCGCGGCGATTCCGATGCCCATATCGTACGCGGGCTGATCGGCGTGCTGCTGATGATCTACTCGGACAAAACCCCCGAGCAGATCGCCGATATCGATATCAATCAGATCTTTGCGGACCTGAATCTCGAGCAGCACATCACCATGAATCGCCGCAATGGCCTGTATTCCATGGTTGAGACCATCCAGCGCACGGCCCAGCGACGTCTGGACGCCTGAATACGCATGCCCGCGGGCGTACTCTTCCGCCTTGCGAACCCTCGGGGCCGTATGCGGCTCGCGCCCGTCACCGGTTGACAGAAATTCTTCGACGGGCACTATGTTTGCCAGGGTTATACGATAATTTCGCCTGGCAGAACAAAATGAGAGAACACCCCGACGAGCCCTCCAACGGAGAAAAAGACCGTAAATTCGTCACCGCCCTAGCGCGCGGGCTGGACGTACTGCGAGCATTCGAGCCACGCGAGAACCTGTTGGGCAATCAGGAGATCGCCCGTCGCACCGGGCTGCCCAAACCGACCGTCACCCGTCTGACCTATACCCTGACCAAGCTAGGCTATCTGTCCTACAACAAGGATCTTGAGCGCTATCAGCTCGGTATGGGCGTGCTCGCACTCGGCTATGCCACGCTGGCCAATTTCGGCATCCGTCAGATCGCGCGACCCTACATGCAGGAACTGGCCGAACAGGTCAATGCATCGGTTGCGCTGGGCGCGCGTGAAAAGCTGTCGATGATGTACCTCGATCACCGTCGCGCAAGCAGCGAAGTCACCCTCCGACTCGACGTCGGCTCCCGGATTCCGCTGGCCACCACGGCCATGGGCCGGGCCTTCCTTGCCGCCCTGCCCGAAATCGAGCGCGGCTATCTGATGACCCATCTGGAAAAGCGTCTCGGCCCGGAACAGTGGCCATCGGTGCGCGAGGGCATCGAACGCGGCTGCGAGCAGTACGCCACCCATGGCTATGTCACATCCGTGGGCGACTGGGAACGCGAGGTGAACGCCGTCGGCGTACCGCTGATCGAGACCACCAACGGCGATATATTCGCTTTCAATGTGGGCGCGCCGGCATTCCTTCTGCCTGCCGAGCGGTTGGAAAACGAGGTCGCGCCCAGGCTGAAATATCTGGTACAGAACGTCCAGGCGGCGATTGCACGTATCTGATGCAATACATTCGTTGCCCTGCCCCGCCGATGGAGATGACCGCATGAACACGGCTCGCCCCGTCGCGCTGGTGACCGGCTCGTCGTCCGGTATCGGCGCCGCCACTGCCCGACTGTTCGCCCAGCGCGGCTGGCATGTCGTGATCAACTACGCCCGCAGCGCCGAGGCCGCCGAGCGCGTAGCCTTGGACTGTCGAAACCACGGTGTCGATGCGCTCGTGGTTCAGGCCAACGTGGCCGAAGACGCCGATTGTCGCCGGCTGGCCGAGGCGGCCGAAAGCGAATGGGGGCGAATCGATGCGCTGGTCAACAATGCCGGCACCACACGGTTTTGTGCACACGACGATCTGGAAGGCCTGAGTGCGGCCGATTTCCACGATATCTATGCCGTGAACACGGTCGGCGCCTATCAGATGGTTCGCGCGGTCGCTCCGGCGATGCAGCGCGCAAATACCGGCAGCGTGGTCAACGTCGCGTCGATCGCCGGCGTCCGCGGCTTTGGCAGCTCGATTGCCTATGCCGCCTCCAAGGGCGCACTGATCACCATGACGCGTTCGCTGGCGCGCGCACTGGGCCCGGCGCTACGGGTGAACGCAGTGTGCCCGGGCTTCGTCCGCGGCGAATGGCTGGCCCAGGGCATGGGCGAATCGCGCTACCAGGCAATGGTCGAGCATCTGGAGGCCACCACCCCTCTGGGACGGGTGTGCAGCGCCGAGGATGTGGCCGAGGCGATCGTCTATTTTGCCACCGGGGCGCCGCTGACTACCGGCGAGACCCTGCTGCTGGACGGCGGCACGCACCTGGGCCGGCTTTAAAGACCGACGCGCCCGGTTCGCAGTTCACGCACGGCTTAGCCTGCCAGCGATGCGCGCGTCATGTCGTCGAGACGGGCCACACCGCAAAGCGCCATCGACAGGTCGGTATCGGCAAGCAGGCGCCGCAAGACTTCTGCCACACCGGCCTGGCCCGCACAGGCCAGACCCCAGGCGAACGGCCGGCCGACCAGCACCGCATCCGCGCCCAGCGCCACGGCCTTGAGAACATCCGAACCGTGCCGGATACCGCTGTCGAACAGAACGTCCATCCGGCTACCCACGGCATCGACCACCCCGGCCAGCGCATCGATCGCGGCAATGCTGCCATCGACTTGGCGACCGCCATGGTTGGATACGATCACGCCCGCCATGCCGGCATCACGCGCCCGAATCGCATCGTCGGGATGCAGCACGCCCTTGAGCACGATCGGCAGGTTCGTGGCCTCGCGCAGCCTGGCCAGATCGTTCCAGGTGCGCGCGGGTGCGGCGAACACGTTCGACCAGTGTTTGACCGTGGCCCGCAGGTCGTCTTCAGGGGCCTGATCCAACCCGGCCCGGAACACCGGGTCCGAGGTGTAGTTGGCCAACCCCTTGCCCTGCAGAAACGGTAGATAGGCACCGTCGAGATCGCGCTCGCGCCACGCCAGCATCTTGGTATCGAGAGTGACCACGATCGCCTCGTAGCCGGCCGCCTCGGCCCGCTGAACCAGACTGGTCGCCAGCGCATCGTCGTTGGGCCAGTACAGCTGATACCAGCCCGAGGTTGCGCCCAGGGCCTGGTGCACGTCTTCCAGCGGATACGACGACACGGTCGACAGAATCATGGGTATATCCACCTCTGCAGCAGCCCGCGCGACCGCCAGTTCCGCCTCGTCGTGGATGATCTCCTGTACGCCCAGCGGTGCAATCATCAACGGGGTGGCCTGACGCTTGCCGAGCACGGTCCGCCCGAGGTCACGCTCGCTGATATCGGTCAGCATCCGCGGCAGCAATCGGTAGCGATCGAACGCGCTGCGATTGGCCCGCATCGAATCCTCACCCGCGCCGCCGGCGACATACCAGTAGGCCTCGGGAGACAGGCATTCCCGCGCGCGCCGCTCCAGATCGTCGTAGCGCAGCGGCAACGTCGGCAGCTGCCCCTTCAGGCCCTGCGCGTAGATGCTCAACTGATGATTGCCGTAATGCGTGAACGCCTGCGCCACTGCGATTCTCCCGGGTTGTCGTCTGGTTGGCTCGTATAGGCCGGCCATGAAAAAGCCGGCTCGCGGCCGGCTGGAATCAAAACAGCATTCCGGAACACGCGCAACCCGAGGTTGCGCGTGCCGACCCGATCACTCGAGACCGTATTTCTTGCCGCCCTTTTCCTTATTCCATGGCCGATCGTTCGACGAGTCGCTGTTCATCACGGCATCGCGATTGGGCGCCGCGGCCGTGTCCGTATGCTCTGTCTCTGCGGCCGCCGCATTCCGCACGGGCGGCGCGGCGGGCTCGGCGCGCGTTTCATCGTGGCGATCGGCGTTCGCCTCGCGGGTGATCGCCTCCGGTGCCGGCGGGGGCGTGACGAGCTTTTCCGGATGCATGTCGGCAAGTTTTTCGGCGCCATCGGACAGGTGCTCGTACATGTCGCGATAGTCGTCGACCATGCGCGACATGATCGCCGAGGTCTGCTCGAAATGCTCACGCACGTCGTTGCGGTAGCTGTCGTGTTTCTCAGTGGCTTCTTTCATCGCGACCGATTTCTTGCCGCCGAACCGGCTGCCTAGGAAATACCCGATCACCAGCGCGATGACGACGCCGACAACGAGAATGAGGATCAGAACGACGGGGCTCAGATTGGCCATATAAACGACTCTCCCTGGATTTCGACCGGACGCGTAACGGCCTCCATACTGTGTCGTTGCAGCGCCGACAGCAAGTCGGGCGGCATAACGGGACGACGTGCGATCGGTCCGGCCCGGCGTGTCGCGCTTTACGGGCAGCGCTCGAGTACGGTATACAGTCGACCGATAATCTGCTGCGCTATTCGTCATGCCCCATCGCCGCCCCGACCCGCTTGCCGTCAAGACCCTGCTCGAGCCCCGGGCCGTGGCGGTCATCGGCGCATCGGCCGAGCCCACCCGGATCGGCGGACGGCCGGTGGATTACCTGAAAAAGTCCGGGTATGCCGGGCCGATCTACCCCATCAATCCCTCCCGCGACGTGGTTCAGGGGCTGACTGCGTATGCATCGGTCCGCGATACGCCGGAGTGCCCCGACCTGGCGATCATCGCCGTCCCGGCCAAGGCGGTTGCCGATGCGCTGACCGACTGCGGCGAACGCGGTGTGAGCGCGGCGGTGATCTTCAGCGCGGGGTTTGCCGAAGTCGGCGCCGAGGGCATGGCCCTGCAGCAACAGCTGCTCGACATCGCCGAGCGCTACGGTTTGCGCCTGCTGGGGCCAAACTGTCTGGGCGCGATGAATATTTCGCTAGGCCTGATCGCGACCTTCTCGAGCTCGGTTCAGAGTGGCTTGCCGCATACCGGTCGGATCGGCTTCGTCACCCAGAGCGGCGCCTTCGGCTCTCACTGCTTCGCGCTGGCACGCGAACGCGGTCTGGGCATCAGCCGGCTGGTGACTACCGGCAATGAAGCCGACCTGGATGCCGCCGATTGTCTGGCCTATCTGGCCGATGACCCCGACACCCACGTCATCGCCATGCATCTGGAAGGCTGTCGTGACGGCGAGCGCATGAAGCTGGCCCTGGATGCCGTACAGGCCGCGGGCAAGCCGGTGATCGTGCTCAAGGGCGGCGAGTCGGATGTCGGGGCCGCCGCGGCGATGTCGCACACGGCCAACCTCGCCGGCGCCGATGAAGCCTACGATGCACTGTTCCGGCGTTATCCGGTATTCCGCGCCCGCAGCATCCGCGAATTCATCGATATCGCGCATGCCGCCGCCCAGGCCACCCTGCCGCGCGGCAATCGGCTCGGGCTGATCACGGTTTCCGGCGGGGTCGGCATTCTGATGGCCGATACGGCCGCACGGCTGGGCCTGGACATCGCGCCCATGCCGCAGGCCGCCCAGGACGAATTGCACGCGATGTGGCCGCCCGCGGCCACGCGCAACCCGGTCGACACCACTGCACAGCCGGTGGCCGACCCGGCGATGCCGGCAGATTTTCAGCGCATCATGCTGCGCGACGGCAACTACGACGTGCTGATCAACTTCCTGTCGATGCTGCCGTTGGCGCCGGCGCTGGCAGACAAGCTGCGCGGCCCGCTGCAGGCCCTGCGCGCCGACTATCCCGACGCCGTGCTGATGATCGCGGCCCTGTGCACGCCCGAGGCGCGCCGCGGCTTCGAGGACGACGGTTATCTCGTCTACGAGGATCCGACCTCCGCGGTCGAGGCGGCCTCGGCGCTGACCCAGCTCGGCCAGCGTATGGCCGAATCCCGCCCATGGGAGCGCGGCGATGCGCCCCATGCAGGCGACCGCCCGTCGCCACGGCTGGAAGCCGGCCGTCGCTATAGCGAATACGACTGCCTGCAGCAACTGGCCGAGGCCGGCGTGACCACCGTCGCGGCCGCCCAGGCCACCAGTGCTGGCGAGGCCGCGCGCGCGGCCGAGCGGATCGGGTTTCCCGTGGTGCTCAAGATCGCCTCGGCCGACATCCTGCACAAATCCGATGCCGGCTGTGTGGAACTGAGCCTGGCCGATGCCGCCGCGGTCGAGGCCGCCTACGAACGCATCACCGCCAACGCCCGTCGCCATCACCCGGATGCCGCGATCGACGGCGTACTGATCGCCCGCATGCTCAGCGGCGGCGTTGAGATGGCCGTCGGCGTGAGCGTCGACCCGACCTTCGGCCCCATGGTGATGGCCGGCCTGGGCGGCGTATTCATCGAGATCCTCGAAGACGTGACCTTCGAGCTCGCGCCCTTCGACGATACCCAGGCCAAGGCCATGCTCAAGCGGCTGCGTGGCTACGGCCTGCTGACCGGCGCCCGCGGACGACCGGTGGCCGATATCGATGCACTCGCGGCCACACTCGTACGCCTGTCCGAATATGCCGCGGCCAACGCCGACGTGGTGCACTCCATCGACATCAATCCGCTGATGGTGATGACCGCCGGCCAGGGCGTGGCTGCCGCCGACGCCGTCATTCTCACTCAGGAGACCGACCCATCATGACTCGAGACGTTGTAATCGCCGGCATTGCCGAAGCCGGCCTGAACAAGGGCGTGTTCGCCGAACCGGTATCCGTGCTCGATATCCAGGCCCAGTGCGCCACACGCGCAGTCGCCGACGCCGGCCTGACCATGGCCGATGTCGATGGCCTGCTGACCGCCGGGCTTTGGGGTATTCCCGGTGCCGGCACGATCATGCCGCTGTCGGTAGTCGAACATCTGGGCATCAAACCGCGCTTCGTCGACGGCACCAACATCGGCGGCTCGGCCTTCGATGCCCATGTGGCCCATGCGGCCATGGCCGTCGAGCGGGGCTACTGCGATGTGGCGGTGATCACCTACGCCAGCGACCAGCGCAGCGCGTCCGGGCGCAATCTCGAAGGCAAGCCGCCGCATCTGAACATGCAGTTCGATTCGCCCTTCGGCCTGCTCACCCCGATCGGCAGCTATGCGCTGGCCGCCCACCGGCACATGCACGAATACGGCACGACCTCGGAGCAGCTGGCCGAGATCGCCGTCGCGGCCCGGCGCTGGGCCCAGCTCAACCCCGATGCGACCAAGCGCGACGACCTGACCATAGACGGCGTGCTGGAAAGCGCGATGATCAGCGACCCGCTGCACAAGCTCGATGCCTGTCTGGTCACCGACGGCGGTGGCGCCGTGGTGGTGACCACGCCGGAAAAACTCGGCGCCGCCGCCCGCAAACGGGCGGTCTATGTGCGCGGCTACGGAGAATCGGTCTCGCACTGGACGATCAACAGCATGCCGGACCTGACCACCACGCCCGCGGCCAAGAGCGGACCGGCGGCAATGCAGATGGCCGGGGTGAGCCACGACGATTTCGATGTAGTCCAGATCTACGACTCGTTCACCATCACCGTACTACTCACGCTCGAAGCCCTGGGGTTCTGCAAGCCCGGCGAAGGCGGCGAGTTCGTGGCCAATGGCCGCATTGCCCCCGGCGGCGCTTTTCCCATGAACACCAGCGGCGGCGGTCTGTCGTGTTCGCACCCGGGCATGTACGGCATGTTCCTGTTGTTCGAAGCGGTTCGCCAATTGCGCGGCGATGCCGGCGAACGCCAGCTTGAAAAAGCCACCACGGCGCTGGTCAACGGCACCGGCGGCGGCCTGTCGAGCACCGCCACGTGCGTGCTGAGTAACCGATAAGGAGCATCGACATGAGTCAGGACGCCACACCCAACCGCCCGATCCCGATCACCGACCCGACCACTGCGCCGTTCTGGGCCGCTGCCAGCCGGGGCCAGCTTTCACTGCCTCGCTGCGGCGACTGCGACCGGGTGCACTATTACCCGCGGGCGGTCTGTCCGCACTGCGGCAGCGAATCGCTGGCCTGGGAGACTCTCAGCGGTCGCGGCACCATCCATTCCTGGACCGTCTCCAGACGCCCGGCCGGCGCCGGCTTCAAGCCGTACGTGCCCTATGTCGTCGCCCTGATCGACCTGGAAGAAGGCGCACGCATGCTGTCGAACGTGCGCGCCGACGATATCGAATCGGTGGCCATCGGTCAGGCCGTGGTCGTCGATTTCGAGGAGATGGCCGAGGATATCGCTCTGCCGGTATTCCGCCCGGCCGATTGATCTAGGACGCGCGGCCCCTCCCAGGCGGCTTGATAGCGGCCTGAGTGTTTGCCCGGATCGCTCGGCGATCCGGGCATTTTTTCGTACCACCGAAACGCGGCCCGGCTCAGTCCTCGGGCCAGCGGAATGCCGGGGCGCGCTTGTTCAGAAACGCATCGATCGCGGCATGATGGTCGTCGGTGGAAAACGCCACGCCCTGACCCATGTACTCGATCTCCAGCATGGTTGACAGATCATTGAGCTGGGAGCCGTTGAGCGCTCGCTTGGTCAACGCAAAGGCCTCAGACGAGGCGCCGGCCAGGCTGTGCGCGATCGCCGCGGCACGCGCATCCAGCGCATCGGGCGCGACCACTTCCAGGGCGATTCCCAACGCCACCGCCTCGGCGGCATCGATGACCCGGGCCGAGAACATGATCTCCTTGGCCCGGGCCAGGCCCACGACCCGTGGCAGGGTGTAGAGCGCGGCGAAATCGGGAACCAGGCCGACTTTCATGAAGGCCATACAGAACTTGGCCCGCTCACTGGCCACGATCAGGTCGGCGGCCAGCGCCAGGCCGAAGCCGGCCCCGAACGCGGCCCCATCGACCGCAGCGATGACCGGCTTGTCCAGCTCGATCAACGGCTTGAGCCAGGCGTGATGAAAACGCATGCGCGCACGCCGGGCTTCGGGGTTGTCCCGGTCGGCCAGCATGGCCTTGATATCGCCGCCGGCCGAGAAGGCGCCGCCGGCACCGCCGATGACCAGTGCTCGGATGGCCTCGTCACGTCGTACCTGCTCGACGACTGACGCCATGGCTTCGGTCATGCTGCGATCGATGGCGTTCTTGTGTTCGGGCCGGTTGAGCGTGACTGTGGCCACGCCCTCGGCGACGCTGAATTCGATACTGTCCATGAATGGCTCCTGCAGGCGCTATTCGGGCCGAATATGGGCCGTGGCTTCGTCTTCGACCCGCTGCCATAGCTCGATGCCCATCGGGTTCTCGGACTCTTCGAGAATATGACCGACCAGGCCGATGGCCCGTGCCATCACGCCGAACCCGCGCACGATATGGCCGGGAAAGCCGAACTCGCAGCAGATCGCGCCGATCGCACCGGTGGCGTTGATCGGCAGCTGCTTGCCCGAGGCCGCTTCGGCTTCGGCCTGTATCTTCTGCATGAGTTCGACATAGCGGCCCGACAATCCGTTTTCCTCGGCGATGGCGAACAGACGCGGCGTACGCGGGTCGACCGGCTTGTGCAGCGGATGGCCCAGCCCCGGAATGATCTTCCTGGCCGCGCGGTGGTCGGCGACCGTCTGTCTGGCGATGGCATCCAGATCCGCATCGGCCGCATCGGTCGGCAAGACCTCATAGAGCATCTTCGAGGCGCCTTCCATGCTGCCGACGAACACCGTACCCAGGCCGCACAGCCCGGCGGCCACGGCGGCCTGCAGCGATTCGGGCGCGCCGGCATAGGTCAGCCGGGCCGCCAGCGCCGAGGGCGTGATGCCGTGCTCGACCAGGGTGATGACGATCGCGTTGAAGACTTTCGATTCGGCCGCGGTCGGGGTCTTGCCGGTCAGCTGCAGATAGGCCAGATCACCGAGATTGAAATGACCGAGGATCTCGTCCGGCAGGCTCTTGCCACGGACCTCGATACGGTCCTTGGTGCTCCAGGCGATATCCGAACGGATGGGCTTGTTCTGGCGGCTCATGAGGCTCCTCGAAAAGATTGCAGGGTAGGAAAGGACAGGGTCCGGGCAATGCCCGGCTTCAGGCCGGTTCGGACGCCCGATGGCGGGGGCTTTCGCGCAGCGCGAACGAGCCCCGTCCGGTGGCCAGTCTGCGTCGGTCGGCATCGAACACATCGGCCACGCCGACCACAATCTGGCGGCCCATCTTGACGATCGTCGCGCTCGAATAGATCCGACCCTTGCCGGACGGCCGTAGGAAACTGACGTTCAGGTCGATGGTCAACGGACCGATATCCTGCTGGAAGGCCGATCGCACCGCCGTGCCCAGCACGGTATCGATGAGGGTGCAGTGGATGCCGCCATGGACCATGCCGTAGGCCTGCACCAGGTTGTCGTTGACTACGAGCGAGATCTCGCAGTCGCCCGAGCCGTCGCGACTCACACGTTCGATGTCGACCCCGAGATGTACCCGAAAAGGGTTGCGCGTCGTCCACGCGATCTCGTCTTCCAGCGTCCAGGCCATGCGCGGATTATCCTTGTGCTTGTCGAGCGGTTCCGGCGCCCGGCGCGATCAACGGCGCGCCGGTGGCCTTCTGTACGGTGTCGAAATCGTTGCCGGCCAGCAGCTCGACCACGGCCAGGCCGGCGTCGGTGACCTCGATCACCGCCAGGTCGGTATAGATACGGCTGACCACGCCCGCGCCGGTCAGCGGATAGCTGCAGCGCTCGACGATCTTGGGCGTGCCGTCTTTCAGGGTATGGCGGGTGATCACGTATAGCTGCCGGGCGCCGACCACCAGATCCATCGCCCCGCCCACGGCCGGCGGGTAGGTTTCGCTGCCGGTCGACCAGTTGGCCAGATCGCCGTTGGCACCCACCTGGTAGGCGCCGAGCACGGAGATATCGATATGGCCGCCGCGCATCATCGCGAACGAGTCGGCATGGTGAAAGAACGAGCCACCCGGCTGCATGGTGATGTGCTGCTTGCTGGCATTGATCAGCTGCGGGTCCTCCTCGCCTTGCGCCGGTGCCGCGCCGAAGCCCAGCACGCCGTTTTCACTGTGATAGACGACCTCGCGATCGGCGGGCACGTGATTGGCCACTTCGGTGGGCATGCCAATGCCCAGATTGACGATGGCACCGTCGGGGATATCCATCGCCAGGCGCCGAGCCATCTCCACGGGCGTGAGTCGATTCATGGGATCACCGTTTCCAGTTCGATGACATGATCGACGAACAGGCCGGGGGTGATCACGGTCTCCGGATCCAGCTCGCCGAGTTCGACCACCCGGCTGGTTTCCACGATCACGGTGGTCGCGGCCGTGGCCATGATCGGGTTGAAATTGCGGGCGGTCTTGTAATAGGTGAGATTGCCCCAGCGGTCGGCCCGTTCAGCCTTGAGCAGGGCGACATCGGCGGCCAGCGGCGTCTCGAAGACGTGGCCGATTCCGTCGATGATCTCGGTGCGTTTGCCTTCGGCCAGGGCGGTGCCATAGCCGGTCGGCGTGAAAAAGCCGCCGATGCCGGCACCGGCGGCGCGGATACGTTCGGCCAGGGTGCCCTGGGGCACCAACTCCAGTTCGATCGCCTTCTCCTCGAAGCGACGCTCGAACCAGATCGAGCCGGGCGAACGCGGATACGAACAAATGACCTTCGCCAATCGCTTTTCGCGCAGCAGCTTGGCCACGCCGGTGTCGGCGACACCGGCGTTGTTGGCTACCACGGTCAGATCGCGCGCCCCATGATCCAGCAGGGCATCGATAAGATTGAACGGTATGCCCGAACTGCCGAAACCACCGCACATCACGGTATCTCCGTCAGCGATCGTGGCGATCGCCTGGGCAGCGGAATCACGGATTTTATCGATCATGGGGAACGCGAGTCCTGGGTCAGACGTGGTGGATTACAGGCTGTCGATCGCAGCCTGACGATTCTTTTCCCATACCGACTGGAAGGCATCGCCGGTCTTGTCGCCCGCCTCGTCCTGGGTCTTCTTCCAGGCTTTCTGCAGCGCTTTCAGACGCGCCAGGCGGTCGTCGTTCCAGCTTTGCATCTCGTCGGTCCAGATACCCTTTTCCTTCAGGTACTTGATCGCACCCGGGTGGAACGGCGCATCGATCGGCGGCGTGCCCGCCTCACTCAGCTTCCAGCGCGGCATCACCGAAGTCGCGTCCTTGTACATGTCGTAGGTTTCGTCCATGGCCTTGGTGAAGTCGTAGACGGCCTCGTCGGACATATCGGCCCGGACCGTGAGCACCGGATAGCGATAGGCCATCAGCGGAACCGGCTTGTCCTTCTCGATGCCGGCGCCGAGCGTCTCCTTGTAGGGTTTGAAGAACGGTGCGACCTCACGTACCCGTTCCCAGCCTTTTTCGTCCGAAGCCGGCAGCGGCACCCAGTAGATGCCGCGTGGCGATTCGGCCAACTCGTACATCTGGCTGGGCGTGGTGGTGGTGCAGGTGGCATCCGACTGGCCCTGGGCCAGCGAACTCATCGCCGCGCCATAGGTCGGGAACATGCGGGCATCCACGTCGTCGCGGGTCAGCCCGGCAAAGGCCAGCAGCGCGTCGCACTTCACGTTGACCGACGGGTTGCCGGCGACATAAGCCACCCGCTTGCCCTTGACGTCGGCCAGCTTGCGGATGTTCGCATCGGCTGCCGTGGGCATGCCGAACGACGAGGGCCGGCCGGCAATCACACGCAGATCCTGCGGTCCCCAGCGCGGGTCGGCGAAATCGAAGATGCCTTCAGTGGCGAAATAGGTTTCCGTGGCCAGGAAACTGTAATCGGCTCGCTTTTGCAGCAGCGGCTGCAGGCGGCCGATCGACGAGCCGGACGGCTGAATCCGGATGCGGGTGTCGTATTTCTTGCCGAAGGCGTCTGCCATGGCCGAGGCCTCGGCGTAGCCGGCCGAGCCGACGTCGTACGACGACCAGGTCATGCTGCGCGGCAGGTCGGCGGCAAACGCGCCCGGTGCGGCGACCGTTGCCGCAACGGCCGCGGTCGCTGCCATCTTGATGAATTTATGCATGGTCTTTCTCTCCTCCTGTGGTTTCGTCATTGCCGGCTGATGGGCCGGCGCCCCTGGTGCTCTAGTGAGTATCGTCCAAACCGTCGAGTGCCTTCTCGCGCGCGTTTGCCCAGGCCTGGGCAAACGCCTCGTCGTCGGCGTCTTCATGGGAGGCTACGGTGTTCTTCCAGGCCGCCCTCAACGTCTTCAACCGGGCCAGACGCCGATCATTCCATTGCTGATCGGCATCGCTCCAGATGCCTTTTTCCTTGAGATATCGGATCGCACCGGGATGGAACGGCGCATCCACCGGCGCATGCCCGGCCCTTTGCAGGTCCCAGCGCGGCATGGAGGCCGTGGCGTTCTTGTACAGATCGAAGGTCTGATCCAGCGCCTTGATGTATTCATAGACCGATTCGTCGCTCTGATCGGCGCGTACCACCACCATCGGGTATCGATAGGCCATCAGCTCGACCGGGTCGTCTTTGGAAATGCCGGCACCGACGGTTTCCTCGAACGGCGCGAAGAACGGCGCAATCTGCTGCAGCCGCTTCCAGCCCGCGGCGTTGTCGGCCGGCAGATCGGTCCAGTGGATGCCGCGCGGCGACTCGGCCAGCTCGTACATCTGGCTGGGGGTGGTCAGCGTGCAGGTCGCATCGGCCTGGTTCTGAGCCAGCGCGCTCATCGCTGCACCATAGGTCGGGAACATGATCAGGTCGACGTCGTCGCGGCTCAGCCCGGCAAAGGCCAGCACCGCATCGCATTTGATGTTGATCGACGGATTGCCGGCCACATAGGCCAGCCGCTTGCCCTTGACGTCGGCGATGGTGTCGATATGAGCGTCGGCTGCCGTGGGCATGCCGAACGACGACGGACGACCCGCGACCACACGCAGATCCTGTGGGCCCCAGCGACGGGTCGAGAAATCGAACAGCCCCTCGGTGGCAAAGAACGTCTCGGTGGCCAGATAGCCGTAATCGACCCGGCCGGAAATCAGCGGCTGCAGACGGCCGATAGCCGAACCCGAGGGCTGGATACGTACACGCGTGCCGTATTCCTTGCCGAAGGCGTTGGCGATCGCCGAGGCCTCGGCATAGCCGGCCGAACCGACATCATAGGACGACCAGGTCATGGTGGCCGGCAGATCCACCGAATCGGCGGCCAGAACCGGCTGGCTCAGTACCCCGGCAGCCATCGCCAATATCAGACCCGACCATCGCTTCATCATGTTCTCCATTTGAATTTCACGGTTTCGATTCACGGATGCGCCGGCGCGGGGCGCCTGCGACAAAAAGGTCCCGCCTACCCGTCGACGAGCGTCAGCCGGGTCAACGGATCCGCCCTTCCTTGCTGGCCACATAATCACGCAGGGCCCGGCCGGCGGTCGCGATATGCGCGCGCATGGCCTCACCCGCCGCCTTGGCGTCGCGTGCCCGCAGCGCGCTCAGGATGTCGCGATGCTCATAGGCGGCCTGAACGAGCCGATCCTCGATGGTCATCGGCGTGAGTGGCGGCAGGCCCTGCCAGAGGCCGTAGATCAGCCGTGACAGCCGAGGCTGGTCGGCGCTGTCGTAGAGCTCGCGATGGAACTCCTGGTTGAGCCGGACATAGAGCTCCTTGTCGTCGGCCTCCGCGGCGGCCTCGATCTCGCTCTGGAGCCGGTCGAGCTCGTCGAGCTCGTCTGCGGTAAGCTGCGGGGTGGCCTTGATTACCGCATGCGCTTCGAGCATCTCGCGCAGCGCATAGATTTCCTCGACGTCCTCGATACCGAAATGGCTGACATGGCACACGCCGCGATCGTCGGCGTCGACCAGGCCGTCGAAGACCAGCCGCTTGAGTGCGTCACGTACCGGGATACGACTGGTACCGAACCGGCTCGCCAGGTCTTCGTGCACCAGACGTTCACCGCCTTCGATCTCGCCGCGCAGGATCGCCTCGCGAAGACGCATGTAGACCTCGTCCTCGATGGAACGTCTTCGGACCGGCCCGAAACTGGATTTGCTGCTCATGGGGTTGTCGGTTTCACTGGTTGAACCAATTCAAAACGCTAACACAGGCCAGGTATACGGTTGACATCACGGCGGCTAGAACAGCGTCCACAGGTTTTCGGACGCCGCCAGTTCGTCGGGATCGGCCTCGTGGGTGATCCGTCCGCCCTTCATCAGATAGACACGATCCGAGGCGGCCAATGCCTGGCCGACATTCTGCTCGACCAGCAGTACGCTCATCTGTTCCTCATCGCGCAGGCGGCGGACCAGCGCCATGATGTCGTCGACCAGATTCGGCGCCAGCCCCGTCGAGGGCTCGTCGAGCAACAGCATCTTCGGACCGGCCAGCAGGGCCCGGCCGATGCTCACCATCTGCTGCTGACCACCCGACAGATTGCCGGCCTTGTCGCGCCGCCGTTCATCCAGCAACGGCAGATAACCGAGCGCGCGCTGCAACCGGCGTTCGTACTCCGCGGCCTCGTTCGCCCCGCTTGCCCAGAAGCCCATCTTGAGATTCTCTTCGACGGTCAGGCTCGGAAACACGCCGCGGTCCTGCGGCACGAGCACCATCCCGCGCCGGGTGAGCGCGCGGGTGGACAGCCCGCTGGCCGCCGCACCGTCGAACTCGACCCGGCCCCGACACGCGCCGAGCACGCCGAACAAGCCCTTGAGCAGGGTCGACTTGCCTGCGCCGTTGTGCCCGAACAGGGCCACGATCTCGCCGGGTCCGACCTCAAGATCGGCCCCGGCGACGACCGGCACCGACGGATAGCCGGCATGAAAATCGCGCACGCTCAGCATGTCGCGGCCTGCTTTTTGCCCGAGGTGCCGAAATACAGCTCGGTGAGCTGTGTGTTGGCAAATATCCGTTCGGGCGTGTCGAAGGCCATGACCTCGCCCTTGTTGAGAAAGGCGATGCGATCGGAGACCTCTCGCACGATATCCAGGTTGTGCTCGATCAGCAGCACGGTATGGCCGTCGCGCTTGAGTGAAGCCAGCAGTTCATGAAAGGTCGTGCGGGACGGCCCGTCCAGCCCGGAGGCCGGCTCGTCGAGTAGGAACAGATCGACATCCAGCGCCATGATGCGCGCCAGATTCAGAAACTTGCGTTCGGCGTAGGACAGATCCGCCGCCCGCGTGCTCGCCTTGGCGGCCAGCCCGACGCGCTCGAGCACCGCTTGCGTGTGCTTGCGCGCGGCCGCTCGTGTCCACAGGCGCAGGCTCGCCTCCTGGCTGACCAGCACGTTCTCGAACACGGTCATGTCGTTGAACAGCTTCAGATCCTGGAACGAGCGCGCCATGCCCAGTCGGGTGATCCGCTGCGGCGACAGCCCGACCAGATCGCGTTCCTTGTAGTGCACGCTGCCCGCATCCGGGCGAAGAAAGCCCGTGATCAGATTGAACAGGGTCGTCTTGCCGGCGCCATTCGGGCCCACCAGCGACGTGATCAGGCCGCCGTCCAGGGCGAGCGTGACGTCCGGGATGATGACATTGCCGCCGAAGGCCTTGCGCAGACCGCGTATATCGAGCACCGACATGGCGGCTAGCGCTCCCCGCCGGCCGGCACGTCGCCGCGACGCGCGGGGACCAGCAAACGCCAGGCGTTGGCCAGACCGCTCGGCCAGAACACCATCAGCAGCACAATGGCCGCGCCGTAGATCAGCTGTTCGAGCGGGCCGACATACTGGCTGGGCAGGTGCAGAAAATTCAGCAGGGCGGGGAATACGGTGATGAAGATCGCGCCGACGATCGGCCCGGCCAGCGAGCCGGCGCCGCCGATGATCACCATGGCCAGGACCAGCACCGAATAGTCGAGCGTGAAACTCTCCGGATTGACGAACGACACGTGGAACGCATAGATCGACCCGGCCACCGCCGCCAGCGCACCCGACAGCGTGGTGGCAGCCACTCTGAGGACCAGCGGATCCTTACCCAGCGCGATCGCCGCGGTCTCGTCGTCGCGGAAGGCCTTGAGCGCGCGCCCGAAAGGCGAATGGACCAGCGCCGCGATCAGGCCGACCACCAGCACCACGCATACGCCGGTGAGCACCATCATGTCGACCGAGCCGTCAAGCTGCCAGCCCAGTATCCGTGCCGGCGGAATGCCGGCCAGCCCGCCCATGCCGCCCGTGACCACGGTCCAGCTGGTGAAGATGGTCGACGCCACGATCTGGAATCCGATCGAGGCGACCACGAAATATTCCTCGCGCACCCTGAGCACCGGCACCGCCAGGATGAACGATACCGCGCCGGTGACGAGCATCGCCGCGGCGGTGGCAATGAGAAACGAGTCGGTCATCCCCAGCGCCACCTTGGCCGCCGTATAGGCACCCACGCCGTAGAAGACCGCGTGCGCCACCGAGAAGATGCCGGCATAGCCGACCATCAGGTTCAGCGACGAGGCCAGAATCACGGCGATACCCAGCAGCACCATCAGGTTGGAGAGGTAGGCGATCATGACCGGCGCGTAGCCGCGCCCAGCAGTCCGTCGGGCTTGACCATCAAAAACACCAGCAACACGCCGAAGGTGATGGCGGGCTTCCAACTCGACGACAGCTGCCAGACGCCCAGATTCTCGGCGATGCCCAGCAGCAGGCCGCCCAATGCCGCGCCCCAGAGATTGCCGATGCCGCCCACGATCGCCCCGGCGATAGCCAGCAGCGTGATCACCGCGCCCATCGACGGGGTCAACCCCGAGCTGTAGCTGGTCAGGATCGCGGCCGGCACGATCATCGCCGAACCCAGCCCGAAGGCGATCATGCCGTAACGCCGATCGCCCAGCCCGAATACGCCGACCAGAGGCGCATCGTCCATCATCGCACGCAGGATCACGCCGGTCCGGGTCGCACGAATGAACCAGCCAAGCGCGCCGATCATCAGCACGGCGGACGCCATCGCCAGCAGATTGACCTTCGAGACGAACACCGGCCCGATCAGAAAACCCTGGCTCAGCGTGGAATCGACGCTATAGAAGCTGTTGCCGAAGATCAGCACGATCACGTTCGTGGCCACGATCAGCAGTCCGAACGAAGCCGCGAAAATAGTCAGGAACGACGCGTCCGTGCGCCGCATCGGCTGGTAGACCAGCCGCTCGACGCCGACCCCGAACACCACGGCGATCGCCAATGCCAGCCCAATGGCCAGGACCGCCGGCCACTGCCAGACGGCGATCGCCTGGTAGAAGCCGTACGCCGCCAGCAGCATGGTCGCACCATGGGCGAAATGGAAGGTACGCGTGGTGGCATAGATCAGCGCAAAACCCACCGCGGCCAGCGCGTACAGACTGCCCGCGGCCAGTCCTTCGATGAACAGCTGCAGCAACACGATCATGGCGTGTCCGTCATCGTTGCGACCGACCCGGCACTCATCAGTCGGCAAGCTCCACGGTCTTGAGCACCGTCGATTCGCCACCCTTGATCTGATTGATCTCGATCGGCATGCGCACGGTTCCGTCGGCGCGGAAAGTCACGTCACCGCCGACCACTTCGAACGTACCGATCTCGTGCAGTGCCGCCTTCAGATTCTCGCCGGTGACCTCGCGGTCCTGGCCCTGCAGGTGATCGATCAGCTGGGCATAGATCAGCACCGCGTTGTAGTAATTGATCTGGTAGTAGTTGGGTTTCTCGCCGTACTTGTCCTTGAAGTCGGTCAAGAATTCACGCGTCCGGTCGTTGGCGTCGTAGTCGATATGTTCGGCCGTGTAGATGGCGCCGTCGGCGGCGCCGAGCTTCTGCGTGGTCGGTATCCCGAACGCAGAGTAGCTGAGCAGTTGGGTACGAATGCCGCCATCGCGCAGCTGCTTGGCGATCACGTTCTGCTGTTGGCCGTAGGAGGCGATATAGATCGCATCCGCGCCCGACACGCGAAGCTTGACCACCTCCGACTGGAAACTCGTCGCCGACGGATCGACCGAAATATCCGAAACCACCGAGCAGCCCAGTTCTTCGCAGCGCTTCTTGATGACCTTGTTCACGCCGTTGCCGAACGGGTCGTTGACATGGATCACGGCGATCTTCTTCGCTCCCATCTCGTTGACGACATAAGGCCAGAGCGCGTTGACCTCGTCGTCGGACAGCGGGATATCGTTGAGAAAGTAATCGCCGATGGCCAGTTCCGGACTTACGCCGCCGCCGTTGACCATCAGCACATGGGCCCGATTGCCGATCGGCGCGATCGCCTGGCTCACCCCCGAGAATGCCGACAGCACGAACTTCACATCGTCCACGTTGACGAGTTTGTTCATGCCCACGACGGCGGGCTGGGGCAGCGCCTGGCTGTCGGCATAGACGATCTTCAGCCGGGCATCGAAGGCGTCGCTGGCGTTGACATGCTCGACCGCCAGATCCGCACCTTCGCTGAACAGCTTGCCGTAGACCGCGTTGGGTCCGGTCAGCGGAAACAGCGCGCCCAGCGCGTAGGTCGGCTCATCGGCCAGGGCCGGCCCGGCCAGGCCGACCAGAGCCACCGCGATGGTGAGCACGGCCACGCGCATCCGGCGGATGCCCAGCCGTCCGAGTCGGTCTTGTCTCATGTTCGATTCCTCTCGTACGCACACAGGTTGTTATCGAAGGGTTCGGGCCGAATCCTTCGTCAAGACGATCCGACCGTGTTCGGAAGCGCGCCCTGTCCTTCAAGCTACGTTTGTATACAGTACCCGGTCAACAAGACTTAGGTCGCAGGCTCGGCGCTTCGCCGGCCACTTCGAGTACCAGACGCCCCTCGGCGGCGTTGGCGTCCATGCGCTCGTGCAGCCTCGCGGCATCGGCCAGGGGAATCGCCTCGCCCACATCCACCGCAAGTTCGCCGGTTCGG
The DNA here is from genome assembly GCF_040361275.1 of Salinisphaera sp. T31B1. NCBI lineage: Bacteria > Pseudomonadati > Pseudomonadota > Gammaproteobacteria > Salinisphaerales > Salinisphaeraceae > Salinisphaera > Salinisphaera sp. T31B1. The sequence continues at coordinate 796,120 of NZ_APNH01000001.1, read as the reverse complement.
ATCAACGCCAGCGCGCGCGCGACCTCGTCGGCCGTACAGGATTTCGTGCCGACCAGGCTGATCTCCTTGAGGATGAAATGCGCCGGCCGAATCTCGGCCGGCAGGCCCTCGACGTTGCCGAGCATCACCACGCGCCCGCCGCTGCGCACCGCGTGTATGGAGGCCGAAAGCGTCGCCGCGCCAACGATTTCGATCACCGCATCGGCCCCGCGCCCGCCGGTGAGCGCCTTGACCTGACGGGCGAAGTCGCGCTCGGGCGCGACCACGACCTCGTCCGCCCCGGCGGCCACCAATCCGGCCCGGCGATGCTCGCTGGAGGTGATGGCGATCGTACGTGCACCCAGCAGACGAGCCAGCCGAAGCGCATGAATACCCACGCCGCCGCTGGCGCCGGTGAGTACCACCGTCTCTCCCGGCTGGATGGCGGCGCGGGTCACCAGCGCATGGTAGGCCGTGCCAACGGTACAGATGACCACCGAGGCCGCCTTGAGGCTGACCTCGTCCGGCACCGGCACGATGGTGTCCGCGCGCACCTTGACGTATTCGGCATAGCCGCCGTCGACATCCTCGCCCAGAAAACGCGGCCGCTCGTCCAGACACAGCGCCTGGTTGCCGTCGCCGCAGGCCGGACAGCCGCCGCAGCCGGTATAAATCATGCTCATCACGCGGTCGCCGATCGAACAATCCGCCACCGCCGCGCCCATGGCCACGATATGGCCGCTGACCTGATGGCCCAGGATCACCGGCAGATCGATACGCGGGAATGCGCCGGCCCGGGTGAGCAGGTCGTGCCGACAGACCCCGCAATAGGCCACCCGAATCAGCACATCGTCTTCGCCGACGCTCGGCACGTCGACGGTGGCGCGCTCGAGCACCTCGGGCCCGCCGAATCGGGCCATGGTGATCGCGGTCATGCGCGCAGGTACGGTGGTATTCATGCCGAATCCTCCATGGCATCGACGACCGCCTGGGCCTGTTCACGCAGACGGGTTTTCTGGATCTTCTCGCCGTTGGCGCTGCTGGTGGTCGGAAACGCATCCACACGCAACAGCCGGATCGGCACCTTGAACTTGGCCATGTCTGCCTGGCAGGCATCGATGATCGCGGCCTCGTCGATCACGGCGGCATCTCCGGCGGCGATCACGAACGCCACCGGCCGCGGCCCCCGATCGGTGTCGACCGCGACGACCTGGGCCAGCGCGATCGACTCGAATGCCTCCAGATAGGCTTCGATCTCGCGCGGATTAACCAAGAATCCGCCCAGCCGCAGCGTATCGCCCAGCCGTGCCAGATAGACGAAGCTGTCCGGGCCCTCGATATAACCCAGATCGCCCGTGCGGATATAGCCGTCAGCGGTCACCGTGCGCGCGGTGGCCTCGGGGTTGTTCATGTACTCGACCATGACGTTGGGTCCGGCGATCTCGAGTTCGCCGGCCTCGCCGTCGGGCAGCAGCTTTGCGGTCTCGGTGTCGCGCACCCGCACCCGGGTGGCATCCGAACTCGGCGTGCCGCCACCCAGCGCCCAGCGTGCGGGCCCGGAGCCGGCCGGCGCATGACTCATCAGCGCCTGGACCTCGGACGAGCCGAAGGTCTGGAACAGCTGCATGCCCCGGGCCTGGCCATCGGCCACCAGTGCCGCGGCATCGGCGCTAAAATTGGCGAACGCGCCCGATCGCAGGCTGGCGATACGCTCGGCCGGCGCGGCGGCCAGAATACGGCGGAACATCTCGTCCGAGCCGGAGGTATAGGTGACCCGGTGACGCTCGATCAGTTCGATGGCCCCGTCGGTATCGAACGACGGCTGCAGAACCACCGGTCGACCGGCCGCCAGTGCGCCCATGACCGTGTTGAATCCAAACACCCCGCAGAATGGCAGCATGGCGAGCACCACCGTGTCGGCCGCAGCGACGAAACCGAACCGTGACGCGATCGCCCGCGCCTGATGCGTGATCGCCGACTGGCGATGAACCACGAGCTTGGGCGCCGAGGTGGTACCGGACGACGTGAATACGTTGCACGCCGCATCGCTGCGTGCACCGTCGTCGGCCGGGGCGTGCTGGTATAAATCGTCATAGGCAAGACTCGGCCGGCCGGCGACTTCGCCACTCGCCGTGCGCTCGCCGACGGTGATCACCGTGTCCAGTGTGCGCAGCCGGTCGGGCTCGAACTGCTCGACCAGCGCGAGATAATCCACCCCGTCGGCGCCGCCCGGCAGCACCAGCAACCGTGCCGCGGCGCGCTCGAGAATATCCTCGACCTCGTGCTTGCGGAACTTGGTGTTGATCGCCACCGCGACCGCGCCCAGACGTGCGAGCGCGAACTCCAGCTCGACCCAGGCGAACCGATTGGGCAGCCAGACCGCGACCCGGTCGCCAGGGCCGACCCCGCAGGCGGCCAGCCCGGCGGCCACGCGTGCCGCACGATCGGCCAGCTCGGCAAAACTCAGGCTCGCGTGCGCGTCGATGAGCGCCGTGGCATCCGGCGTCCGCTCGACCTGGCTGGCCAACAGTTGGCTGAGCGTTTCGCCACGCTCGTCGGCTTGTGACATGGACTCCTCCGTCAATGCCGCGTGATCGTGTCGCCCCGCTATGGTTGTATTGATGATCGGGGCAACGGCCGGACCGTCCGGTCCGGCCGTGCGTATGGCCTGCCGCTCAGACCGGGTCCCAGGAAAAGACTTCGCCCGAGACTTCCAGATCGTAGAACTGGCTCTTGAGCGCGGGGATCGCCTCGGCGGCGATGCTGTCCGGGTTCCAGCCTTCACCGCGATGGATGCCGCGCAGCGGCCGGCTCTGGCTCATCAGGAAGATCTCGTTGCCGCGGACGGCGAAGATCTGTCCGGACACACCCTCGGCGCGATCGCTGGCCAGATAGGTCGCCATCACCGCAATCTTGTCGGGCGTCATGGATTTGAGCTTGTCGACACGCGCCTGCTGCTCGGGCGTATCAGTGGGGATCGAGCCGATCATGCGGCTCCAGGCGAACGGGCTGATGCAGTTCGAGCGCACGTTGAAGGCCGCCATGTCGAGCGCGATCGATTTCGACAGCGCCGCAATACCGAGCTTGGCCGCCGAATAATTGGACTGGCCCCGGTTGCCGATCAGCCCCGAGGTCGAGGTCATATGGACATAGGCGCCGTATTCCTGCTGCCGGAAGATCGGCGCGGCCGCACGCGAGACGTTGAAGGTGCCGTGCAGATGCACGTCGATCACCGCCTTCCATTCGTCCGGATCCATCTTGTGGAACATGCGGTCGCGCAGGATGCCGGCGTTGTTGATCACCGCATCCACGCGGCCGTAGGTATCCATGGCCGTGGCGATGATATTGGACGCGCCGGCGTATTCGGCCACGCTGTCGGTGTTGGCCACGGCGTTGCCGCCGGCGGCCTTGATCTCGTCGACCACTGCCTGGGCGGCCGACTGGTCGGTCCCGTCGCCCGACACGCTGGTGCCCAGGTCATTGACTACCACGGCTGCGCCGTCGGCCGCCATTTCCAGGGCGATCGCCTTGCCGATACCGCCGCCGGCGCCGGTGACGATCGCCACCCGCTGTTCGGACGCTTCACTCATGCCTGTCTCCTTGTCGTCGAATGGTTTGCTCTAGGGCGCTCAGCCGGGCAGGCGCAGCACCTGCTTGGCCAGAATGTTGCGCTGGATCTCGTTGGAGCCGCCGTAGATGGTGGTCGGCAGACAGTTGAAATACAGCGTGAGGGTGTCGACATGGTCGTCGCCGGCGTCCTGGCCGTCGACCAACGCCGCCTCGCTGTCGGCGGCCTGCACGGCCAGTTCGGCGATACGACCGAAGGTCTCGGTGCCCCAGATCTTGAGCCAGGAAATATCCGCGCCGAGCGTTTCGCCGCGCCGAACCTGGTCGGCGAAGGCCTCGAAGGCCTCGGACAGATCGGCCACATCCAGCGCCAGTCGCGTATAGGCATCCGAGAAGGCCGGATCGTCGTGCAACCCGCGCGCCCGGGCGAACACGTCGAGCCGGCTCAGCGCGTTGCGCGACTGTTTCGGGCTACCCAGGAAAAGCCGCTCGAAGCCAAGCAGCGCCTTGGCCATGGTCCAGCCGTCGTTGGGCTCGCCGACCAGGCTGTCACGCGGCACGCGCACATCGTCGAAAAAGACTTCGCAGAATTCTTCGTGCCCGGCGATGTTCTCGATCGGCCGGATGGTGATGCCCGGCGTCTCCAGATCGACCAGCAGGAAGCTGATGCCCTGCTGCTTCTTGGGCGCCTCGGGATCGGTGCGCGCCAGCAAGAAGATATGCGTAGCGTCCTGAGCCAACGTGGTCCAGGTCTTCTGGCCGTTGACCACGTATTCCTCGCCGTCGGCGACCGCGGCGGTGCGCAGGCTGGCCAGGTCCGAGCCCGAATTCGGCTCGGAGTAACCCTGACACCAGATATGCTCCCAGCTGAGGATCTTCGGCAGATACTTCTGCTGCTGCTCAGGCGTACCGTAGCGAATCAGCAGCGGGCCAACCATGACCACGCCCTGATCGGGTGCGCGCGCCACACCGATGCGTTCCTGTTCCTCGGTATGGATCAGCTGCTTGGCCGGCGACAGTCCGACGCCGCCGTGCTCGACCGGCCAACCGGTGGCCGTCCAGCCCGCCGCCGCGCGTTTGAGATACCAGTCGCGCACCTCGGCCCAACGCGGTCGGCGCGGCATATGGCGCAGCTCGGCCGGATACTCGGCCTCCAGATACTGCCGAACCTCGGCACGGAATTCATCGTCGGACAGCGCATTCCAGTCGGTCATGTTCGAATCCTCAATCGCGGCACAGGCGCGCGTATTCACGGCGCTGGGCGGTGGCGTTGCCAAGCCAGGCAGACAGGCTCAGGACACGGCGCAGATAGACGCCGACATCGGCCTCCTCGGTATAACCGATCGCACCGTGCAGCTGGACCGCTTCGCGGCCGATACGCAGGGCCGCGTCCGAACAGCGCGATTTCGCGCGCGCGGCGGCCCGCTCGAGCTCGATCAGCGGCACGTCCCGGTCGATCGCCCGTACCGCCTGGGCCAGCGCATGCCCCATGAGCTCGCCCTGGATATACAGATCCACCGCGCGATGGCGCAGTACCTGGAAACTCGACAGCTGCTGGCCGAACTGCTTGCGTGACGCCAGATAGTCGCTGGTGAGCCTGAACAGCCGATCGGCCAGCCCGCGCAGTTCGGCACTGGCCACGATACGGGCGACACACAGCCCGCGTCGCAACGCCTGCTCGCCGCACCGCCCGGCGGCCAGCCGATCGCCATCGCTCAACTCGACACCGTCGAGATCGAGCGTGACCATGGTGCTACCGTCGACTTGCCGGCGTGCGGTCGTCGCTACCCCGGGCATCTTGCGGGGCACCTGATAAAGGGCAATGCCGTCATCATCGCGAACCGCCACTACGAACACATCGGCCTCGGCCGGCTGCACCAGATGCCGGCGGGCGCTCAACCGCCCGTCGACGACACGATCGACGATGGCAGAAAGATCGAGCGTCTCCGCGCCGGGCTGCCAGGCGATCGCGAGTGTCGAGGCGGCTTCCACACTGGGGGCCAGCAGCGCCTCGACCTGCTTCGTGTTGTCACAGGCTGCGATCACCGTCTGGGCGAACACGGCGGCTACGAACGGCTCGGGCGCCGCATCGTCACCCAGCCCGCGAGCCACCACGGCCAGCTCTCCGGCCCCGAGGCCCAGCCCGCCGGCGGCCTCCGGTACGGCGATACCCAGCCAGCCCAATTCGGCCATGGCCTGCCAGGCCGCAGTATCGACATGGCCATCGCCATTTTTCAGTGCACGGGCACGACTGACGCCGTCGCCGTGCGGCGCCTGGCGCGCAAAACCCTGGACCGCGTCGGCCAGCATCCGGCGCTCATCGATATTGGATTCGGACAGCACTGCGCTCATCGCAACCCCTGTTGAAAACCGATCGGCCGGGACGACCGATCGTCATTTTTGAATCGTATACAGTGTACTGACAATTCAGCCTATCCCGGCATGAAACGCTGTGCCTGCTCCAGGGTCATCGATGCTTCGGCCAGCAGATGCGGCAGCAGATCGATATCGACCGATTCGCCTGCGAGCGGATCGCGCGGCAGTACGCGGTGACAGAGCACGAGATAGGCCAGCGCCAATCGCCGCCAATCGTCGCCGATACGGCGGGCCTCCCAGGCCATGAACACCGCCGAGCTCACGCTGTACAACGCGCTGGCCACGGCGCGGGTGTCGATGGTGGCGCGCGAATCCGCCGTGACCGCCGCGACTGCAGATTCGACTCGGCTCAGCGCCGTTTCGAACAGCGCACGCCCGGCCGTCGGCAACGCTGCCTGATCCAGGCATTCCCGCAGATAGGGCATGAGTGTCGCCAGCGTATCCTCACGTTTGATCGAGCGGATAACGTCCAACGCCACGATATTGCTGGTGCCTTCCCAGATCGAACCGAGATGTGCGTCGCGCAGCACGCGCGCATCGGAGAACTCTTCGATATAACCGCAACCGCCACGCACTTCCATGGCGTCGCCGGCGACCTTGCGCGCGTCACGCGTGGTACGGAACTTGATGAGCGGGGTCAGAATACGCAGCAGCTTGGCGGCACGCTCGTCGCCAGCGTCGGCTCGCTTGAGCACGTCGGCGGTATGAAACACCATGCTGCGGCCCTGTTCGGCCGGCGTCATCAGCTTGACCAGCGTCCGCCACATCAATGGCAGGTCGACGAGCTTGTGCCCGAACGCCTCGCGATGGCGCGAAAAGAACAGCGCCTCGTTGACACAGCGACGCATCATCCCGGCCGAGCGCACGCCGTTGGACAGGCGCGACATGTTGATCATGTCGGTCATCTGCTTGAAGCCGCTGCCGGGCTCACCCACGACATAGGCCTCGGCGCCGTCGAGCGTGATCTCGCCGCTAGCCATGGAGCGCGTGCCAAGCTTGTCCTTGAGCCGCACGAGGCGGTAGTCGTTGAGCTCGCCGTCCGCCTTGTGACGCGGCAGTAGAAACAGAGTCAACCCGCGCGTGCCGTCACCGCCGCCGGACGGACGGGCCAGCACCATGGCCAGACCGGCATCGGCGTTGGAACAGAACCACTTGTCGCCATACAGCTTCCAGACGCCGTCTTCCTCGCGTGCCTCGGTCGATATGCGACCCACATCCGAGCCGGCATCTTGCTCTGTCATGAACATTGCGCCCTGGCAGAGCGCGTCGAAATCCTGGGTGGTGAGATCGTCGAAGAAGCGCTCGACCAAGGCTCTGTCGCCGAACTTCGCCAGCGTGCGCGTCAGGGCATCGGTCATGCTCAACGGGCAGCACAGTCCGAACTCGGCCTGCACGAACAGGTAGGTCAGGCCGTACTTGATGATCGGCGGCCATTTCTCCGGCCAATCGAACACGCCCGGCCGGTGGGACATCGCCGCCAGCCCGAAACGGGAAAAGGCATACCGCTCGAGTTCGATATAGGCCGGATGCTTGTCGATGCCGTTGCGCGGCGATGCGTTGCGATGGCGTACGGCCAGCGTCGGCTTGTTCTTGTCCGCGGTCAGGGCGAGCTGCTCGAGTTCGTCGCCGACCAGCGCACCGAGTTCGTCGAAGCGCGGCTCGACGTGGGCGACTTCGGCCTCGGTCGCATACAAGCGCAGCAACTGGGCGAAACCGGGATCGGCGCGATAGGCGTTCTCGCCGGCACTGTCCGGAATATTGCGATAGATCGTGGCGGCCATCGGACCCTCGAAGATGTACCAAAACAACGCTCTGCACCGCTCCGGCCCGAATGCCGGATTCGCCGGGCCATGCGGATGCACGTGCCATTGCCAACGGTTTTGTATACGGTACACTGTGTTCATATTACGGGCAACGGAAACCGGCGTTACGTCCGCTGTTTTGCCCTTTCTCCGGCGCGTACCTCCATAGGTGCGCGTGATCTGTTTATCGACCGACGGTAACCGCGATGGCATCCAACCCGACCGCACAGGACCCGACCGCCTGGCTCGGCAACACCGCCCGCTGCGAAGACCGGCTCGCCCCGGTACTGGTCGACCGGATCGCGGCCACTTTCGGGCAAACCCCGCTACCGGCCGGCGCGGCCCTGCCGCTGCTCTGGCACTGGGCGTTCTTCCAGGAGCCGGTGGTCGCCGAAGGCATCGGCGAGGACGGCCATCCGGCCCGCGGCGGTTTCCTGCCGCCGGCCGACAATCGCAATCGTATGTGGGCCGGCAGCCGTCTGCGCTTCGTCGAGCCGCTGCGGGTGGACACGCCCGCGGTGCGCGAGTCCGAGATTATCGCGATCAAGGAAAAGCAGGGCCGGACCGGCAGCCTGCTGTTCGTGACCGTCGCCCATCGTTATCACCAGGACGGCCGGCTCGCGATCGACGAAGAACAGGACATCGTCTACCGCGAGCCCAGTCCGCCGAAACTGTCGCTGGATCGCGCGGTCTCGCAGAGCCAGTGGCACGAGACGATCACGCCGGATCCGGTGTTTCTGTTCCGATATTCAGCAGTGACGTTCAACGCGCATCGTATCCACTACGACTGGCCGTACGTGACCGAGGCCGAGGGCTACCCCGGCCTGGTCGTCCACGGCCCGCTGGTCGCGACCCTGCTGATCCGCGCCTTCTGCAACGCGCATCCGAACGCGCGCGTCGACACGTTCTCTTTCCGCGGCCTGCGACCCCTGGTCGCGCCCAAGCCATTCGACGTCTGCGGACGTATCGAGTCCACCGGCTCTGCCCGCCTGTGGGCCCATAACGACGACGGCCCGGCCCAGGAGGCCGAGCTGACCTTCACGGAGATCTAGTACCCATGCTCGACAACGAATCGCTCGATGCCATCCGCGACGGCGTGCGCGGCCTGTGTGCCGACTACGACGATGCCTACTGGCGCGGCGTGGACGAACGCCGCGAATTTCCCGAGGCCTTCGTCAAGGCGCTCACCGAGGCCGGCTGGCTGGCCGCGATGATCCCCGAGGAATACGATGGCTCGGGCCTGGGCCTGGCCGAAGCCTCTGTGATCCTTGAGGAGGTCAACCACTGCGGTGGCAACGCCGGCTTCGTGCACGGCCAGATGTACAACATGTTCACCCTGCTGCGCCACGGCTCGGAAGAACAGAAGCGCTATTACCTGCCCAAGATCGCTGCCGGCGAACTACGCCTGCAGGCCATGGGCGTGACCGAACCGACCACCGGCACCGATACCACCAAACTCAAGACCACGGCCGTGAAGAAGGGCGACAAATACGTCGTCAACGGCCAGAAGGTCTGGATCTCGCGGGTACAGCACTCCGACCTGATGATCCTGCTCGCCCGTACCACGCCGATCGATCAGGTGGAGAAGAAGTCGCGCGGCATGTCGATCTTCCTGGTCGATCTGCACGAGGCCATCGGCAACGGGCTGACCGTCAAACCGATCTCCAACATGGTCAACCACGAGACCAACGAGCTGTTCTTCGACGATCTGGAGATACCCGCCGAGAACCTCATCGGCGAAGAAAGTGAAGGCTTCAAGTACATCCTCGATGGGCTCAACGCCGAGCGCACGCTGATCGCGGCCGAGTGTATCGGCGACGGTCGCTGGTTCATCGAACGCGCCACCGCCTATGCCAACGAGCGCAAGGTCTTCGACCGGCCGATCGGTCAGAACCAGGGGGTGTCGTTTCCGATCGCCGAGGCCCATATCGAGGTCGAGGCGGCCGATCTGATGCGCTGGCGCGCCTGCGAGGAATACGACGCCGGCAAGCCGGCCGGTGCCTCGGCGAATATGGCCAAGTATCTGGCGGCCAAGGCGTCCTGGGAGGCCGCCAACGCCTGTCTGCAGACCCACGGCGGCTTCGGCTTCGCCACCGAGTACGACATCGAACGCAAGTTCCGTGAGACACGGCTGTATCAGGTCGCCCCCATCTCGACCAACCTGATTCTGTCGTACGTATCCCAGCATCTGCTGGGCATGCCGCGCTCGTTCTGAGACAGCCGGCCATGCAGATCGACCGGCTCGACCACCTGGTGCTCACCGTCGCCGATATCCCGGCGACCTGCGCATTCTATTGTGGCGTGCTGGGCATGCGGCAGGTGACGTTCGGCTCGGGGCGTACGGCACTGGCGTTCGGCTCGCAGAAGATCAATCTGCATCCGGCCGCGCGGCCGTTCGAGCCGAAGGCCGGCCGCCCTACACCGGGATCGGCCGATCTGTGTTTCATCACCGCGACGCCGCTGGACAGCGTGATCGCGGACCTCGCGGCCGCGGACGTGGCCGTGACCGAAGGGCCGGTCGAGCGCACGGGCGCGACCGGGCCGCTCCTATCCGTCTATATACGCGACCCGGACGGCAATCTGATCGAGATTTCCAATCCGTCGCCCGGCGCCTGTGAGGACACCACCGCATGACCGATTCCCACGACCACGGCCCGACCTGGCAACTGGCCGATTTCTGCGCGACGCTACGCTACGACGATATCCCCGACGCGGTCGTTGCCCGCTGCGAGGATCTGTTCCTGGACTGGCTGGCCTCGGCACTGGGCGGTGCCAGCCAGCATCCGATACCGGTGTTCGAGCGCCATGCCCAGGCCATGGGCCCGGCCAGCGGCCCCAGCGAGATCGTGACCAACGCGACCACCAGCTCGCCCTACTACGCGGCTTTCGTGAACGCGGCGGCCTCGCACGTGATCGAGCAGGACGACCTGCACAACAGTTCCGTGCTGCATCCAGCCACGGTCGTGTTTCCCGCCGCTCTGGCCGCCGCTCAGGACGTCGGCGCGAGCGGGCAAGAGTTGATCGCGGCCAGCGTAGCTGGCTACGAAGCCGGGATTCGGGTCGGTGAGTTCCTCGGCCGGTCGCATTACCGCGTGTTTCATACCACCGGCACGGCCGGCACGCTGGCCGCCGCCGTGGCCACCGCCCGGATACTGAATGTCGATACCCAGACCATGATCCACACGCTCGGCAATGCAGGCACCCAGGCGGCCGGGCTGTGGGCGTTTCTGCGCGATGGCGCAGACTCAAAGCAGCTGCACACGGCCAAGGCGGCGGGCAACGGTCTGCTGGCCGCCTACATGGCCCGAGACGGGCTCACCGGCGCACAGGACATCTTCGGCGGCAGCCAGGGCATGGCGGCCGGCATGTCGAGCGATGCCGATATCCAGCGCCTGGCCGCCAAGCTGGGCAGTCGTTGGGCGCTGGCCGAGACGTCCTTCAAGTTCCATGCCTCCTGTCGGCATACGCACCCGGCCGCCGATGCGCTGGCCGCGGCTATGGCCGAACACGATCTCGCCGCCGACGATATCGAGCGTGTCACCACCCGTGTCCACCAGGGCGCGATCGACGTGCTCGGCGCGGTGGACGTCCCGCGTACCATCCACCAGGCCAAGTTCTCGATGGGCACGGTGCTCGGCCTGATCGCGGTCCACGACGCCGCCGGACTGACCGAGTTCGACACGCTCGCGCTGACCGACGATGCGGTCGCGGCCTTTCGCGACAAGGTCTCCATGCGCCTCGACGACGAAGTCGATACGGCCTATCCGAACCGCTGGCTGGGCCGGGTCGAGATCGAAACCACCGACGGCCGTCATCTCGAAGGGTCGATCGACGAACCCAAGGGCGACCCGGGCAACACGCTCTCGCGCGCCGAGCTGGAAGACAAGTTCATGCGGCTGGCCGCTTTCGGCGGTCGAACGGACGAAAACGCCGCCCGCACGATGATCGACACGGTCTGGGGCCTGCGCGAGCTGTCGCGCGTGCCGACCCTGCGCCCGCACTGACGACGAAAAGGAACGACCGATGAGCACTGAGCAAAGCCGCCCGCTCGACGGCATCACCGTGGTGAGCTTCGAGCATGCAATCGCCGCGCCCTTCTGTACCCGTCAGCTGGCCGATCTCGGCGCCCGGGTGATCAAGATCGAACGCCCCGGCGTCGGCGACTTTGCGCGCGGCTACGACACCCGTGTGCGCGGGTTGTCGTCGCATTTCGTCTGGACCAACCGCTCGAAAGAGAGTCTCACCCTCAATATCAAGCACGAGGAGGCCATGACGATCCTCGACAAGCTGCTGGTCGAGGCCGATGTGCTGGTACAGAACCTGGCACCGGGTGCGGCCGCCCGTCTGGGACTGTCCTTCGACGATCTGCACGAGCGCTTCCCGGGACTGATCGTCTGCAACATCTCCGGCTACGGCGAGACCGGCCCGTATACCGACAAGAAAGCCTACGATCTGCTCATCCAGAGCGAGGGCGGTGTGCTGTCGACCACCGGCGGGCCCGAAGACGAGGACATGGCCAAGGTCGGCTGCTCGATCGCCGACATCTCGGCGGGCATGTATGCCCAGAACAGCATCATGGCCGCACTCATCCAGCGCGGTAAAACCGGTCGCGGCACCTCGATCGATGTGTCCATGCTCGAGACCATCGTCGAGTGGATGGGCTATCCCATGTACTACGCCTTCGACGGCCAGCCCCAGCCGCCACGGGCCGGCGCCTCGCACAGCACGATCTATCCCTACGGCCCGTTCGCTACCGGCGACGGCCAGAGCGTGATGCTGGGTCTTCAGAACGAGCGCGAATGGGGCGCCTTCTGCGAAATCGTTCTGCAGCAACCCGAGCTGGCCACCGATGTCCGTTTTGCCACCAACAGCGACCGCTCAGCCAACCGCGGCGAACTGCGCACGCTCATTCACGAGGCCTTCGCCGCGCTGACCGCCGATCAGGCCATCGAGCGACTGGATCGGGCCAGCATCGCCAATGCTCATGTCAACGACATGGCCGGCGTCTGGGCGCACCCGCAGCTGGCCGCCCGTGATCGCTGGCGGCGTGTGGGCAGTCCGGTCGGAGAACTGCCGGCCCTATTGCCGCCGGCGGCGAATCGCGCATTCGAAGCACGCATGGACTCGATTCCGGACCTGGGCGAACACACCGACGCGATCCTGGCCGAGCTCGACTACGACGCCACCGATATCGCCCGCCTGCATGATGCAGGCGCGGTCTGACCCACCCCTCGACAGAGACGCGCACCATGACCGCTGCGATTCAATGCCCGTTGTTCGTGCCCGCCACGCGCGCGAATCTCATCCCCAAGGCGCTGGCCAGTGGGGCCGATGCCGTGATCGTCGACCTGGAAGACGCCGTCGCCGTCGATCGCAAGGACGAAGCACGCGCCGCACTGGCTAGCTTTCTCGGCGAGCACCCGGACGCCCGTGTCCACGTGCGTATCAACACGCCGACCAGCGGCGAGCTCGATGCCGACCTGGAAGTGTGCCGAGGGCATGCAGGCATCGCCGGAATCGTCGCGCCCAAGGCCGAGTCGCGCGGTGCGCTCGAACGGATCGCCTCACTCGGCAAGCCGGTCTGGCCGCTGCTGGAAACCCCGGCGGGCATCCTGGCGCTGGCCGAGCTGACCCGCGTCCGCGGCGTCGAGCGCTACAGCTTCGGCGCCCTCGACTTCGCCTTTGAAGCCGGCGTGACGCCCGACAGCGACGGCGGCCGGGCCGTGCTCGACCACGCCCGCTACCAGCTGCTGATCCACTCCCATGCCGCCGGGCTGATCCCACCGCTGGAAAGCGTGTTTCCCGACTTCCAGAACGTCGACCGTCTGCACGCCATCGCGCGTCGCGCCAGCGATATGGGCTTCGGCGGCATGCTCTGTATTCATCCGGCCCAGATTGCCACCGTAAAGAAGGCGTTCTCCCCGACCGAGGACGAACTCAGCTGGGCTCAGCGTGTCATGGAAGCCAGCCGTACCAACGAGGCCGCGTTTCAGGTCGACGGACAGATGGTGGATGCGCCGGTACTGGCTCGTGCCCGGCGGATTCTGGCGCTCAACTGAGGCCGTCTGCAGCGCTTGTCATCCGGACTCATAATTGTTATGTTATTTTATAACTAACAATGATGAGGCGGAGCCCGGCGAGCGGCCGGCGCGCCGCTGCGGTTGAACGCCATGGGGGCTCGAAACAAACGCGGGTTGTGGATCGCAGTCATGCTGATCTGCGCACAGTGGCTCGTGTTTGCCCACGGCTTCGACCACCCCGTCGGCCAGCCGCATGCCAACCACGACTGCCCGAGCTGCAGTCATGGCCATCTCGGCGCCGGGCCGGCGCCCGCCACCGTAGCTCAGGTTGCACCGCCGGCGTCGTCGGCTCCGGTACCGGTCTGTCCCGTGTCTCGCCCGGTGGCCGATACCCGGGCTGGCTATCGCGTGCGTGCCCCGCCCGTCCGATTCGTCTGAACCGAATTGCCCTGTGCCGCCGGCGCGCTCGCGCCGGCCGTTTTCGTTACTAGACGAGTCATACCCTCATGTTCATCTCAAGATTTGTTGCCTGGGCTGGTGGCGCCTGCGCGCTCGGACTGGCCCTGACCGCCTTCGGCCAGGACGACACCCTCATGGCCCCGATTTCTGTCGAAGCGCTGGCCTTCGACGACCAGGATCCGAGCCAGGCGATCGAACCGGCCACGGTCGTCACCGGCCCGGCACTCATTCGCAAGCGTGGCCAGACACTGGGCGCCACGCTGGCCGATACGCCCGGCATCAGCTCGGCAGACTTCGGCCAGGGCGTCGGCCGGCCGGTGATCCGTGGCCAGGCCGGCGCGCGTGTACGCGTCCAGGAAAACGGCTTGGCGTCCGCCGACGTCTCGACGCTCAGTCAGGACCACGCGGTGAGTATCGACCCTTATTCGGCGCGCCAGGTGGAGGTTCTCAAGGGCCCCTCGACGCTGCTCTACGGTTCGGGTGCGATCGGCGGCGTGGTGAATGTCGTCACCGACCGCATTCCCCAGAGCGCGCCGGACGGGCTCACCGGCGAAGCCGATCTGGTACGCGGCGACAGCACGCTCGGCGAGCGGCTGCAGCGGCTGGATATCACCGGCGGCATGGGAGATTTCGCGCTCAACGTTCAGGGCATGAAACGCCTGACCGACGACTACCAGGCCAACGACAACCGCCGGATCGACAACAGCTCGACCGATACCGATACCTACAGCGCCGGCACTTCCTATTCGGGCGACTGGGGCTATGTAGGCGGTGCAGTCAGCCATTTCGGCCGCGAATACGGTATCCCCGGCGAACAGTCGCAGATCCGCCTGACCCAGGATCGCTACGATCTTAAGGGCGAGGTCTACGATCCCACACCCGGCTTGAACCGCATCGAGTTCTCTGGCGCGTATACGGATTATCTCCATACCGAAGGCGAGCAGAACAATCCGGAAGCGTTCTTCGACAATCAGGAGACCGAATTCCGTCTGGCCGCCGAACACGCGCCACTGGCCGGTTTTACCGGCATCTTCGGACTGCAGGGCTTCGATCGCGACTTCAAGGCCTACGGCGAGGAAGAGTCGTTCGTGCCGGCCACGCAGACC
Organism: Salinisphaera sp. T31B1; assembly: GCF_040361275.1. Lineage (NCBI taxonomy): Bacteria > Pseudomonadati > Pseudomonadota > Gammaproteobacteria > Salinisphaerales > Salinisphaeraceae > Salinisphaera > Salinisphaera sp. T31B1. Next base: position 780,811 of record NZ_APNH01000001.1, on the reverse strand, counting down.
CGCTCTCTGGCCGCCTTTCTGGTCGAGCAGCGGCCGATCGGCGAGCTGTGGACGATTCAGGGCGGGCTGCGTGTGGAATACCAGGACGAGGACACCAGCGGCGGCCGGCGCGACGTCGACCATACGCCGCTGAGTGTCTCGCTGGGCGCCAAGCGCGCCATTGGCGAGCACTATCTGCTGACCGCCACGGCGGGCCACTATGAACGCGCGCCGGCCACCGAAGAGCTATACAGCTTCGGCCCGCACGAAGCGACACTGACCTACGAGCGCGGCGACAACGGCTTCGACGAGGAAGCCTCCAACAGCTTCGACCTGGGCCTGCGGCGTATCAAGGGCCGCCTTCGCTTCGACACCAGTCTGTTCTATACCCGGTACAGCAAATACATCTACCAGCAGTCGGTAGACGCCGGCCTGAACGCCGACGGCTCGGGCGTCGGCGTGGCCGATGGGATCGCCGACCGGGTGGACGAGGACGGGACGTTCGACCCCGATGGTGAATTCCTGCTCGTCGACTATGCCGCTCGCGATGCCACCTTCTATGGCGGCGAAGGTGAGGTTGGCTACGACCTGCTCCAGGGCGCACATCGGCTGACCGCTCGCGTCCTGGGCGACTATGTCCGTGCCGAACTCGACGACCATACCAACCTGCCCCGGATCACGCCGGGCCGTTACGGCGCCGGCCTCGACTACGACAGCGATACCTGGCTGGGCACGGTGGAAGCGATCCGTTCGACCCGGCAGAACCACGAAGGGCCTCTGGAGGATGAAACCGCGGGCTTCACCGACCTCACGGCCTTCATCGGCTATCGCCTGAGCGGGTTCGATGCCAGTCAGGCATTGGTCTATCTGCGGGGCGACAACCTGCTCGACGAGGAAATCGTACGCAGCACCTCGTTCCTGCGCGTACCCCAACCGGGCCGTAGCCTGACCGCGGGAATCAACGTGAAGTTCTGAGTCATCCGGACACGAGGCCAGGCCCCCGGCGCCTGGTCTCGTACCGGCGTGTCAGTCGCGATACCAGACGGCGAGGCTGATGCCGCATACGACAAGCGCGCCGATGGTGCCGTACAGCCAGATGGTGAGCATTTCGTTGACCCACATGGTTCAGCCCTCCTGGTTGGTCAGATGATGGCGAGTGGCATAGCCGACGACCAGCATGACGGCCAGTCCGATCAGCACGCCCACGGAACCGGCCGCCATGGTGCTCTTGATCGCGCCGGTGAGCAGAATCAGCAGGTAGGCGACGAGGCCGGCCACCAGCGAGCATGAGGCCGCTGTACGCGTGGCCAGCGCCGGGACGAACAGGCTGGCCAGTAGCGGGCCGAGCGTTCCCGAGGCCACCCCGGAGATGCCGATCCAGATGAACATGCCGATCGACTCGGGCGGGTTGAACACGATCAGTGACGCAACCACGCCGACCACGATGACCGACCAGCGCGACAGCCATAGTGCGGTGTGCTCGGCCTCCGCCTGCGTCTTCTTGATATAGCCGCGACGCACCAGGAATTTCAGATAGATATCGTTGGCCACGATCGTGGACATGACCACGAAAATGCCGTCGGTCGTCGACATCGCCGCGGCGATGATCACCAGGCCAAGAAACGCCGAGATGATCGGCGGAAACGCGATGGTGACGTACTGCAGCAGGCTCTGATCGAGATTGTCCACGTTGACGGTGACCGCTGCATACAGACCGCCGAAGATCACCAGCAGAAAACACAGCGCCGAAGCGATATAGACCAGAATCATGCGGCGCATGTCCTTCGGATCCTTGAGCGCCAGCACCTTGTTGAACAGCTGCGGCTGGGCGGCGAAGGCGAACTGGATGATGAACGCACCGATGATGGCCGGGACCGAGTAAAACACGATCGAGTCGGGGTTGATCGCGGCCACCAGGTTGGGGTCGCGTGCGGCCAGGGTCTCGGAGATCTGGGTCAGTGAGCTGGTCAGGCCGCCGTCGAACATCCAGAAGATCGACACGAACACGAGCACACCCATGATCATCATCAGCAGCGCCTGGGCGGCATCGGTATAGATATCGGCATAGGATCCGCCGCCGAACACATAGGCGACCACGATGACGGCGATGAACACCACGCCCACGTCGTAAGGCAAGCCCAGGAGGGTGTTGAAAATCCACGCGCCAGCGGCGAACTGGGCCGCGATATAGAAAATGTTGAACAGACAGATCAGCGCGGCGCCGACCCGCACGAAGTCACTGTCGTAGCGATCGCCCAGCCAATCCGGCAGCGACAGCGAGTTCTGCGTGATGTTCATGGCCCGAGCACGCTTGGCGATCACGATCAGCCCCAGCGGCGAGGCCGCGATCAGCGTCAGGAATATCCAGAGCGAGGAGAATCCCCATTCATAGGCCCATCCGGTATAGCCGACGAACGTGGAGGCGCTGAAGAAGGTCGCGGCATAGGCCAGGCCCAACACGCCCGGGCCAAGCGAAGCCCCAGCAATGGAGAAATCGGCGATGGTGGTCGTCTTCTTCGAGCCGATATAGCCAAGCACGGCGATCAGCGCGAGGAAGATCACCAAGCCCACCCACATCATGATGCGTATTTCTGTCACGTTCTATTCCCCCGAAATGCCCTTGATACGAAAGATTACAGCAGCCGATCGGTCAGGAACCGGTAGCTGGTACGCGCCGCGACCATGTCGTTGACGGCCAACTCGGCGCGGATGATTTCCTCGTCGCAGTCGCCGGCGGCGGCCAGCACCTCACCGGTGGGCGCAACGATCTGGCTCAGCCCCAACCGCTCCCAGGTGCCCGCCTGGTCGCCCATATCCAGACGGCCACAGGCGTTGCAGGCGACCACGAACGCCTGGTTCTGGATCGCGGTGACCATCGGCAGCGCCGACCAGTAGTCGCGTTTGACCCCTTCCAGGCCCACGCCGCCCTTGGCGCCGCCGCGCCAGGTCGACGAACAGAACACGATGATCTCGGCGCCCTGATCGGACAGTGCCCGGAAGTATTCCGGGAACATGACGTCGTAACAGATCGCGATCCCGATACGACCGAACGGGCTGTCGATGACGTCGATGGAATCCGACGGCGTGTAGTACATCTTCTCTAGCCCCGGCAGATGAACCTTGCGGGTCACGCCGAGGATGCCCGCCGGACCGACCAGTGCGGCACTGTTGTAGATAACGCCCGTGCTAGCCGATCGCTCGGCAAAGCCGACCACGGCATGGACGTCGGCCGCCGCCGCTGCCTCGATGATCCGCGCCAGTTCCGGGCCGTCGAGTTCGATGGTGGCCTCGCGCCAATAGCGCTCGTATCCGCCCGGCTCGTGGCGAAAGAAGCTGGTGATTCCCATTTCGGGAAACACCACCAGTCGGCTGCCGCGGGCCGCCTCGGCTGCGAGACTGGCCACGATGTAGTCGATATTGGTCTCGCTCTGGCCCATCTCGCGTGGCGCGTGCTGGACGACCGAGACAGCGGTATCGGATTGCATGGCGGATGATCGGGTGATTCGAAACGTGGCTCGAATCTAGCCGCTGGGCTCGTGCGACGGAATACAAAATATCTTTCAGCGCATGTCATAATTTTTAGAACGCGCGAATCGATACCCTGTCATGTCGGATGAAGCCCAGCTCCTGGCCACCAACTGGAACGATCTCAAGTTCTTCCTGGCGGTGGCTCGCCACGGCCGTCTCAGCCATGCCGCCCGCGTACTGGATACCTCGCATGTCACCGTCGGCAATCGGGTTCGCGCCCTGGAATCGGCGCTGGCGGCACAGCTGTTCGTACAGACCGGCCAGGGCTTCGAACTGACCCATGCCGGCGATCGTCTGTTCCGACACGCCGAAAGTCTCGAACGGAATCTGCGCCTGGGGCTGGAAGTGCTGGGCACGCCGGGGGCGACGCGCTCACGGGTGCGTATCGGCGTGACCGAAGGCCTGGGCGATAACTATTTGTCCCGGCGCATCGCCCAATGGATGCCCGAACAGCGTATCGAGATCGATTTCATTTCACTGCCGAAATCGACCACTGTGGCCAGCCGCGAGGCGGATATCAGCATCACGCTCGAGCAGCCGACCGGCGAATTCGTCATCCGCCGCCTGCTCACCGATTACACGCTCGGTATCTATGCAAGCCAGGAGTATCTGGCCCGGCACGGGCCGATCCGAGAGCGTCGAGAGCTCGTCGAGCATGCCTGGATCGGCTATATCGAGAGCATGATGTTCACCGACGAGCTCAAGTATCACTACGAGATCTCGCCGAGTTTGAACTTCGTGTTCCAGAGCACGACGATCGGCGCCCAGCGGGAAGCCGCTGCGGCCGGCGTGGGGCTGTCCATCCTGCCGGACTACATGGGACGCGACGATCCGCGACTGGTTCGGGTATTGGCCGACGCGCAATTCGTACGCCACTACTGGATATCGACCAACCGCGATCTGCACCGTTTTGCCGCGGTCAATCGCACCTGGCATTTCATCATCGAGCGCTGCCGGGCCGACCGATCGCTGCTATACGCCGGCGCGCAATAAAAAAGCCCGGGCGAACGCATTCACCCGGGCCGGTTCCATCAGCAGGGGCTGAGCTACCCGAGCAGGCGGCGATACTCCTTGAGCATGCAGCGGCCCATGACTACGTCGATCCCCGCATTGGCGGCCTTCTGCGCCGCCTCGGCATGCACGACGCCTTCCTGCAACCAAAGGACATGGACATGGCGCTCGATACAGGCGTCCACGATCTGCGGCACGTGCTCGGGCGCACGGAACACGTCGACCATGTCGATCATGCCGGTGACATGGCGCAGATCAGGGAAGGCGTTTTCACCGAGGACTACATCCTCGTTCGGGTTGACCGGGACGATCTGGTAACCCTCGGCCTGCATGGCCTTGGCCACACCATATGAAGGACGCTCGGACTTGGACGACAGTCCGAGCACGGCGATACGCCGCACCCGCGCCAGGATCTCTCGGACATCGGTGTCGTTCTCGATCATCGGCATGGTCTAGGCGCCCTGGTTGTAGATGGTCGGCACCTGATCGCCGGCGGCGGCCAGTGCGTCGATGATCGCCTTCTCGACGGCCTGATTTGTCCATACCATGTCCGGCTGGCTCTGCAGATCGGCATAATCCTGCAGCGTCGCGTCGTCGACATCGCGGTACACATACAGCAGCATCAACGGCACGCGCTCATCGAGCTTGCCCCGAATACCGTCACGCGTATTCGACAACATCCGCTCGATCTGCGGCTCGTCCACCTGACGGTCGCTGTCGACCACCGCATTGCGGCCCCGGATCATCGCCTCGAGCAGGGTCACGTTGAATGCGGTCTGCAACTGCACGATCTGCATATCGTCGGACAGCGAATCGATGATCCGCAGACGGCGCTTGCGCGCATCGGTGGCCGGCTGTTCGACAAACGCGGAAAAGCCCTGGGCGAAGCCGTCGTCTCCGGTGGCCGATTCCAGGCTGATCATGCGCTGTGCCAGCGGCGAAGCAAGCTCGTCGGCGGCAGACGCCAGGGCCCGCTCGCGGCCGTCCGTCTTGGCCTGTTCACGCAGACGCTGGGTGACATCGGCAGCCAGCGCGTCAGGCGCATAGGCGGCATACACCGCGTCACGCAGACGCTGGCGTTCGGCAGTCGGCACATCGTCGGGCAGGTTCTTGTCCAACGACTGCGACACCGCCGGCGCTGCCTGGGCCAGCAGATCGGGCACGTCGTAGGCTTCCAGCACACGATTGGCGGCGCTGGTCTGTGCCGGTTCGCTGGTCGGCCCGGTCGCGCAGCCGGCGAGCATGAGCGCGCCGAGGCAGGCCACGATCAGATAAGATTTGATTTGCGGTTTCACATTTCACCTGTGCTTTGAGCAATTTGCATACTGTACGTCAATCGGAGACGACCCTGCCCGCCGAGCCGGCCGTCATGACCGTGGCCGACCTGGGCATCGATCGCTTGCGCACCTTGTTGAACCGATTCGAGCTCGGCGTGGAGCGAGTCGCCGACGACCAATCGATTCCCGGCAGCTTCTGGGGCGACGCCGAAGCCGGCTTGCGCGGCCATACACTGTACGTGCGTGCCGATACGCCGGTGCATTCGGCGCTTCACGAGGCCGGCCATTTCGTGTGCATGGACGACGCCCGGCGACGCGGGCTGGACACCAACGCCGGAGGGGACTACGACGAGGAGAACGCAGTCTGCTACTGGCAGATTCTGGCCGCCGATCTGCTCGCCGGACACGATCGTGCGCGCATGTGCGCCGAGATGGACGCCTGGGGATATACCTTCCGGCTGGGCAGCGCGGCCGCCTGGTTTGCCGAGGACGCCGAGGACGCACGGACATGGCTGGCCGAAGCCGGCCTGATCGAGCCGGCCGGCACACGCCTGCGCTACGCGTTGCGTCGCTGACACGCTGGCCCGCGCTGGCGCCTCAGGCGCCGCTCTTGGCCTGGTTGGCCACCGCCTGAGCGGCCGCTTCGGCGGCCTCGGCATCGCCCAGATAGCGCGAGTCGATCACGTTCAATTCGTCGTCGAGCCGATAGAGCTGGGGAATGCCGGTCGGGATATTCACGCCGGTGATCACATCGTCGGCGATATCGTCCAGGTACTTCACCAACGCACGCAGGCTATTGCCGTGCGCGGTCACCAGCACGGTCTTGCCGGCCTTCAGATCGGGCGCGATTGCGTCGTGCCAGAAGGGCAGCACCCGTTCGAGCGTGAGCGCCAGCGATTCGGTGGCCGGCAGCACGCGCGCATCCAGATGACGATAGCGGGCATCGAAGCGCGGATGGCCAGGGTCGTCGTCGGCCATGGGCGGCGGCGGAATATCGTAGCTGCGACGCCAGACATGCACCTGATCCTCACCGTGCTTGGCCGATGTCTCCGCCTTGTCCAGACCCTGCAAGCCCCCGTAGTGGCGTTCATTGAGGCGCCAGTGGCGAGTCACGTCAACCCAGGGCTGGTCCATCTCGTCGAGGGCGAGCCACATCGTCTTGATCGCTCGCTGCAGCAGCGATGTGTAGGCAACATCGAAGCGCAGACCTTCCTCGGCGAGGAGCCGACCGGCGGCACGCCCTTCGGCTCGGCCCTGCTCGGTCAGATCGACATCGACCCAACCTGTGAAGCGATTCTCGAGGTTCCACTGGCTCTGGCCGTGGCGTAGCAATACGAGCTGGCCGGGCATGGCGGCTCCCTGAATGGATTGAACAGCACTGGAACGAGCCGATCGACGGCACGGGCCGGTATTATGCCGCAGCCCGGCACAGCGTTCATCCGCCGGCCGACGACTGGCCGCTTACTCGGCCGGATCGGCCCAGGAAATCTGGATGTCTTTCTGGATGCCCCACTGGCGCGCGGCCGCCACATCCTTACCCATGTAGATGTCGATCTTCTTGCGCCAGCGGCTGTTCATCTTGTCGCGTACGACATACACCCCGGGCAGACCTTCGATCTTGACCCGGGTGCCGTGCGTGAGCCCCTGATCGATCAGATCGCGCGAGACCGCGATTGCCCGCATGCCGGGCTTGAGTTCGTCACCCCAGGCAGCGATCGACGGCTTGTTCTTGGTCGTCTGCCAAGCGACTGAGTTATAAGCAGAAGCCGAGACACTAAGCTCTTTCCATTCGACCAGTTCTGCCTGGGCGGGAAGGGCCATAGCGCACAGTAGTATGAGCACGCTGATCGTCATTGCCAGAAAACGATGCATGTCGGAGATACCGCTTGAACAAGCGCCCGACGATACACGACCAACCTTAACGCTGGCTGTCTGTGCTTACTTGTTTGACGAAATCCGCGAAGTCATCCAGCTCGCTGCCGGTCATCCGAAGCGGTGCAGCAAGGGGCGCGATGAGCCCGATATGGCCGACGCCCGGATAGATTTCCAATATGGCCGATCCGCCCGAATCATTAACCTTTTGGGCCAGATTCCGACTGTTTTTCGGATAGACGGTCTTGTCCGCGGATCCGTGCATCAAAAGCATCGGCGGCTCGTCGCCGTCCACGAAATGGATCGGCTGAGAACTCGGCCAGGCCGATTCCGGGGCGAATATCGGCTTGAGCGCCGGGTCGGTGATCGGCAGGAAATCGTAAGGGCCAGCCATGCCGACGAACCCGGCCAGATCCCGGATCGACAGACCCGTGTCGGCCAGATAATGCCCGTCGGTGGCCAGCAGGGCCGCAATATGCGCGCCGGCCGAATGGCCGGCCACGAACAACTTCGCGGAATCACCGCCGTAGTCGGCCGCATGCCGATAGGCCCAGGCGGTTGCAAGCGCGCCGTCCTCGACAAAGCCCGGAAACGTGGTGGGCGGATAGAGCCGGTAGTCGGGTATGACCGCGATCAGTCCGCGTGAGGCCAGCGCCTGACCGACGAAGCGGTAGCCTTGACGGCTACCCGTCTGCCAGCTGCCGCCGTAGAAGAACACCACGACAGGTGCATCGGCGACCTTGTCGTGGGGGACATAGACATCCAGGCGCTGGCGATCGAGCGGTCCGTAGGCGATATCGGCATGCCGATCATAGCCCCACGGCGGGGTCAGCGTATTGGCCCAGAACTGGCCGGAGCAGGCACTGGCCAGCACCGTCAGTAGACTCACGCCGCCTATGCCAAGCAGACGTTGTACACCACGCCCGATCACGTCATGGTGACGAATTCTTCCGCGCTGGTCGGATGAATCGCAACGGTATCGTCGAAATCGGTCTTGGTCGCGCCCATCTTCACCGCGACCGCAAAACCCTGGAGCATCTCGTCGGCGCCGTCGCCGATGACATGGGCGCCCACAATGCGCTCGTCGTCACCCACGCATACGAGCTTCATATCCGAGCCCACCTTGTGCTCGAGCACGCCGTGGTAAAGGGCTACGTAATGGCTGGTGTAGATCTTCACCGCCGCGTCGCCGTATTGCTCGCGTGCCTGTGCCTCGCTCAGACCGACCGTGCCGATCGGCGGATGGGTGAAGACCACCGTGGGGATGTTGTGGTAATCCAGCCGCCGATCCGGTCGTCCGCCGAACAGTCGGTCCGACAGACGCCGTCCGGCCGCGATCGCCACCGGCGTGAGCTCGACCGCGCCGGTCACGTCGCCCAGCGCATGGACGCCTTCGACCGAGGTGTCCTGCCATTCGTCGACCGGGATCGTGCCGTCGGCCGCCACGCTCAGACCGGTGGCCTCCAGACTCAGCCCATCGGTATTGGGCAGACGGCCGATGGCCCAGATCAGACGATCGACATGCGCCGGTTCACCGCCGCCGACCCAGTCGATGCACACGCCGTCGCCGGCTTCGGACAGTTCGGCGACCGAGCGATTCATCTGTACGTCAATACCCGCATCGCGCATGCGCTCTATGAGCGTATCGCTCAGCATGTCGTCGAACGCCTTGAGCACGTGCTCGCGCCGTAACAGCAGCGACACCCGGGCGCCCAGCCCGTTGAGCACGCCTGCCAGCTCGCAGGCGATATAACCGCTGCCTACAATCGCCACGCGCGCCGGGCGCTCGCGCCACTGGAAGAAGCCGTCGGAGTCGGTGCCCAGCGCCGCGCCCGGCACATCCGGCCAGCTCGGTTTGCCGCCGGTGGCGATGACCACATGATCGGCAACCAGTTCGCGCTCGCCGACGGCCACCGTGCGCACGCCCACGAAACGCGCATCGCCGGCGAGGTACTCGACGTCGTCCTTGTCCAGATTGCGTTCGTAAATGCCGTTGAGACGCTCGATATAGGTCTCGCGATTAGCCACCAGGCGCGCCCAGTCGTGCTCGACAGAGCCCAGATCGAAACCGTAGCCGTGCGCCTGGGCGGCGCGTTCGGCGAAGTCGGCGGCGTGCCACATCACCTTCTTGGGAACACAGCCCACGTTCACGCAGGTCCCGCCCAGACGTCCGCGCTCGATCAGCGCGACCCGCTTGCCGTAAGCCGCGGCACGGCGCGCGGTGGCCATGCCACCGCTGCCGCCGCCGATAACAATCAAATCGAATTGTTCGCTCATGTCCGCTCGCTTGCCACAGGAGGGCAGCATTGTATGGGTCTGCACGGGCGCTGTCAGGCCGAGGCACCGACCGCTTGATTCGTCTGCCCCCGGCCCGCACATACACTGCCTTACGTATCCATTGATCGTTTTCGGGAACACGTCATGAGCCAAGCCGCCACCGGATCCAATCCGCTACTCGAGATGCTGGACACCCGGCAGCTGCCGGATTTCCAGGCTATCGCCCCCGAGCATGCAGAGCCGGCGGTCGATGCCCTGATCGCCGACGCGCGCAAGGCGGTCGATAAGGCCATCGCCCGCAGTGCCGACCGGCCCAGCTGGGGCACGCTGATCGAGCCGATCGATGCGGCCGGCGATCGGCTGGAGCGCGGCTTTTCACCGGTTTCGCACCTGCATTCGGTGATGGATTCACCGGCCTGGCGCAAGGCCTTCCAGGCTTGTCTGCCCAAGCTCACCGCGTTCTCGTCTGAAATGGGCCAGAACACGCGTCTGTATGAGGCCGTACAGCGCCTTCACGACGACAGCGACGCCTACCAACAGCTCGACGCCGCGCAACAGCGCGTCGTGGACGACATGCTGCGCGACTTCAAGCTGTCCGGCGTTGCACTGGACGATGATGCCAAGGTGCGTCATGCCGAGATCCAGCAGCGGCTCTCCGAGCTGTCCACCACCTTCCAGCAGAACCTGCTGGATGCCACTCAGGCATGGAGCAAACACGTCACCGACGAAACCCTGCTCGCCGGGTTGCCCGAATCGGCCCGGGCGTTGCTCGCCCAGAATGCGGCCAATAAGGACATGCAGGGCTGGTTGATCACCCTCGATGCACCCAGCTTCATCGCGGTGCTTACACACGCCGACGATCGCAGCCTGCGGGAAACCGTGTATCACGCCTTTTCCACGCGTGCCTCCGATACCGGGCCCAACGGCGGCGAGTACGACAACAGCGCGCTCATGGACGAAATTCTCGCGCTGCGCCACGAGGCGGCTCAGCTACTCGGTTTTGCCAACTACGCCGACAAGTCGCTGGCCAAGAAGATGGCCGACAGCCCCGCCCAGATCGAGAGCTTCCTACTCGACCTGGCCGAGCGTACGCAGGGCCGGGCAGCCGACGAGCTCGCCGAGATCGCGGCCCTGGCTGCCGAGGACGGCATCGAAGAGATCGCAGCCTGGGACATCGGTTACTACGGCGAAAAACTCAAGCAGGCCCGCTACGATTACTCCGATGAGGATCTGCGGCCCTACTTCCCGGCGCCCGCCGTCATTGATGGCTTGTTCCGCGTGGTCCAGCGCCTGTACGGAGTGCACATCGTAGCGGTCGACAATGTCCCCGTCTGGCACCGGGACGTGACCGTCTACGAAATCCGCGACGACGACGAGAGTGTGCGGGGCGTGTTCTATCTCGATCCGTACGCACGCGAAGGCAAGCGCGGCGGCGCCTGGATGGACGGCTTCCAGAGCCGGCGCGTACACGCCGACGGCGTCCAGCTGCCGGTGGCGTTCCTGACCTGCAACTTCTCGCCGCCCATCGGCGACGCGCCGGCGCTGCTGACCCACGACGAAGTCACTACGCTGTTCCACGAGTTCGGCCACGGGTTGCACCACATGCTCACCCGGGTCGACTATGCCCCCATTGCCGGGATCGCCGGCGTGGAATGGGATGCAGTCGAACTGCCCAGCCAGTTCATGGAAAACTGGTGCTGGGAGCGCGAATCGCTGGACCTGTTCGCTGCGCACTACCAGACCGGCGAGAAGCTGCCGAGCGAGCTGTTCGACAAGCTGGCTGCCTCGCGCAACCACATGGCCGGCTGGCAAATGCTGCGGCAGGTGGAATTCTCACTGTTCGATCTTCGCCTGCACCGCGATTTCGACCCGGCCACCGAGACCGGCGTGCTCGATACGCTGGCCGGCGTACGCGCCGAAGTCGCGGTCATGCAGCCGCCGGCGTTCAACCGCTTCCCGCACAGCTTCGCGCATATTTTCGCCGGCGGTTATGCCGCTGGCTACTACAGTTACAAATGGGCGGAAGTCCTGTCGGCCGATGCCTTCGCTGCGTTCGAGGAAACATCGCTGTTCGACGCGGCCACCGGCCAGCGTTTTCTTACTGAAGTGCTCGAACGCGGCGCCACCCGCGATGCGCTGGACAACTTTGTCGCCTTCCGAGGCCGCGAGCCGTCCATCGACGCCCTGTTGCGCCACAGCGGCCTGAGTGAGGAGCGCGCCGCCTGATCGTCAGCAGGCCGCAGACAACCCTGGATCCGGCGGACGAACGGCCGCCGGGGTCGGTTTCACGGCTGCGCCAGAGCCTGCTTGAACTGGTCGCGCAGTGTCTCCACACGCCGACGGTTCACACCGAAATCGTAATAGCCCACGCGCGACGAGGATTTCACGTCGATGATGTGGTCATGCGGCTGGATCAGAAACGTCGCGTCATCGACAAAACCCAGCGTGGAGCGGAAGGTGGCGTGCACGAAGCGTCGGTCGGCTCGCTCGACGGTTGCATTGTTGTGTTTGTCGATGGCGGTCAGCAGCGCGCGGCGTGCGCCGTCGGCCGTACCGGCAAAGGCATAGGGCTCGACATAGCGGGCGCTGGCCTTGTCGGCCTGGGAGGAGACGCAGTGGGGCGCGTTCGCACAAGGCGTGAAATCGTCTGCGGTACGGGTGAAATGGCTCGGCGGACTGCTCGCACAACCGAGCAGCCCCGTTGCCATTACAATGGCGGCGGTCACCGGCCGCAGCAGTATCCGGATCATCATCGAAACCTTTTGGCGCGAGTGGAAGACCCACTGTAGCGTGCCCTGCGTCCCGACGCCGTCTCGACCTGGAGCCCACTCATGCAGATCGCCACCTGGAACGTCAATTCGCTCAATGTCCGCCTCGAGCATGTGCTGGCCTGGCTGGACAAGAATCCGGTCGATGCGCTCGCGCTGCAGGAAACCAAGCTGGTCGACGACAAGTTCCCGATCGATGCAATCCGCGATGCCGGCTACGAATGCGTTTTTACCGGCCAGAAGACCTATAACGGCGTGGCTCTGCTATCGAAAACGCCGGCCCGGGATGTGGTCACCGCCCTGCCGGACTTCGAGGACGACCACAAGCGCGTGATCGCCGCGACCGTCGACGATGTGCGCGTGATCGGTGTCTACTGCCCGAACGGGCAGGATCTGGATTCACCCAAGTTCGAGTACAAGCTGGCCTGGTTCGACGCCCTGCGCGCTTGGATCGCCGACGAGCTGGCCCGGCACGACAAGCTCGTGCTCACCGGCGACTTCAATATCGCGCCGCGCCCGGAAGACACCTACGACGCCGAAAAATGGGAAGGTCGGATCCTGTGCTCACCGCCTGAGCGTGCCGCCCTGGAGCGCCTGCTGGAGGCCGGGCTCGCCGACTGCTGGCGTCTGTTTGACGAGCGCGAAGGCCGGCATCGCTTCACCTGGTGGGACTATCGCAACGGCGGCTGGGCGCGTAACGCCGGTCTGCGTATCGACCATGTCCTGGCCACGCCGGCGCTGGTCGAGCACTGCCGCGACTGCAAAGCGCATGTCGGCGAGCGGGGGCGCAAGCGACCCTCCGACCACGTGCCGGTGGTGGCAGATTTCGCGATCTGAGCGGCCGACGCGGCCGGCCGCGTCGGCGATTCGATACAGGCGCGTTCGACGGGAGATACCACGGGCCACGCATGGCGACTGGTAAAACGAAACCGGCCCGCGGCCCCGTTCTGTGCAACCGATCAACCGTCTCGCCCGGCGCTGGACCGATGTCATCCGCCGGATTCCGACAGGCTCGCAGACCCGACGGCGGTCGGCCGGAGCGGCCGCGCGTATCGTGCCGAGCGGGTCTGCGCCCGCCTCAATAGGCCGGCTGAAAACGGCTGGATTCGGCGACCGCGGTATTAATGCGTTCGAGCGTCTCCACCACCGCCAACGCGCTGGCGCCGTCGGAGCGGGCCGGCTCGCGGTCGGCGACGCGGTCGAGGAAATGCTGCAGCTCCAGCCGTAGCGGCTGACCGTCGCCACGGTGGACCACCTCACTGCCTTCGTCGTGGTTCTGGAGTTCGTCGTCGATCCATTTGCGATGGTGGGTCACGGTCTGAGCGACCTCGTCGTAGACCAGCATGCCGCGCGATCCCCGTACGATCGTTCGCCGATTGGTTTCGGGCCACAGCCACGACGTGTGCAGATTCCCGCGCACCCCGTTGGCGAACTCCAGATGGACATGCACTTCGTCCTCGACGCTCAGACCGAGCATACGATGACCCGTTCCGCGTACCCGTTCCGGTGCCTGGCCCACCAGATACAGCATGATCGCCATGTCATGCACGCCGATGTCCCAGATCACGTTCTCCGCGCTCCGGGCTCGGCCGAGATTGAGCCGCTCGTGACGAATTGAGAACAGCTCGCCGATCTGGCCGGCCGCGATATAGTCCTTGATCCAAGCGATCGCGGGTTGATACAGCAACAGGTGGCCGACCATGAGCACCGCGCCGCGGTGTTCGGCCGCGTCCACGAGCTGGCGCGCCTGCGCGGAACTGTGTGTCAGCGGCTTTTCGACGAACACGTCTTTACCGGCCTCCAGCGCAGCCATCGCAATCTCGTAGTGCGACGGCGTAGGCGTGGCGATAGCCACCGCGACACAGTCGGACTCCAGTGCCGCACGCCAGTCCTCGAACAGCGATACGCCGGGGTACTGTTCGGCGTATTCGTTCAGACGCTCGCCGTTGCCCTCGACGATGCCGCCGAGCGCATCGAGCTCGTGCAGGTTGCGGATGATGTTCTTGCCCCAGGCGCCGGCGCCGATGGCCACTACTCGCATCGAGAATCGTCCCAGTCACTATTTCGTAACGGACCGTAGTGTAACCGCTGGCAATCGGAAGGCGACTCGACCGCGCTGGCCGGCCGTCGGGCCGCAAGCACCGAGCGAGGCGGCACTCGTCGCTAGCCGGTGCTAGGCGACACCGTCTCGCCGCCCGAAATACTGGCCTGGACCTCTTCGGCGAAATGGCAGGCCGCCGAGTGCCGCGGTGCCATGCTCAACAGGCGCGGTTCGGCCTGCTGGCAGCGGTCGACGCCGCGGGGGCAGCGGCCATAGAAGCGGCACACATTCGGGTTCGGATTGATCGGGCTGCGCGGATCGCCCGGCAGGTGAATCCGTTCGACCGGACTTTCCTCGATCGTGCGCGGGATCGCCGAAATCAGCGCCCGCGTGTAGGGGTGGGCGGCCTGGTCGAAGACCTGCTCGGCGGTGCCGGTTTCCACGATACGGCCCAGATACATCACGATCACGCGGTCGCAGAGCAGCCGCACCACGTTGAGATCGTGGGATACGAACAGATAGCTGATGCCCAGGCGCGTACGCAGGTCGTCCAACAGCTTGAGGATCACCGCCTGTACCGACACATCGAGCGCCGAGGTGGGTTCATCGAGTACCAGCAGGCGCGGTTCGGGCGCCAGTGCCCGGGCGATATTCACGCGCGCTTTCTGGCCGCCGGAGAGCTGGTGCGGCAGCCGATCCAGCAGTTCTTCGGGCAGGCCGACATCACGGGCCAGTTCGGCCACCCGCGCCCGGCATTCGGCGGTCGACATTTTCTGCAAGCGCCGCAGCGGTTCGGCAATCGCATCGAAGGCGCTGTGGCGCGGGTTGAGGCTGTCGTGCGGGTCCTGAAAGACGACCTGAATCGCGCCGCGATGGGGCGAGCGCGCGAACGCGCGGGTATTGATGGCGGCAATATCCTCGCCTTCGAACAGGATGGCGCCGGTGGTGGGTTCGATCAGCCGCGTGATCAGGCTCACCAGCGTCGATTTGCCACAGCCGGACTCGCCCACCAAGCCAACGCTTTCGCCCGCGCCGATGGTGAAACTCACATCATCGACCGCATGCAGCTTCGGCGCCGGGCGCGGCTGATGTCGCGCCCAGCCGCGCAGGGCACGCATGGGCGCCGACTCGCCGTCGGACACCGGATACAGCTTGGACAAGCCCTGGATGTCGAGCAACGGTTTTATAGCGGCCTCCGACAAGCGAAATAATGATCGGGTGCCTGCGCTTCGGCGTCGAAGCGCGGGCCGGGGTCGTCGCACTCGGCCACCCGACGCGGGCAGCGCTCAGCAAAACGACAGACGGGCAGATCGGCATTGAGCGCCGGGATACGCCCGGGCACCGATTCCAGCGCAGCGAGTGCGGTGGTGCGGGTCGGTGTCGCCCCCATCAAGCCGGCGGTATACGGATGGCGCGGCGCGGCGAACAGCGATGCGGTCGGCGCGGTTTCGACAACCTGACCGGCATGCATGACCGCGATACGGTCGGCGTACTGCGAAGCCAGCGCCAGATCGTGGGTGATCAGCAGCGTCGCCAGCCCGGTCTCGCGCCCGAGCTCGGCCAGCAGATCCATGATCGTCGCCTGGGTGGTCACATCCAGGCCGGTGGTCGGCTCGTCCGCGATCAACAGACGCGGCTTGCAACACAGCGCGATGGCGATCATCACGCGCTGGCACAGCCCGCCCGACAGTTCGAACGGATACGCGTCGTAACGGCGTGCAGGATCCGGAATACGCACCTGCTCGAGGGCTTCGATGGCGCGCCGTTTCGCATCCCCCCGGGCGACCGGGCCATGTCGACGCAGCACGTCTTCGATCTGGTGGCCGACCTTGCGAATCGGGTTGAGCGCGGTACGCGGGCTTTGAAAGATCATCGCCATTTCGCGCCCGCGCACTTCGTCCAGGTCGCGGCGCTTGGCCTTGAGCAGGTCCATGCCACCGAACTGCACCTGACCGTTCGGTATCCGCGCGGCCTCGTCGAGAATGCCCATGATGGAAAACGCGGCCACCGACTTGCCGGAGCCGCTTTCGCCCACCACGGCCAGGGTTTCGCCGCGGGCCACCGACAGCGCGATACGATCGAGCACATGCACCGTGCCCGCCCGGCTGCGAAATTCCACGCTCAGATCGGAGACGTCCAGCAACGCGCTCATGTGCGTCGCCTCGGGTCGATGAGATCGCGCAGCCCGTCGCCCATCATGTTGAAGCAGAACACCGCAATCATCAGCGATACGCCGGGGAATACCGCCAGCCACCATTCGCCAGACACGATGAACTGCGCGCCTTCGGCGACCATGATGCCCCACTCCGGCGTGGGCGGGCGCACGCCCAGACCGATGAACGACAGGCCGGCCGCGTTCAATATCGCCCAGCCCATGTTCAACGACAGCTGCACCATCATCGCCGGCAGGATATTCGGATAGAGATGGCGTGCGAGCACGCCGATATTGCCGTTGCCGGCGACCTTGGCAGCGGCCGCGAAACCGGAGTCGCGGCGTACGCCGATTTCGGCCCGGGCCACGCGCGCATAAAACGGCAGGTTGATCACCGCCGTGGCATAAACGATGTTCTCCACGCTGTTACCCAGCACCGCGACGATGCCCATCGCCAGCACGAACAACGGAAAGGCCATGACCGTATCGATGACGCGCCCGATCACACGGTCGGTCCAGCCGCCGTAGTAGCCGGCCAGACTGCCCAGCACGCTGCCGCCGAAAAACGCGAGCGCCACGGCCGAGAGCGCGATCATCAGATCGAGCCGGGTGGCTACGATCACGCGGCTGAGCACATCCCGGCCCAGATGATCGGTGCCGAACCAGTGCTCGGCGGACGGCGCCATGAGCTTGATCGCGGTATCGCTGGCCAACGGGTCGTAGGGCGCAATCCACGGCCCGAAGGCCGCCAGCAGCACCAGCAGGAAAAACAGTGCAAAGGAGACGACCGTGAGCGGATTCTCGCCGAGCACATAGCGGGCATGGGTGAAGGTCGAAGTCGCCGCCATCAGGATGCGGCCCGTATTCTGGGGTCGATCACCGCATACAGCAGATCGATGATCAGATTCAGGGTGACGAACAACAACGCCATCGCCAGCACGAAGCCCTGGACCGCCGCATAGTCCGATGCCACCAGCGCATCGATCGCGAACGAGCCGATCCCCGGCCAGGAAAACACCTTTTCGACCAGCACGTTCGCGCCCAGCAGAAAGGAAAACACCATGCCCAGCGTGGTGAGCACCGACAGCAGCGCGTTACGCAACGCATAGGTGAACAACACGGTGCGCGTGGCCAGACCGCTGGCACGGGCGGTACGGATATAGTCGCTCGACAACACATCCAGCATGGCCGCCCGGGTCATGCGGGCGATCGGGGCGAGCGCAAAGATGCCCAGCGTCAGCGCGGGCAGGAAGATATGCGCAAGGCTGGCCCGAAAAACCTCGAAATCGCCGGCAATGAGGCTATCGACCAGATAGAGCCCGGTGACCCGATCCGGCGCGATATGCATGAAATCCAGTCGGCCGAGCGGTGCGGGCGCCCAGCCGAGCAGGTAATAGAAGACATAGACCAACAGCAGACCGGTAAAGAACACCGGCATCGACACGCCCGTGGTGACGATGATTCGACAGATATGGTCGATGGGTTTGTTCGGTCGCGTCGCAGCAAGTACGCCCAGTGGTATCGCAATCACGATAGCGATCAGCAACCCGAGCAGGGTCAATTCGAGCGACGCCGGCAGGCGCCGGCCCAGCTCTTCGGTGACATCGCGGCCGGTACTGAGCGACACGCCCCAATCGCCCGCCGCCAGGCCCTTAACATAGCTTGCGAACTGCAGCGGCAGACTGCGATCCAGCCCCATGGCATGCCGGACCTGGGCAATGGATTCGGCGTCCGCCGCCGGGCCGGCGTAATACACCGCCGGATCGCCCGGCAGTGCCCGGGTAAGCAGAAACGTCACCAGAATCACGCCGAACAGGGTCGGCAACGCCTCGAGCAGGCGCTTGGCAATCGTCGCCAGGCCGGACATGGATCAGACTTTCTTCAGCGGCCGGCAATCGAGCTGGCGATGGAACCAGTACTGGTAACCCTGCACGTTGTTCTGCATGGCCACATCCAGGTTCGGCTGCCAGAGCGGTATCAACGGCACGTCCTCGAAGGCGATCGCGATCATCTTCTTGATGTTCGGCACATAGGCCGGGTCGTCGACCGGAATATGCAGCGTTTCGTCGACCAGCGTGTCGATGGTCGGATTGCTGTAATTCATCGAGTTGAACAGATGGCCTTTCACATAGGCCCAGAAGAAGTAGTAGTCGGGATAATTGAGCCAGCCGCCGAAGTTCTTCAGGTGCATGGCCAGGCTTTTCTCGACCAGCGCCTGCGTCCGCCAGTTCGCGCCCGGAATCTTGTCGATCGGCGTACGGATGCCGATCTTGCCGAGGCTTTCCTGGATCAGCAGCGCGGTCGGCTCGGTCCATTGCGCCAGACCCAGATTGATCGACAGCGGCACTTCGAAACCGTTGCCGTGGCCGGCTTCTTCGAGCAGCGCGCGGGCCTTGTCGAGATCGGTGTCGTAGGGGAACGGCTGCGGCCAGTCCGCCGAGGCCGGCGTAAACGACTGGCCGCCGTGCATCATGCGTCCACGCTGGTAGGCGGCTGCATCGAAGATCTTTTTGTAGGGCAGCGCATAGGCAATCGCCTGGCGCACGCGTTTGTCGTCGAAGGGCGCCATCTCCACGTTCAGGCCCAGCGCGTTGATGCAGTTCTCGATCGGCACGCCGGCCACGTTGATCTTGTCGCTGGCATGCAGATCGGCGGCTTCCTTGGGCGGCAGATCGAGCGAGATATCGGTATCGCCGCGTTCGATGAGCGCACGGCGTGTGGATGCCGACGGCACTTCGCGGATGATCACCCGCTTGAGCGCCGGCACCTCGCCGTTGCGCCAGTCGTCATAGCGTTCGTAGACGGTCTGTTCGCCCGGGTCCCAACGCAGCAGCTTGTAGGCACCGCCGCCGGCCGGCGTGCGGTGCAGGTAATCCGTTGCCCAGGGGTCGTCATCGGTGGCATGCGCCTTGGCCACTTCCGCGTTGATGATGATCGGCACCGGTACGGCCAGATCCGGCAGCGTCAGCTTGCTCGGGCGCAGGAAATTGATCTTGAAGGTGTGCTCGTCGACCACTTCGAACTGCTCGGGTTTTTCCAGCGAGCCGGCTTTCATCTGCACCGTGGGAAAGCCGCCCACCGTCACCGCGCGGTCGAACGACCATTTCACATCGTTCGCGGTGACCGGCTTGCCGTCCCAGAAGGTGGCCGTCTTGCGCAGGTGGAATACGGCCGACATGTTGTCGTCGGCCACTTCCCAGCTTTCGGCCAGCTCGGGCACGAGCGTTTCGTAGTCGTAGGACACGGTGCCGTCATCCAGCGTCTTGGTACCGTAGCTGAGCAGCCGGTCGTAGAGATTGACCGCGATCGCATAGCTCGGCCGGTTCGTGCCCTCGCGATGGATATCCATGCTGTTCGGGCCGGCGCCGGTGACCACGATCAGCGTCTCGCGGTTGCCGGCCGCATGCGCGGGCATGAACTTGAACAACGGCAGGCTGCCGGCCGCGCCGGCGATCAACGCACTGTTCTTGAGAAAGGTTCTACGATCCATGGCTGCCTCGTGCCGATTGGCCGCTGCGTCCGGTTCGACGCAACGGATTGCAAGTCAGACAGGGGCTATCGCAATTTGTGTACCAGCTTGCATACAAGCTGGACGAGCGCTTATACGGATCGGCCCAACCGTTATTCAGGTAGCCGATACCGCGCCTGCACCGGCATATCGACGCTACGCACCCTTTCGGTGCGAAATACCCATACTGTGTGTCGCTGCCGAGTAGACGGCCGCGGGCATTCGAGCCCGCGACCGGCATGCGCGCCTATGGGCTATCGGTCTTGATCAACGCCTCGACCGGAATATCCCACTTCTTGGCGTTTTCGTCGGCGGTGCCCGAGCTCATGTACCAGGCCATGTCTTCACGGATGGCGTCGGCGAAGTCGCTGTCCTTGCGAATCGCGATGCCCACTTTCGTGGTGTTCGGGTCGCGAAAGGCGATCTCGAACTTGCCCTCGTTCTGGCTCTGGGCATAGGCCAGCGTGGTCAACGTCTCCAGAATTCCCGAAAGACGGCCGTTGGCCAGCTGCGGAATCTCCTGGGCGACCGACGGATAGGACTTCGGCTGGATCGCCGGCTTGCCCTGCGATTCGCAGTGCTTCTCGCTGGCCGCGGTCACCGCATCCATTTCCGGTGCGCTGCCGGTGAGGATGCCGATGTTCTTGCCGCACATCGCGTCATAGCCGGTGAGCGTGTCCGCATCCTCGGCGCGCACCATCACCGCAAAGCCGTTTTCGATGTAGTTGATGAAATCCACGCTCTTGCGCCGTTCAGCGGTGTTGTAGATATCGGATACCACCATATCCACGCGCCCGCTCTTGAGCGATGGCAGCAGGCCATTGAAGGCACTGGTCTTGAGCTCGTAGTCCCAGCCGCCGTGCTCGGACATGGCTTCGATCATGTCCATCTCGAAGCCGATAATCTTCGAGGTGTCTTCGGAATCGCGATAGCTCAGCGGCGGAAAATCGGCGGATGTGGCGATCACGTACGAATCGGCCGCGAATGCCGGGGCCGTGGTCACCGCGGCGGCCAACAGGGCCGACGCAGTCAGCAGTTTCTTGAAGGGTGTGGTCTCGGTCATGGCTTATACCTCTACGGTTTTGGAAGATTTACCTTCGGAACGTTGCTCGATGAGATTCACGAAATTCTTCGTGCGCGGGTTGTCCGGCGAGTTGAAGACCGCTTCCGGCGCGCCGTGCTGGACGATCTCGCCGTCTTCCATGAACACGACCTTGTCGGCCCAGTCGCGGGCGAACACGATCTCGTGGCTGACCACCACCATGGTCATGCCGGATTCGGCGAGCTTGCGCATGAGGTCGAGCACCTCGTTGACCAGCTCGGGGTCGAGCGCCGAGGTGGGTTCGTCGAACAACAGCAGCTTCGGCCGCGTGGCGACCGCACGGATGATGGCGATACGCTGCTGCTGGCCGCCGGACAGCTGATGCGGATAGTGGTTTTCGTATTCCGCCAGCCCGGCCCAGGCGAGCAGCTCGCGGGCTTCGGCACGGGCCTGTTCACGTTTCGCGCCGTGGACGCGTACCGGCGCTTCGATGACGTTTTCGAGCACGGTCAGGTGGTCGAACAGATTGAAATGCTGGAACACCATGCCCACGCCGACCTTGGCGCGAGAGCGCGCCGCGTCACGCATCGGCACCGGCCGGCCGGCGGATGCGCGATAGCCCACGAACTGTCCGCCCACGGTGATCTCGCCGTCGTCGACGGTTTCCAGCCGGTTGATCGTGCGCAGCAGCGTGGTCTTGCCGGAGCCGCTGGGCCCGATCAAAAACACCACCTCGCCCGGAAAGATGTTGAACGAGACATCGCGCAGCACGCGTTTGCCGTGAAAGGACTTGGATACCTTGTTGATCACCACATACGGCCGGCGCGGGCGGTCGGCTCGCCTGCCATCTTTCGTAGCGAGGTCACGGCCGGGATTGAGGAACTTCTGCAGGGCCGGCGCTTCGGCATCGATCGTGGCGGCGCCACCACCCGGGCCGGCACCGGCAGGCTGCGGTGCATCGACCACCGGATTGCCGCCGCGATCACGCCCGGCCTGGGCCGCGATCGCAATCGCATGCCCGCGCCGTTCGAGATCGAGATGGCGCTCGAGATAGTTCTGGGCCAGCGCGATCAGCGTGGTGGCGGCCAGATAGAGCACGCCGGCGGCCATGAAGACCTCGACATACTGGAAGTTGGTCGAGACCACCTGTTCGCTGCTGAGCGTGAGCTCCTGCACGGTGATCACCGAGGCCAGCGAGGTGTGCTTGACGATGACCATGCCTTCGTTGGCCATCGCCGGCGCGATCGAGCGCATTGCCTGCGGCATGATCACGCGATACATGATCTGCCACGAGGTCAGACCGAGCGCACTGGCCGCATCACGCTGGGTTTTCTTGATCGACTGCAGACCGCCGCGGATGATCTCCGACATGAAGGCGATCTCGTTGAGCATCAGCCCGAGTACCGCCGTCCAGAACGCGCTCAGCCCCAGGCCGACCAGCGGCAGCACGTTGTACCAGAACAGCAGCTGCAACAGGATCGGCGTGCCGCGCATGACCCAGATATACGGAATGGGCAACAGCCGCACGATCCTGTAGTGCGACATGCGCATCATCGCCATGCCCAGCGAGAACGGCAGTGCGGCCGCGAACGCGATCACGGCGATGATCATCGCGGTCTTGAGCCCTTCCCATAGCAACGGCAGGGTCAGGTAATGCAGAAATGCGCTGGCGTCCATCGGTCCCTCTTCTCGGTGACGCGACTCGCCGCGGCGCATGGACGCGCCCAGAGCGGATATCGCGACAAACGGTTGTCGTCTATTCGGGCGGACGGCATGTCCCGCCCGTCGGTGTCACTGTCTAAGCGCCGCCCGGTCTGCGGCGCCTCGATTACGATGCTGCGGCGCAACATCACGCGGTCGGACCCGGTGTTGCAGCGTCGGCTTCTAAAAAGCGCGACCACGCCGCCGGCGCGGCGCCGCCCCGCTACCCCCTGAACAACGCCATGGGCGGCGTATAGAATCCGCGGCCGGCCAGCCCACCCTCGGGCGCTGCGCTGACCAGGGCCAGATGCACCAGCGGCGACCGTCCGCTGGCCGCGATGCGATGGCGGCAGACCAGGCCGGTTTCGTCGTCGCTGACCGCATCGGCACGTTCCTGCCAGTCGGCCGGCAGCAGGGCCTCCCAGGCCTCGACCAGGGCCGGCGCAAAGGCGAGCGCCTGGCCGCCCAGGCCGCAGAAATCGATGACCGGGCTGTCGCCGACCGCGCCGAGCACCGGTAGCTGCTCGCCGCCGGCCAGCGCGACGCCGATCGGCGGCCGGGCATCGACCGTGCGCCAGTCCTGTTCGTCGTCGAAACGCACACCGAAGCGCTGGCCGTTGCCGCCGACCGCCGCGATCGAACCGCGGTGTCGACGTATGGCCCAGGCGCTGGCGGCCATGAGTATCGGCAGCACGAAGTTGGCGTTGGCCGCGATCGACTCGGCATAGTCTTCGGGCAGCTCGCCCAGCGCCGAGATCAGCCGGGCGTTGGCTACGCCGGTGCGGGCATGGCATTCGTCGCCTTCGACCAGCGCGGCATCGATCCAGTCGCGTATCGGCAGCGGCGCATCGGCCAACCGCGGCGCGAGCGCGCCGAACGCCCATTCCGCCTGTTGGCGCAGGCGGATTACGCAGGCCTCGTCGGCCGAACCAAAACGCAGCGCGGGCGGCGCGCTCTCGGCAATGGGCGCCGCCACTTCATGGCGCTCGTCCCCGACCCGAAACACCGGCATGGCATTCGATACCACCTGCGCCAGCGGCGTAACCACGCCGTGATCCTGGGCGGGTTCGAAACGGATGGCGTCGGTATCGATCGCGCGCGCCGCGTCGCCGGCCGGCCAGCCGGCATAAACGAGGGCGTGCACCGCGGCATTGCGTACCGGATACGGCAGCGCGTGCGTATCCAGTGGCGGGCCGGCGTGCAGCAGCACGTCGTCGCCCAGCTCGGGACGCATATCGGACAGGCGCGCAACGCCGCGCAAGCAGGCGCCCTCGAAAAGCGCGGCGGCCTGACCCCGCTTGGCATCGAGCCGCTCTGGCGCAACGACGCTCATGCCGGCGATTTACCCAGCAGCCGGCGCCACCAGCTCACGATCATCCGCCAGACCAGGCTCAACGCGTTCACCGAACTGGTATCCACCGACTTCAATCGTGGGCGGGAGCCGGCCGGCGTGCCGCCGCGTTCGGATGCAGGGCGCGTTTCGCCGGCCGGCACCGCGGCGTCGGCTGTCGCCTCGGGCTGCAACGCCTGCTGCAGGTTGTCGGCGAAATCGCGGGTGAGCTGATCGGCCAGGGCCTTGACGATGCCTTCGCGGCTGAACTGGGCCAGCTTGCCGGTGATCGAAAACGACACATTCAACTCGACCGCGGTTACAGCTCCTTCGTCGATGACCGCAAAGGCGGCCTCGCCTTTCACCCGGCTGTTGCTCTTGCGGTCGGTACCGCGGCCCTGCAGGCCGCCGGTATGCGCGGTGTCGTCGAGGCTCAAGTCGCCCTCGCCGGCAAACGCTGCCGAAATCGGGCCGAGCTTGACCTGAAACATGAGCTTGAGGTGGTTGTCGGCGACCGGTTCGGTCAGCGTCGCCCCCGGCAGACACTCGACCAGCAGGGCCGGGTCCTGAAAGGCCTGCCAGACATCGTCGGCCGGGGCGTCAATGGTGAAGCGTTGTTTAACGTCCATCGGAACTCTCGTGGGGATAGGTTTCGAGCACGCGCTGAATCGCCCGCACGATGCCGCGATAGCCCGTGCACCGGCACAGATTGCCGGCCAGTTCTTCGCGGATACGGGCCTCGTCGGCATGGGGCAGGCGCTGCACGATGTCGTGCGCGGTCATGAGCATGCCGGGCGTGCAATAGCCGCATTGCAGGGCATGTTCTTCGCTGAAGGCACGGCGCAGGGCCGCGCCGAGCGGGTCGTCTTCGAAGGCCTCGAGCGTACGAATCTCGCGGCCTTCGAAGCGTGTGGCGGACTGCAGACAGGAGCGCTGCGGCACGCCGTCGATCTCGACCGTGCAGGCTCCGCATACGCCCTGCTCGCAGCCCAGATGGGTCGCGGTCAGACCACAGTGCTCGCGCAGCACATCGGCCAGATGGGTCCGCGGCTCGGCGCTGATTTCACGTTCCTGGCCGTTCACAGTCAGACGAAACGTGACCGTGTTGCTTTGCGGAAATTGGAGAGGAGCGCTCATGCGATACCTCGCAGATCGGCCACCACGTCGGCGAGCAGGCCGGCATGCAGGGCGCGGCGGTGGCCGGTGAGTGACAACAGCTCGTCGTCGAGCAATGCGTCACGCGCGCTTGTCTCGGCGAGCTCTTCGAACAGGCCGGCGCGTTCGATCACGACCGGCGCGCCGTCGAGGGCGGAGAACACCAGCCGTTCGATGCCCGTCCGGGCGTCGGCCACGCCGCTGACGATGGCCAGCGCGAATTCACCGGTCTTGCGACAGAACTTGCGATAGGACCAGCGCGCGTCGTCGCCCAGCGCGGGCACACGGATGGCGCTGAGCACCTCGGCCTCGGCCAGAGCGGTCTCGAACGCCGAGGTCATGAATTCGCGGGCCGCGAGCCGGCGTGTACCGTCCGGGCCCTGGATTTCGAAAACCGCGCCCAGTGCCGCGGTCGCTGCGATCCAGTCGGCGGCCGGGTCGGCATGACAGAGGCTGCCGCCGATGGTGCCGCTGTTGCGCACAGCGCGGTAGGCAATGCCGCCCGCCACATGGGCGAGCATGCCGCCGGTCGCATCCTCGTAGCGCCCATCTTCGAGCGTGGCGTGGGTGACGAGCGGGCCGATGACCATGTCGTCGCCGTCGATATGCATGCCCTTGAGGGTGTCCAGCCCGGCCAGATCGATCACGCATTCGGGCTGGGCCAGACGCAGATTGAGCATGGCACCCAGCGATTGGCCGCCAGCGATGGGCTTGGCGAACGGATCGGCCTGCAGGGCGTCGATGACGCCCGCCAAGTCGGGCGCGCGTTCGATACGGTAATCAATGGCTTTCACGGGCTGCCTCCAGTGCCGCGATGACGCGCTCGGGCGAAATCGGCACGCTGTGAATCTCGGCGCCCAGTGCGGCCAACGCATCGTTGACCGCATTCGCGATCGCCGCGGGCGGCGCAATCGCCCCGCCTTCGCCGATGCCTTTCTGACCGAAGCGGCTGAACGGGCTCGGCGTTTCCATATGCTCGATGGTCAGAGGCGGCATTTCGGCCGCGCCCGGCACCATGTAGTCGGCCAGCGTCGAGGCCAACGGCTGGGCTTCATCGTCGAAGGGCATTTCCTCGTAGAGCGCGGTGCCGATGCCCTGGGCGAGGCCGCCGAGCAGCTGGCCTTCGACCACCATCGGATTGAGCAACACGCCGCCGTCTTCACAGATGGCGTAGTCGAGCAGCTTGACCGCGCCGGTGACGGTATCCACCTCGACCGCACAGGCATGGGTCGCATAGCTGAAGGTGCCCATGTCCGGCTTCATCTTGTAACCGGCGACCAGGCCGAGCCCGGCCGGGTCGACGTCGTCGGGCAACCGCTGCGGCGCGCGATACCAGGTATGCGCAATCTCGGCGAGCGTCATCGAGCGGCTGCGATCGCCGCTGACCACGCCGCCGTTTTCAAAGATCAGATCGTCCGGCGCGACGTCCATCAGATGGCTAGCCAGACGCCGCACGCGATCGGCGAGTTTTTCACAGGCGGCCGCGACTGCGCCGCCGGACATCACGGCATTGCGCGAGCCCCAGGTCCCGGTGGAGTAAGGCGAACCGCCGGTATCGCCGTGCATGATGCGCACCTGTGCCGGGTCGATACCCAGCACCGTGTTTGCCACCTGGGCCATGGTGGTTTCCATGCTCTGGCCGTGCGAATGCGCACCGATCTGCAGCTCGAGAATGCCATCGGTGGTCACGCGGGCATTGCACTGCTCGTAGCCGGGCACCATGGGGATGCCCCAGCCGTGGTACACCGAGGTGCCGTGGGCGCCCTGTTCACAGAACGTCGCCAGACCCAGGCCGATCCGTTTGCGGCCATTGGTTTCGGCCTGACGCGCGCGCCAGCCGGCCCAGTCGAGCGCTTCGACCGCGCGATGCATGCAGGCGATATAGTCGCCGGAGTCGAACAGCTTGTTCGTGATGTTCGTATAGGGCATGTCGTCAGCCCCGACGAGGCTGCGTTCGCGCAGTTCGAACGGCTCGATGCCGAGCTCGCGAGCAGCGATATCCAGCATCACTTCCAGCGCAAAGCACACGCCGGTACGGGCCACGCCTCGATACGGCAGGATCGGCGGCTTGTTGGTCGCCGCCGAGCGCGTATGACAGCTGTAGCTGTCCATCTTGTAAGGGCCCGGCAGGATCGAGCCGATCTGGGCGGCTTCCAGACAGGCCGAGAACGGGTACGAGGAATAGGCGCCGGAATCCACGATCGCATCGCAGTCGATGCCGGCCAGCCGGCCGCTGCGTTCGACGTGCACGCTGATGTCGTAGGCGTGTTCACGACAGTTGGCGTTGGCCGACAGATGCTCGCCCCGATCCTCGATCCACCGGATGGGGCGGTCGAGTTTCATCGCCAGCCACGCACAACAGATTTCTTCGGGCAGCAGGATGCCCTTGTAGCCGAAGCCGCCCCCCACGTCGGGCGAGACGACACGCACCTGGCCTTCATCCAGGCCCAGGCACTCGGCCAGGCCGGTACGGTTGATATGCGGCATCTGTGCCGCGCTGGTCATCTCCAGCCGGTTGAGCCGATGGTCCCACCAGCAGACAACGCCACGGCCTTCCAGCGGGACCTGACACTGGCGCGAGGTCGACAATTGCCGGCGCACGCTCACGACGTCGTCGGCCATGCCGACCTTGTTATCCACCTGGGTTTCCAGGAAGACGTTGGAATCCCAGTGTTCATGCAGCTTGCCTTCGGCGTTGCCGTTGGCAGCGGCATGCATGTCGGAGACGACCGGCAGGTCTTCGTAGTCGACGAACACCTGCTCGGCCAGATCCTCGGCGCGGGCGCGGCTGGGTGCCACACACATGGCCACCATCTCGCCAACGAAACGGACCTTGTCGCGGGCCAGCGGATACTGTTCGGATTTCTGAAAACCCGGCAGCTTGGAGGCCGCCACGATCGGCTTCACACCGGCCATGTCGGCCATGGTGTAGACCAGCGATTCCCAGCCTTCCGGTTTTTCGATCTCGACGATGCGGGCGTGGGCCACCGGCGCACGCACGAACGCCACGTCCAGCATGTCCGGGCGGCGGATGTCGGCCACGAACTCGCCGCGACCGCTCAGAAAACGGGCGTCTTCCTTGCGCGCGAGCCGGGCGCCGATGCCCTTGGCCTGCGTGTCGGGCACAGCGCCGGTCATGCCGAGGCTTGGGCCGGCGCGAACTGCGGCAGCGTGGGCGCATCGGCATCGAAGCGCTCGCCGGCGCGCAGACAGAATCGCGGCGTGAGCATGCGCTCGGCACTCACGCGATGGCCTTCGTTATCGCGCAGCGTCCACTGGCCGCGGTCGTCGTTGAGTACCGATACGTCCGCGACCGCGCCCGGCTTGAGATGGCCGATCTCGGCTTGCATGCCGAGCATTGCGGCCGCGTTGGACGTGACCATCGGCACGACCTGATCGAGCGTGAGCCCCAGCGCGAGCATGCTGGTCATCGTCGAGGTGAGCGAAAAGCGCACCGCGCCGGCAAACATGTGGTCGCCTTCTTCCGGGTCGGAATGGATATCCGGCGTGCCCGGCGGCGGCGCGATACGCGTGTTGTAGCCGTGCATGTCCGCGCCGAGCGTATTCGGCACGATGCCGGCATCCAGCACCTTGCGGGCGACATCGAAGCTGAAATGCGAGCCGTGGCCGACGTCGATCTTCACGCCCTTGTCGATCACGTCGCGAATGAGTCCATGCACCTGGCCATGCTTGTCCACGAACCCGCCGGGATGACGGGTGAATGGATGCGCGAGCACGTCGCCCGGCTTCACCAGTTCGAGCACGCTCGGAAAGATGGTGTCCGGATCGATATCCATCGGGTCTTCCGGCGACGGCCAGAGCTGGCCGAAGTGCAGATAGACCGGCATGCGCGACTGGCGCCCGATCTGGGCCGCCAGCTTGATCACATCCATGCCCCAGCGCTGGAAACCGCCCAGCTCGGCATGTGCCTTGATGCCCTTGACCAGATCGAGGTTGGCATCGACGGCCTTGGCGGTCGCATCAACGTTCAGACATTCCGGCTGGTAGAGCTGCGGGTAGTAATGCCCTTCCAGCCCGCCCACCAGATAGGCCGATATGAAGGCCAGCACCCGAGTCTTGGCCGGCTCGGCGATGAAATGGCGAAAGCCGGGCAGGGTCATGCAGCTCGGCCCGCCCTGGTCGACCAGCGTGGTCACGCCCGAACGCACGCCGCACATGTCCGGATCGAGGCCGAAACGCCCGGTCACATAGCGATAGACATGGGCATGGGTATCGATCATGCCGGGCAACACCAAATTGCCCGTGCAGTCGATGACCTCGGCGTCCGAGGCGTAGGGGGCATTCAAGCCGGTGACGATGCCGTTCTGTATGACCAGATCGGCCTGTTCATCGGTTCCCGTCGCCGGGTCCACGACCCGACCGCCTTTCAACACCGTTGTCGACATTCTGGCTCCTGCATGTCCTGTCTGCGATGACACGGATAGCGCAAGGGCTGTGCCAGGGCGACGTTAGGAAGCAGGCGCTTTATATTTAAAATACTGTTTATGAAAGGATAATTTATTTACTAATTGAGTGGTATACCCCATATCGCACTCGGCGAATGCGGCGGCGCGACTGCACACAGCCCTAGGCGATGCGCGAAAACAACGCGCCTGCACCAGGCTGGGGGAACTATGTGGTGCACCCCATATTTTTAGCAGATGATTGCTGTCAGCGAATCGACGCCCGCTACGCGAGCACGAGAATCTGCGACGAGCTGTCGGCACAGGCCACCCACGGGACGGGCCGCCCGGAGCGGCGACGACGGCGCGCGATCTAGCGCAGACGGAAAGGCACGGTGCCCATATCGTTGTTCGCCTCGACCAGGCGGCCGAGATACCAGATGAACAGGTCGCGATCGGGGCCGGCGAGTGCTTCGATCGTGCGCTCGTGGGCGCGCTGCACGGCGTCGGTCATCCGGCGCACGTGGTTGCGCCCCTTGCGGGTGACCCGGGTCAGGCGCACCCGGCCGTCTTCGCTGCTCGCGCGGCGCTCGACCAGCTCGCGCTGTTCGAGGCGGCGCAGCACATCGCCCACGCTGGTGCGCTCGAGTCCGATCTCGTGGGCCAGGGTCATCTGATCCATTTCGCCGTGCTCGGCCAGCGCGGTAAGCACGCTGTATTGCACCGGCGTGATATTGAATCCTTCGGTTTCCTTGGTGAACAGCGCGCTATGAATCTGGTGCAGCCGTCGGATGAGGAAACCCGGCCGCACCAACAGCGGCGAGCGGGCTTCGATACGGGCGAGTTCTTCAGCGACGTCGAAAGTATCGGGCATGAGAAATAGAGCACGCGTGGAGCACAGGGTCGTCGACACCGCGACGAACCAGACGCCTTGAATCGGGCCGACTGGTCGCGAGTGCGCAGGCGATCTGTCGGTTTCGCGTCCGCGACAGACTCGTCTTCCGGTTTTACACAGCCGTCAATTGTTTGGCAACGCGGATACGTGCGCCGACACAACCCGCCAACCCGTATCGAAGCGAACCCAGCACTGGCTCTGCCTGCCGATCGTCAGCCCGTCTTCGCCTTCGCGCTCGAATTCGATGCTGGCGGTGGCGAAATCCTCGCCGAAGGTCGTGATCGCAATCCGTCGTATGCGGCGGTCGAGATGGGCGGGACTGCGCGCCTTGCGAAAGGCGCGGATCTCGTCGTGGCCGTAGAGCATTTCGGTGGCGCCGTAGCGCACCGTATGTTCGCTGTTCCAGAACAACTCATCGAGCGTGGCGACATCGTTGCCGGTGAGCGCGGCCTCGTAGCGCATGAGTGCATCGGTGACTTCGGCGACGACGTCGCGCCGGTTGATGCCATCGGGCGACTGGCTCATGGGCGCACCGCATCGGGCGGTACCGGCGCCTGCGGGCAGACCTGCCCGGCCAGTTCGATCAGCCGCATGTCGCCGTTGCGGCGTGTCATGATCGACAGGCCCAGCGGCAGGCCATCCTTCATCGCCAGCGGCAGGTTCATCTGCGGCAGGCCCGCCAGACCCGCGCTGCACAGCAACGACATCGCCTGGAAGCGATACGTGGTTTCCAGCGCGTCATCGCCGCCCCCGCGCGGCGGCGCGGGGCGGGGCGTGGTGGGTAGGACCACCACATCGTCTTCGCCGATCAGCGTATCCAGCCGGGCCACGATTTCAGCCCGATGGGCCTGGGCGGCGCGCAGCTCGGCGGCGCCGATCTGCCCGGCCTGCTCGATCCGCTCGCGCACGCCGGGGCCGAGCGTGGGCCGGGTCCGGGTCACCCAGTCACCGAGCGCCGACCACACATCGGCCGCCTGAATGATGCGAAAGGTCTCGAAACAGCGATCCAGCCCGTCTTCCGACAGACGCACGTCATGCGTGGCACCGATCTGCGCGGAAAGCGTCTCCAGCGCTGGCGCGAATGCGTCGGCGATCGCTGTGTCCACGGCGGCGAAGGCATCGGTGGCGATCAACAATCGCCTGAATGCGCCCTGCTCGCGCGCTTCGGGCAACAGCACGCGGGCGACCCGTTCGAAGATCCCCGCATCACGTGCGAACCAGCCGATACAGTCGAACTCGCTGGCAAAGCGCAGCAGGCCGCGCGTGGGCACGCGCCCATGCGTCGTACGCAGGCCGAGCAGGCCGCAATAGCTCGACGGCACACGCACGGAGCCGCCGCAGTCGGTGCCGAGGGCAAAATCCACCAACCCCGCGCAGACCGCCGCGGCCGAACCGCTGGACGAACCGCCGCTGAGCCGATCAGCCCCCCAGCTGTTCCTGGGCGCGCCGTAGTGCGCGTTATCGCCTGTCAGCGAGTAGCACAACTCGTCGGATACGGTACGGCCGGCCAGCGCGGCCCCAGCAGCCAGCAGTCGCTCGATACAGTCGGCGTTGATCGACGCCGGCGGATGCGAGGCCAACCAATCAGGCTGGCCGAAGCCGGTACGGGTATCGGCGACCTCGAAAACATCCTTGGCTGCGAATCGCAGCCCCGACAGGACGCCGTGGCCGGTCGGCGCCTGTATGGCCGGATTGTCCAGACAGAAGGCGTGAACGGTATCCTCGATGACTGACATATCGACATCCCATGGGTAATCACGGTTTTCGAACCCATGTCGCTGCGACCGAGCGATCGCCCGTCGGCACGGGTATTGCAGGCTCGAACCAACGGCCGTCGGCGCGCCTGTTTATGCACGCGTCGTTGTATGCAACCGACGTGCCAGCTAGAGTCGTCGGCGAATGGGCCCAGCCCGGTGATCCAGGGGCGTGCCAGCCGATGGCGTTTGCCAGAACCGAAGAGGACATTCCATGCTGCAAAGCGCCAAGGGCCGTTACGGCTGTGTCACCGCACCCCATCTGTCGGCCGCCCTGGCGGGCCGGGACGTGCTTGCGGCCGGCGGTAGCGCGATCGAGGCCATGGTGGCCGCGGCGGCCACGATCGCCGTGGTCTACCCACATATGAATTCGATCGGCGGAGACGGTTTCTGGCTGATCCGAAAGCCCGGACAGGCCCCGATCGGCATTTCGGCCTGCGGTCGCGCCGCGGCGCTGGCCACACCGGACTGGTATGCCGGACATGGTCATCACCAACAGATTCCGGCCCGCGGCGCCCAGGCCGCGCTGACCACGCCGGCCACGATCGCCGGCTGGCAAACGGCCCTGAACCAGCTCGAACGCGAACCGATGGCGTTGGGCACCCTGCTCGCACCCGCGATCGCTCATGCCCGCGACGGTTTCGTGACCACCGGCAACCAAGCCGCCTGTACGGCCGCCAAAGCCGAGGAACTACGCCACGTCCCCGGCTTTGCGGATATCTTCCTGCCCGGCGGCAACGCGCCGCGCGAAGGCGATATCTTCTATCAGAACGCGCTCGCCCATACCCTGGAAACACTCGCGCGCGAAGGGCTGGACAGCTATTACAACGGCTCGCTGGCACAAACGCATGCTGCCTATCTGGAAGCGATGGGCTCGCCGCTGCGCGCCCGGGATCTCGCCCAGTGCGCGGCCGATATCGTCGCCCCGCTGTCCACGAAACTCTCGGTAGGCACGATCTACAACATGCCGCCGCCCACCCAGGGCGTGTCGTCGTTGATGATTCTGGCGTTGTTCGACCGTCTGAAGGTCGCCGACGCCGAAGGCTTCGACCATCTGCACGGCCTGATCGAGGCCACCAAGCAAGCCTTCATCCTCCGTAACGCGGAGCTGGGCGATCCCGATCACATGGCCCGCCCGGCCGAATCCTGGCTCGAGCCCGACCATCTGGACCGGCTGCGGGCCGCGATCGATCCGCGCCAGGCGCTCGCCTGGCCCTACGAGCCCAAGCAGGGCGATACCATCTGGATGGGCGCGACGGACCGCGACGGCACCATGGTGAGCTTCATCCAGAGCGTGTTCTGGGAGTTTGGCTCGGGGCTGACCTGCCCGGATACCGGCGTAGCCTTCCAGAACCGCGGCGCCGGGTTTTCGCTGGCCCCGGGGGCCAACCAGCTGGCCCCCGGCAAGCGCCCGTTCCATACGCTCAACCCGGCCATGGCCGAACTCGGCGACGGCCGCGTGATGGCTTACGGCACCATGGGCGGCGAAGGCCAGCCGCAGACCCAGGCGGCGGTATTCTCGCGCTATGCGATGTACGGCCAGGGCCTGCAACGCGCGGTGACCGCGCCGCGCTGGCTGCTCGGCAAGACCTGGGGCGATGCCACCACCAGCCTCAAGCTGGAGGATCGATTCGATAGCGCGCTGGTCGACGACCTGATCGCCAGCGGCCATCAGGTCGAAATGATCGATGCGTACTCCGATCTGGCCGGCCATGCCGGCGCCGTCGTACGTCACCCGCAGGGCTATTGTGAAGGCGCCAGCGACCCCCGGGCCGATGGCGGCGCGGTCACGCTCTAGGCGCGAGCCTTCTCGGATCCGCCTGGCAGCTCTCGCAGGACCAGCGGAGGCCTACCGTACCGGCAACTACGACTGTGCAGCCAGCAAGCATATGCCAGCGGCACGCGACGGCCGGTTGAGCAGGCAGCGGCCAACCACGACAAACGGGACCCTACGACACCCGGACGGTCGTACGGTCCCGTCATTGTCGGCCGGACGGCCGGCCAACCCTACTATTCGGTCCCGGTGACCTTCTTCCAGTTGTCCATGAGCTGGCGGCCCGCTTCGCCGTTGTCTTCGACATAGGAGTCGTAGATCGGCTGCATCTGCTCACGCAGCGCGGCCTTGTCTGCATCAGAGACTTCCACAACGTTCTTGGCCTGTTCGACGACCTTGTCGTGAAGCATCTTCTGCTCCGCGGCGAAGTTTTCGCGCGACCATTCCACGGTGTTGTTGACGGCATTGGTGATCGCATCGCGCTGCGCATCGCTCAAGGCGTCGTATTTGGCCTTGTTCATCAGCAACAGATACGGCGCACGCACCACGGTCGCCGCGAGATAGGTCGGCGCCACGTCGGCCAGGCCGTAGTTCACGTACGACGACCAAGTGGTTGAAATGCCGTCGACGGTGCCGGTCTGCAGGGCAAGGAACTGCTCGGCGGCGCTGAGCAGAACCACCGAAGCACCGAGCTTGCGCAATGCCACGTCGGACAGACCGCCGGCACCGCGCAGCTTGCGGCCACGGATATCGGATACGGACTTGGCCGGGTTGCGCAGGAACAGCTGTGCCGGCCCGGAAGAGTTGATCACGCCCAGATATTTCACCCCGAACTTGGCGAACGTCTTGTCCATCAGCGCGACGGTATCGGGATCCAGCGCGAGCTCGTACATCGCCTTGTCGTCATACGACGGCGGGGGGAACGGCAACGAGAAGATATTGATCAACGGCACCTGGCCGGAGAGATACCCGGCATATACCGAATAGATATCGACCACACCCTGGGAGGTCGCCTGCAGCGCCTCGCGACCCTTGACCAGCGATTCGTTCGGATAGACGTCGACCTGAAGGTCGTCGGTCTGTTCGTTGACCTGATCGGCGAAGTGCTGAGCGGTCTTGCCTCTGAAGTCCTCGGTGGCGAAATAGTGGCCCAGGCGCAGCGTCTGCTGTGCCCAGGCGGTACCGGCAAACACCGTGGCGGCAACGCCCAGCGCCATACACAACGTGGTCTTTCTGTTCATAAGCTCATCTCCTTTTATTGTCGTTTCAGTAAATCGCCAGTTCCGGGAAGAAACACAGCGCAATCAGCACGAGGACATACATCATCATGAGCGGTGCGGTACCGAGAATGACGTCGCGCAGCGACGTGTTCGGGGCACAGGACTTGACGACATACAGACACAGACCGACCGGGGGCGTGACCACGGCAAGGCTCATATTGGCCATGAGCACGATCGCGAACCACACCGGATCGAACTGCAGGGCGACGACCGTCGGAAAGATCACCGGCATCGTGATGAGAATGATGGAGGTGACTTCCAGGAACATGCCGAGGATGAAGAACGCCAGCATGATCATCGCGAAGATCACCCACCGCGAGACGTCCAGGTCGACGACCAGCGCGGTGAGTTCCTGCGGCATGCGAGTGATGCCCAGCAGGTAGCCGAACAGCATGGCGCCGACGAGTACGAATAGCAGCATCGCGCTCGTACGGGCCGATGCATAAAGCGAACTCACCACGCGCTCCCAGGTCAGCCGGCCTTGGATGCCGGCAATGACGAAGGCGCCGACCGCGCCCACGGCGGCGGCTTCCGTGGGGGTGGCGATACCGGCATAGATCGAGCCGATGACGAGCACGATCAGGATCACCACTGGCAGCGAGAGCTTGATCGAGTCGAATGCACTGCCGGCATCGACGGGCTCGCTGCGAATGCCCGAGCGGCGCACCATGAAACTGACGCAGATGCAGCACAGCACGGTGATGATCAGTCCCGG
Organism: Salinisphaera sp. T31B1; assembly: GCF_040361275.1. Lineage (NCBI taxonomy): Bacteria > Pseudomonadati > Pseudomonadota > Gammaproteobacteria > Salinisphaerales > Salinisphaeraceae > Salinisphaera > Salinisphaera sp. T31B1. Next base: position 744,349 of record NZ_APNH01000001.1, on the reverse strand, counting down.
GACGATACCGGCCAGGAACAGATCGGCGATGGGGGTTTCGGTGACCACGCCATAGATGATCAACGGCAGGCTAGGCGGAATGATCATGCCCAGCGGGCTGCCGCCGGCCACGGCGCCGGTAGCGATACGCCTGGGGTAACCGCGCGAGAGCATCTCCGGTATCGCCACGCCGCCGATCACGGCCGCCACGCCGACCGCGGTGCCGCTCACGGCGCCGAAGATTGCACAGGCCACCACGGTCGCCACCGCCTGCCCGCCGCTGATGCGTCCCAGAAACCGTTCCACCGCGATGAATAGATCGCGGCCGATACCGGTGGCACCGATGATCTCGCTCATGAGGATGAACAGCGGTATGGCGGTGAGCACGAACTCGGAGGTGGTGCTCCAGGCGGTATTGGACATGGCCGAGACCGCGCCCCAGCCACCCATGGCGAACAGACCCAGCAGCGTGGTGCCGGCCAGAGACAGCGCGACCGGCACGCCCAGGAGAATCAGCAGCAACAGAACGCCGAGAAAAACAAAGCCTAGAAACACCGCACTACTCCTCGACGTACCGGGCGCCGGTCAGGGTGTCCCAAAGACCGATCAGCGATTGAATGAGCAATGCAAGCGAGCCCAGCGGGATGAGCGCCTGCGGCATCCACAGCGGGGTGGCGAGAATCGTCGAAGCGCGCCAGCCGAAGCTGTAGTTGGCCGAGGTCATGTGCCAGCCGCTCCAAAGCAAGGCCGCGGCGACAACCGCGGCGACCACGAACATCGCCAGATCGGAGACGCGGCGTCCTAGCCAGCCGCCCGTCTCGCCGAGCAGGTCCATACGGATATGACCGTCGATGCGCAATGTCCACGCCGCGCCGAGGAACGTCACCGCCACCAGCAGATAGCTGGAGACTTCGGTCACCCAGATCGTGGGCCGGCCGAAGAAGTACCGGCTGAGCACCTCGTAGGTGACCGATAGCGCCATGGCGACGATCACCAGCGCGCACAGGCCGAACAGCAGCCGGCTGAATGCTTCCAGGACAGTTCTCAAGGCTGTCATCGATCTCCCCTTCGTCGGCACGGGTCTAGGACGCCGCGCGACTCGTCTAGGTATTCTGTTTGCGTAAAAAGCTACACAAGGTTTTCCAAACTGTATACTGTTTTACGAGAATTGCACTCTCTCGCATGCGCATTCGATGCGTATGCGACGCAGACAACCTAGGCACGACCCATGCCCGAAGACGCACAACCCGCTGTTTCCCAATCCGAACTCGTGAGCCACGGATTAAGCCGAGACATCATGATCGGGCAACTGAAACCGGGCGATTTTTTATCCGAGACCCAGATCGCACAGCAGTACGGCGTTTCGCGAACGCCTGTCCGCGAAGCGATTCGTCATCTCGCTGCCGATGGTCTGGTGACGCTGCGCCCGCGCCAGCGAGCCGTCGTGAAAGGTCAGACCGCTGCCGAGATCCTCGATCAGTTCGAGGCCATGGCCGAACTGGAAGCCGCCTGCGCACGCTTGGCGGCGCGCCGTCGCAGCGGCGACGAACTCGCGCTGATGGAACATCACCAGGCCGACTGTCGCGCACGCTGCGTCGACGCGGACCCGGTCGACTACTACGAAGCCAACGTCCGGTTTCATGAGGCGATCTACGCGGCTTCCGGCAACCGCTATCTCTGGACCGAAACCCTTCGTCTTCGCGACCGCATGTGGTTTTTACGGATCACCCAGGGGCGCCTGCCCGGGCGTCTCGCGGAGTCGTCTTCCGAGCACGACGCGGTGCTGCGAGCCATCGGCGCTCAGGACGAGGACGGGGCCGCCCGCGCAATGCGCACGCATCTGATCCTCCAGGGCGAAAGCCTGCACACCATGCTGAAACACACCAACGCCGCGGGCGTGGTGCATATCTCCGAGATGCATTCGACCATCGCCGAACAGATGAGTCTGGAAACAGGAACCCACCGATGACTACGACCGACACGCCCCGTGTAACCTTGACCGTCGAACAGGGCATCGCCCGTGTGACGCTGTCGAACCCGGCGCGTCGCAACGCCATCACGCGGAGCATGTGGCTCGACCTGACGCGCATCGCCGACGAACTCAAGGCGCGCGAGGACCTGCGTGTGGTCCTGATCCGTGGCGAGGGAGACGTGGCGTTCGCCTCGGGCGCGGACATCAGCGAATTCGGCGAGTCTCGCCGCGACCCCGCACAGGCCGACCAGCACACCCATATCATTCAGACCGCCCTCGACGGTATCGAATCCATCCGTACGCCGGTGGTCGCCTTGGTTCACGGCTTCTGTATCGGCGCGGGTACGGCGATCGCACTGGCATGCGATCTGCGCTATCTGGATACCAATGCCCGCTTCGGCGTGCCTGCGGCTCGTCTGGGTATCGGCTACAGCCCTTACTGGATCAAGCGGCTGGTCGAAGTCGTAGGACGTGCGGTGACCGCCGAAATTCTCATGACCGGGCAGTTCTTCGATGCCGACAAGGCGCTGCGCTGCGGCTTTGCCAACGAGACGCTACCGCCGGAGTCACTGGATGCTTTCGTGGAGACCCAGCTGCAGACCATGGCAGGCAACGCCCCGCTGACACTGACCGCGGCCAAGATCAGTCTACGCGAGATCGCCGCCTTCGAATCCGAGCGCGACTGGTCTGCGCCCTTCGCCGCGGTCGAAGCCTGTGCCCGCAGCCAGGACTATCTCGGTGCACTGGCCGCGTTTGCAGACAAGCAGAAACCGGTCTTTAACGGCTACTGATCAACCGATGTTCAAGGTGACGCCATTGACTCCGACCCCGACTCTCTCGCACGCCCTGCGACACCAGGCGGCCTCGCGCCCGGATGCGCCGGCGCTGTGTTTCTACCCCGCACGCCAGGACACACACGAACCGTGGATCACATTCGCTCAGGCCGACGCACGCGTCAGCCGGGTCGCCGCCACACTTCGCCAGCACGGTGTTACGCGCGGCGACCGGGTCGCGGTGCGTCTGGGCAAATCGGCCGATGGCATTCTGCTGTTTCTCGGCGTCTTGAGGGCCGGTGCGATTTATGTGCCGGTCAATCCCGGTTTCACCGCGCGTGAAGCCGGCATACTGCTCGAGGATTCCACCCCGTCGCTGTTGATCGACAACGATGCCCAGGCGCTCAACCTGGCGGACGACACCCCATACAAGATCATCGCCTATGGCGACGGCTCGGCCGACGACCTGTTGAACACGGCGGAGCCGGCAGCTGATATCCAGGACGAGCCGCAGCCCGACGACTACGCGGCCATGCTGTTCACCTCCGGCACCACCGGACGGCCGAAGGGCGCACCGCTGACGCACGCGAACCTGATGTCCAATCTGGATGCGCTGGCCGAGGCCTGGCAGATCAGCCCCGACGATCGCGTGCTGCATGTACTGCCCGTATTCCATGCACACGGCTTGTTTGTCGCCGCGGCCATGCCGCTGTCGACAGGCGCAAGCCTCATGATCACCGAGACGTTCGATGCCGCCCAGGCCTGCCGTCTGTTGCCCGAGGCAACGGTGTTCATGGCCGTTCCGGCGATCTATACGCGCCTGCTCGCACAGCCCGGCTTCGACCGGCGGGCGTGCCGGAATCTACGGCTGGCGACCTCCGGCTCCGCGCCCTTGTCGCCCGAGATGTTCGCTGCCCTGCAACAAGCGATGGGCGTGACGGTGGTTGAACGCTACGGCCTGACCGAAACCAGCATCCTGACATCCAATCCGATCGACGGCAGCGCCCGGGTCGGCTCGGTCGGCAAGCCGCTGTCCATTGTCGACCTGCGTATCACCGACGCAGCCGGCGTGCCGGTCACCGACGGCGAAGTAGGCAGCCTGCAAGCCAGAAGCCCTGCCACGATCGGCCAGTACTGGAATCGGCCCGAGTTGACCGACGACTGGACCCAGGACGGTTTTTTCGACACCGGTGACATGGGCCGGTTCGATGCCGATGGATATGTCTGGCTGGTCGGTCGCAAGAAAGAACTGATCATATCCGGTGGCTACAACGTCTACCCGCGTGAAGTGGAGAACGTCCTCGAAACGGTACCCGGCGTCGAGGAAGCGGTGGTCCTGGGTGTACCGCATCCGGATTTCGGTGAAGGCGTGCTGGCGGCCATCCGCTGCCAGCCCGACGAGCGCGTGACCGAAGCGATGATCAACGAGCGTGCCATGAGCGATCTGGCCGCGTACAAGCGTCCGAAGGCGGTAGTGTTCGTCGACGAATTTCCGCGCAATGCCATGGGCAAGGTGATGAAGAAAACGCTACAGGCCACCTACGCCGAGCTGTTCGCTCAGCCTCGATAGCCGCCGGCAGCGTTGCCGGCGCACGACGGACGGCGCCCGATGGATGGTCCATCGCGCATCCGGCGGTAGTACCGGAGCGCGGGTTGGACGGGTTGCCGCCCGCAGCCCGACGCGGCCCGTTGCGCTGTCTTGCGCGTCCGGCGAGCGTGTTGGACAGCGCACCGACGCCTGACGCGGACCAGAGGCGGGCGCCGGCTCGTCCGGGCCCGGACGGGCCGGACAGGCGTGCTAACATGCGGAAAACGTCTGGCGCGAATGGCCCGGACGGCTCCAGCGCCGCCGGAACGCCTCATTGGCTCGTGCCAATACCCCAATCGTTGCGATTTCGGTGATATTGCCCGTCATGGACAAAACGCTCGTCAAAGGCCTGGTCATACTCGAAACCCTCGCACGAAGCGACGACCCACGCGGCGTGTCGGATATCGCACGCGAACTTGACCTGACGAAAAGCAATACGCACCGGTTGTTGCAGACGCTGGTCGCCAAGGACTACGTGTTCTCCACGGGCGGCAAGTACCGCCTGAGCTCGAAGATGTGGGTGCTGGGCGCCGATGCCATCTCCAAGCTGGATTTCAAGCGCGTCGCCCTGCCCGAGCTCGAGAAGCTGGCCGAGACCACGTCCGAGACCGTGCACCTGTCGATCTATGAAAAATCCGAGGTGATCTACGTCGAGAAGATCGACAGCCCGCAGCCGATCCGAGCCTATACCAAGGTCGGCGGGCGCGCACCGGCCCATTGCGTGGCCACCGGCAAGGTACTGCTCGCCTTTCAGAGCAGCGAGGTCATCGAGGAAGTGCTTGCCCACCTGGAGCCGATCACCGAATACACGATCACCGACCAGGCCAGGATGCGCGATGAACTGGACGCGATTCGCGGCCAGGGCTATGCAGTCAATCGCGGCGAATGGCGTTCCGAGATCGGTGGCATCGCCGCCCCCATCTTCGACAGCCAGTCCCGGCCGGTGGCCGCCCTGGGAATCTCCGGACCGAAGACACGCCTGTCCGACGAGCGGGTCCCCGAACTGGCGGCCCTGGTCAAGCAGGCCGCGGGCCGGATCTCCACCATGCTTGGCGCCACCCTCTAGCCGGCTGACCGAGGCCGGGTCGCGCACCGCCGGGCGGCCTCTTTCGGCCGATCCCGGCGGCTAGCGCAAACCGTCCTGCCGGCGTCAGCCGTGTTCCTGGGACCAGAGGTTAGGCAATCGGTCGTTGGCGTAGCCGGACACGAAGTCTTTCGCCTGGCCGGTGCCGATATCGAACACGTGTCGGCGCACCTTGCCGATATTGCCACCATAGACATGAATACTGATCGAGACACGGTCGTCGTAGGCATTGGCGACCGAATGGATATCGCCCACGCTGGGCGACACCGCATCGATCTGGCCCGGCTCGAGAATATCGCTGTCCTGTTCAACCAGCCGGTCGCCCTCGAAGGCGAACCGACGGCCGATCTCCTTGCCGCGCAACATGCCGACCAGCCCCCAGACGGTGTGGTCGTGTACGGGGGTGGTCTGGCCCGGCCCCCAGACGAAACTCACCACCGAAAAACGCTCCTCCGGATCACAGTGCAGCAGATACTGCTGGTAGTACTCCGGATGCGGCTGGGCACAGTAGTCCGGCAGCCAGTCGTCGTGCGCGATCAGCGCCGACAGGTGCTCCGTGCCACGCGCCAGGATGGCCGGTTCATCGGCCCCCGCGTCGCGCGTCAACACCGTCATCTGCCGAACGAACGTCGACAGACGCGACAGATTCGATTCTGTTGCTTGCATAGGCAGTACTCGATAGTTGAAAAAACGTCGAATCCGGCGGGGGCCGGCCGCTAGCCCGGCATCGTCTCGTTCAGGGCCGGCCGCGATGCGATCTCTTTGTACCACTGGCTGATCTGCGGCGCATTGGCGCGCCAGTCGAACTCCTTGAACCGGAAGTCGAGATAGCCGAGGGCGACCGCGAGGGCCAGATCACCGAGGTCCGGCGTACTCGGGTCGCCCACCGGCAGCTGGTCGAGCAAGGGCAGGCTGCGCTCGATCGCTGCATGCCGACGAGTGATGATCGCATCGTCGCTCAGATCGTTCTTGAACTTTCCGGCCGACGCGATGGCCACCGCCGCATCGATAAAGCCGAACGCAACGCCCAGCTTCTTGAACACTTTCGTGCGGTCGGCATCGTCGACCAACGACTTGCCGCCCGCCTGGCCATCGAGGTACTGAGAAATGAGCAGGCTTTCGGTCAGCACCTCGCCGTCGTCGAGCACCAGCGACGGGATCTTGGAGAACGTGTTCGCCTCGACCAGCGCCGGATCGGATTGCCAGGGGTCGGTCTTGTCCAGTTCGACCTGGTCGGTGAGACCCTTTTCGATGATCACTGCACGGCACAGACGCGCATAGGGAGAGGTCGGCGAAATGAATAGCTTCATGGTCGTTTCCTTGAAAAGTTGGCATGTCCTGTCTGCCGGGGCATTACGAAGTCGTGCGAGCCCTCGTCACGACGGGCTCGGCCGGCGCCGGGCCCGCACGGAACCTCGATGCGCCCTAACGGCCGGTGAATGTCGGCTTGCGTTTTTCACGAACGCTGGCAAAGCCTTCCTGGTAGTCCTCGCTGTCGAAGACGGTCTGCAGCACGCGCTGGGCGAACCCGGCGTGCTCGACCGGGCTCGGCGGCAGGCTGAAGTTGGCGAACTCCTTGAGCATGGCCATGACCAGCGGCGCATTCTCGGCCAGGCTGCGTGCCAGTCGATTGGCCTCGTCCATGACCTGGCCCTTGGGCACGATACGATTGGCAAAACCGACGTCGTACATGCGCTGACCGCTGACTTCCTCGCCCAGGAGCATGAGCTCCATTGCCACCTTGTGGGGGATACGCGCGGCCAGCGATGCGATCAGGCCGCCGGCGAAGCCGACCTTGGGCTCGGGATAGACGAACTTCGTGTTCTCGCTGACCACGCACAGGTCGCACATCTGGACCAGCGTGAGCGCGCCGCCGATACACCAGCCTTCAACCGCGGCGATGACCGGCTTGGTCAGCTTGACGCCGACGCCCGGGGTGAACCGCGTGAAGTTCGGCGGTGCGGAGGACTTGAGATCCTTGCCGGCCGAGAAGGCCTTGTCGCCCGCACCGGTCAGGATCGCTACGCGATCATCACCGGCTTCGAAACGCGCCCACGCGTCGGCCAGCTGGTCTTCGACCTCCTTGTTGATCGAGTTGAGCTTGTCCGGACGGTTGATCGTGATCGTGGCGATCGCGCCTTCGGATTCATAGGTTACGGCTGCTTCAGTCAAGTTCGAGTCTCCTGTTATGAATGGGTTAACAAATCAATGGTTCGAGTCGTACCAACACGCGGCGCTCAGTCGCTCGGCTTGCGCAGCTGATAACGTCCGCGTGCCATGACGATCTGGTCGTCAGCCGCACGGCGAACCTCGAAGCCGCCCTCGGCCGCCGCGGGGGCATCAAAAAAACGTTGAACGAGGGTTTCGTTCGGCCATACCGGTGCGGCGAAGGTGGCCTCGATGAACGACAGCGCGGCATGACCGGCCGGCGCGCCGTGGTGAAACAGAATCTGGCGCACACAGAATCCGAGCGTGCAGCGGCCATGCAGGATCGGCGCGTGGTAACCGACCAGGGCGGCCGACGCGGGATCGGAGTGCAGCGGATTGCGACCGGCCGACAGGCGGTACACCAAGGCCTGATTCTGCGGAATATGGAACTCGCGGCTGGCCACCACCGCCGGCTCGTCGTGCGCCCGGCTTCGATTGGTACGACGGTCGGCGGCCGACGCGGCACGGCGGTTCGTCTCGGGATCGCGCACGAGCAGCCGCGACCGTGTTTCGAACAATTGACTACCGTCGGCCTGGTCGAGCGCTTCGGCGGTCATCGTGACCACGCGCCCGGCATGATGGTCGTCGACGGCGATTACGCGCTTGACGATATCGACTGCCCCCTGGCTCGGCAGATCGCGCGCCAGGCGCAGTGATTCGGACATCAACAGCACGTTGTTCTCGGAAAGCCCGTAGCGGTCGAGCATTTCCTTTTCACCGCCGACCAGCACCAGACCGAAGGTCGGCAGCATCTTGAACGACACGTCCCGAGAATTCTCGGTCGTGAAGGCCAGCTCGGACTCGAAGTCCTGTGTGCCGGCGCCGATACCGACGCCGTACAGCAGGCCGTCGAACTCGCTCCACGTAGCCTGTTTACGTGCAAACACGCCGCATTCGATATCGGGCAGGGTCTCGTTCATGACTGTATCTCGATGGGATCGATCTGTTCGGAGCGCATGCTATTTCACCGATTCCGACAATTCCGGGGCCACGTATTCCTCCGGCGCATCAGCCCCGGCGCTGCGTACATAACGGATGCGGCGGACGATCGTCACGACCACGATGATCGCGGTCAGCGCATACATGACGATGCTCGTCGGGCTGGCATACAGCGCCGATACGTCGCCGCCGGATATCAACAGCGTTCGGCGAAGGTTGTCTTCGATCAGCGGCGAGAGCACGAAGCCGATGAGAAACGCCGGGGCCGGAATCCGCAGGCGCCGGAACAGCAGCCCCAGCACGCCGGCACCGATCAGCACGTACACGTTGTACATCGTGTTGGACAGCGCATACGAGCCGACGATCGCCAGCACGATGATCACCGGATAGAGATACTCGGCCCGGATACCGGCGATCAACGCGATCCGCCGGTAGGTTAGCTTGCCCACGACGAAGACCAGGAAACTGGAGATCAGCACCGCGATCAGCAGCGCATATACCAGCCCCATGTGGCTTTTGAACAGCAGCGGACCGGGCGCCAGGCCGTGATACTGGAATGCGCCCAGCAACACTGCGGTCACGATATCGCCGGGCACGCCCAGGGTGAGCAGGGGAATGAGCGTGGCGCCGCCGTTGGCACTGTTGGCCGACTCCGCGGCCGCGACGCCCGAAATTGCGCCTTTGCCGTACTCCGCCCGGTCCGGCGCATAGTTGCGGGAGATGCCGTAGGCCATGAAGGTGCTGATCGTCGCCCCCACGCCTGGCACGGCGCCGAGCACCATGCCCAGCAGCCCGCTGCGGCCGATGGTGGGCGCGATCATCCTCAGTTCGCCCTTTCTCATGCCGTCGTCGGTCATCGCGGCGACACGGCTGGAATCGTCAACGGCCTTGTCGGTCTTGAAATAGTGCAGAAAAATATCGGGTAGCGCGAACAGCCCCACCAGAATGGGGATGAACGCCAGGCCCTGATTCAGCTCGGGCTGGCCGAACGTCAGACGCGCGCTGCCATACACCAGATCCAATCCTACGGTGCCGGCAAGCAGTCCCAGACAACCGGCAATGATGCCCTTGACCACGCCTTCGGCCGAGATGGCGGCGATGATCGTGAGTGCGAGCAGCATGAGTGCGAAGAATTCCGGCGGCCCGAGGACACCGGCGACCCGTGCGATATAGGTGGCAGCGAACAGCAGCGCGACCGTGGACATCAGATCGCCGAGAAAGGACGACCACAACGCCGCATCGAGTGCGGCACTCGCGCGGCCGTTGCGCGCCATCGGCACGCCTTCGAGCATGGTACAGGCAGCCGCCGGCGTGCCCGGGCAACCCAGCAGAATCGCCGCGATCGAGCCACCGAACATCGCCCCTTTGAAGATGCCGATGAGCAGGATGAAGGCGGGCAACGGCGTGAGCGTGAACGTGAACGGCAGCAGCAGGCCGATCGTCATCGTCGCGGTCAGGCCCGGAATGGCGCCCACCACGATTCCGATCAGCACACCCAGCGGCAGGAACACCAGCAGATGCCAGTCCGTGAAGTAACCGATGATTTCCGGCATGTAGTTCATATGCGTATACCGCGAATGATGCGAACCGTCCGCAGCTCGCTGTTAAAGACCCAGTGCCGGAAAGCTCTCCGGCAGCGGTATCTGCAGGAGCGTGGAAAACAGGGCAACGATGATCAGCGTCACCGCCACCGAGACGCCGGCTGCCGGCAATACGCCAAGCGGCGACAGCAACCAGAGAAAACCGAACAGCACGATCACGGTCGTCACAGTAAAGCCGGCCCAGTGAAACAACAGCACGTACAGCGCGATCAGCCCGGCGATCAGCAGCGCTGTCTTCCAGTCGAGCCGGTAGGCGGGCGCGGTCTGGGCCACCGGCCGTGCAAGCATGTCAATGATCATCGACCCGATCCCGGATACGACCAGCGCCCACGCGAGAATCGTCGGGAAGGTGCGGGGCGTCGGCCCCGGCGTGAACTTGGCAGCCGGCGGCACACTGATGTACTCGGGTATCAGCCAGAAAATCAGCAGCAGGCCGATCACGGCCCCCCATAACCCGGCACTGATATGTAGCTTTCGGATCGTCATGACACCGGCCTCGGTCAGCTGGAAACAGGCAAGGACGTAGCGGCAACCGCCGCCAACCACCCCGATCGATGGTTGGCGGCCGTCGACTGCGTTACTGCGTCAGACCCAGGTCCTTGAGCGTGTCGCCGCGCGTGTCGAACTCTTCGTGGAGTTCTTTCTCGACTTCGGCAGAGGGCGAGAAATAGGGCTGGATGCCCATCGACGCGAAGCGTTTGGCCAGATCGGGATCATCCAGCGCCTGCTTGAAGGCATCGGTCAGTATCTGGAGACGATCATCCGGGGTGCCGGCCGGTGCCAGCGCCACGTACCAGTTGGTCACCGGAAACGCCTTGCCAGTGGCTTCCTTGTAGGTCGGCGTATCGGGGATTTCCTTCCAGCGCTCGGGCGTCAGGGTGACGATAGGCTTGAGGATGCCGCTCTGCATGGGGTTGATCAGCGCGGGATCGCACACGGCATCGATATGGCCGTTGATAACCGCGTTCATCGATGGACTCGAGCCTTTGAAGGGCACCTGAACCAGCTGCGTGCCCGTCTCCTTCTTGAGCGCTTCCACACACAGATGGGTCGTCGCACCGATGCCGGTGTTGCTCACCGTCACCCGATGCGTCTTTGCATACTCGACGAACTCCTTGAAGTTGGAGGCCGGGAAATCCGGGCGTACGGCAATGCCCAGATACGAGATCGCGACCCGTGCCACCGGCGCGAACGAATCGAGATCGTAGTTCACGGGCGTGAGATGCGGCGATGTAGTGATTGTCGCGCTGGCATTGATGCCGACCGTATAGCCGTCGGGCTTGGCATCAGCCAGAGCGGCCGTACCGACAGTGCCGGCACTACCCGACACGTTTTCAATGATCACCGTCTGGCCAAGCGCTTTCTCCAGCGGCTGCTGGATCGAACGCGCTACGTTATCGCTGGTTCCACCCGGCGGATACGGCACGATCAGGCGCACCGGCCGATCCGGAAACGTTGCGGCCAGCACGGTGGTCTGGACGATCAGGCCCGCTACCGCCAAACCGGCGGCGAGCAGTTTTCTAGCCGCCTTTCTGGTCTTTTTGTCAGTCATGTCGATGCTCCTCTGCACACGTTTTTATAGTGGTCAGCCCGGTCCCCGAGGGCAGCTGACTATTTCTTGAACAGCGCCCGGGCATCCACTGCCACGGCGCCGCGCCCCTCGTCGTCGACCAGCAACGGGTTGATATCCAGTTCCTGCAACGAGTCCTTGAAATCCTCGGCCAACCAACTCAGCCGCTCGATCTGTTCAGCCACCGCGTCGATATCCAGTGGCGCATTGCCACGCGCGCCGGCCAGCACCTTGTAAATACGCAGCCGCTCGAGCAGGGCACGCGCGGTGGCACGGGCGACCGGCGCACTGGCCACCGCCACGTCGGAGAGAATCTCGACCAGCGTGCCGCCGGCGCCGAACACGATCATCGGACCGAACTGTTCGTCGGTGTTCACACCGAGCACGAGTTCCATCTTTCCGGTGGCCTGCTCCTGCACGGAAAACCCTTCCAGTCGAAGACTGGAGTCGGCGGCGGTGATGCGAGCGGCCATGTCGCGGGCTGCCTGCTCGACGGCCTCTACGCTATCGAGATTGAGCGCTACGCCGCCCATATCGCTTTTGTGCACGATGTCCGGCGATACGATCTTCACGACCACCGGGAATTGCATGTTCGCGGCCGCCTCGCCTGCCTGTTCGGGAGTCGTACAGGTCACCCCCAGATTGGTCCGGATGCCATAGCGATCCAGCAGCGTCTTCGCCTGGGTCTCGTCCATCGCTCCGGAAGGTGCGGCGATCGTACCCGGTGCGGGCAGCCCCGCCGGACGCTCGCAGTCTGCGGGCTTGCGGGGCGCCGCCATCGTCTGTTTCCAGGCTCTGAGCGCACGGGCCAGGGCGTCGAAGCTATCGACAAAGGCAATGCCTCGGCGGCGAAGCTCCAGACGCGTGCTGTCGGCCAGAGCCGCCGGCTGCAAGACCACCAGATACGGCTTGTCGCCTGCGGCTTCGGCGCCTTCGATATACCACTGCGTCAGCGCGTGCACGTCCGGTGCGGTACTCAGTACCGGCAGGAAGATATCCACGCCCGGGTCTGATAGCAGGATCTCGGCGGTCGGCCGTGCGACCCGGCCCAGCGCACCCTGCGTGGCGACACCGATATCGACGGGGTTGGAAACCGACGCCGGATAGTGCTCGTGCAGTTTGTCGAGTGTTTCGCTCGACAGTTCGGCCAGTTTGATGCCTTCATCGGACAGCCGATCGGCACACAACGCCAGGCTGCCCCCCGAAGTCGACGACAGCGCCACGCGGTCCAGACGCTGACCGGGAAACTTCTCCAGGATCGCCGCCAGACACAGCAGCGATTCGACATCCTCGACCAGAATGATGCCGTTCTCGCGGCAGACGGTCTCGAAGGCCTGATAGCTGCCCGCCAGACTCGCGGTATGCGAATAGGCCGCTTCGGCGCCGGCCGCCGTGCGGCCGGACTTGAGCATGATCCAGGGCTTGTTCTGGGCGGCAGCGCGACGCGCCAGGCGCTGGAAGCGCTCCGCGTCTTTCAAGCCTTCGACATAGGTGCAGATGACCTGCGTGGCGTCGTCCTCGAGCAGATACTCGACGAAGTCACACAGCTCCAGATCGGCCTGGTTGCCCAGCGTGACGCAGTGGGAAAAGCCGATCCCCTGACGAAAACCGCAGTCCATCAGCGCCATGAGCACGGCGCCGCTCTGGCTGATGAACCCGACGCCGCCGGTCGGCACGCTGTCGATGGCCAGGATATTCGACGAACAGACGATGACGCCGGTCGCCGCGGACACGAAGCCCATACAGTTGGGCCCGACCAAGCGGAGGCCATGGCGTTGCGCCAGGGCTACGAGCACCTGTTCCTGTTGCCGACCTTCATCGCCCGCATCGGCAAAACCGTTGGAGACCACCACGGCCACGCCGACACCCAGCCGCCCGGCTGATTCGACGACGCCGTGCACATGCCGCTGCGGCACGCAGATGACGACCAGATCCGGGGTGCTCGGGAGGTCGTCCAGCGACGCATAGGCATCGAGCCCGCAGACTTGGTCGCGCGTGGCGTTGACAGGAAAGATCTGGCCGGCAAACCGGTGATGCAGGAGGTAGTGGAGGATACGACCGCCGAACTTGCCCATATCCTCCGACGCACCCACGACCGCGATGCTGCGCGGCTCGAAGGCGGCATGAACCGCGGAGCTCTCCTGACCGATCGCCAATGCCTGACTCATGCTCTCCTCCATGTGTAATCGCGGGGCGGGCCGTACGAGTCACGATGCCTCGGCGATTGTTTATTCTGCTATTCAGAACGTCTTAATACATTACGAAACGACACTAGCGCCTTGCGAATACCACTGTCAAGACAATTTGAAACCCGGCCCAAGCCGTCGACGCGCGGGCACACGACTAATATTTTTTATATTAATCAGATATTTATTTATTTTTCGATCACTTGCCGCCGTGCCGATCGGCTCCCGGCCGCGCGGCTTGTAATACCAACGTATGAATTCATTGCACTTCAGCCGGCGAGGCACGACGCCGATAGCCACGTCGCTTTGCGAGCCGCGATCCGGCCACTGGTAGTGAGCCGCTAACCGAACCGGACATCCGGCGGCCCGGCCGGGTCACCCCCGGGCCGCCGGGTCCCATTGGGCGGGCGTTCGTCAGCTCTTGCGTGGCTGCATGAGCCCGCCGCCACGCTTGGGTGGCCGGGCCCGAATCTCGCTTTCGACCGGTTCCGTGCCCCAGCCCGGCCGATCGGGCATGACGAGATGACCGTCTCGATATTCGGGCACATGGGTGAAGATCTCCGCATCCCACTCCAGCCGATCGATATCGGTTTCCATGATGCAGAAATTGGGCACTGCACAGGCCACGTGTGCGCTCATCATCGTGGCCAGATGGCCATAGAAGTTGTGGGGCGCGATATTGACTTCGTGCACATCGGCCAGATCGGCGATCTTCATCGACTGCCAGGCGCCGTTCCAGATGACGTCGACGATGGCCACATCCACCGCCTGTTGCTGGAAGAACGGCAGGAATTCGCGTCCGCCACACAAGGTTTCACACGAACTGATGGTCTGGCCCGCCTGGCGTCGTATATGGGCAAGCGCTTCAGGACGATAGGTGTCCAGTTCGACCCAGAACAGATCGACATCCGACAACGCCCGCAGCAGCTTCAGATAGCCGTCGGTCTTGGCGTGGAAATTGACATCGATGAGGATGTCCATGTCCGCACCGGCACCGGCCCGCAGCGCTTCGATGGTGTCGAGCATGTTGCGGATGACGGTGCGATCGATATTCAGCTCCGGGTAGAACGGCGCGGAGAAACCCGGGCGCCATGCGCGTGCGCTGCCCTGCTCGAACAGGAACAGATTCGTCTTGAGCGCATCGAAACCGCGTTCACGTGCCTCCCCGCCGATCGCCCGGACACCGTCCAGGTCGCTGATCTGCGGCCCGTAGTAACTCGGGTGATTGATTCGCCAGGCCGGGCAGTGCGACCAGTACACCCGCAAGCGATCCCGTACCTTGCCGCCCAGCAATTCATAGCAAGGCACGTTCAGCCGCTTTGCGTGCAGATCCAGCAGGGCGTTCTCGATCGCCGCGATCCCCTCGGCCACGACGCCGCCGGCCGCCGGACGGGTACGGGCATAGACATCGGCAAAGAACCGGTTGAGACCGGGCAACGGCTGGCCGATGAGCGTGCCCGCCAGCTGCTGTATGACCGTCCCGATGCCGGGCGAGCCGAAGCCTTCGTTGAACTCGCTCCAGCCGACCAGCCCCTCGTCGGTGCTGATCTTGACGAAAGAGTAGTTACGCCAGCCTGCGTCGCACTCCAGAATTTCCAGATCGGTGATCTTCATTGCTCATCCTCCGTTTTGATTTTTCGACACCGGGACTGGCCGGATGCGCCGTGCGTGTTGTCCACAGGAACGCGGCCGGGGCCACCGTGCTTCTAGAAGACCGGCCCGTCGAACCAGATTTCCTGAACTTCCGAATACTTGAGCGTCTCGCCGTAGGTCGGCTGGCCTGAGGCGATCTCCGAAAGCGCTTGCAGGATCCGGGCGCCAATGTCGGCGAGCGACTCATCGCCGACCAGTACCGCCGATGAATCGAAGTCCAGCCCCACCCGCATCTTGGCCACCAGCTCCGGGTTGCCCGACATATAAAAGTTGGGCGCGACCAAGCCTGGGTTGGTTGCAGCCAGCGGCGGGTCATCGGGCAGGTCCGAGCCGCCGCTCTGCAGCACGGTGATCTGGGCACCGGCCGCGGCCAGCGATATCGGCAGCGAATTCGAGGCCATCCAGCCGTCCATGAAGAACAGGCCACGGCGGTCGGGCGCCTGAGCATAGTCGAGCGCGCCGCACAGCGGTGTCGTGCCCCCCTTGGCGATCGCACCGAGCGACTTCTCCTCGAGCGTGGAAATGCCGGCCTTGATGTTCGAGGGGATCGGGTTGATGGTGCGGATATCCTCGCCGAGATCGCGGGCCTGGCGTTCGACACGCCGGGCCATGCAAACGATTCGCTCGGCGGTCTGCGCATCGGCCGCCCGCTCGGCCAGCACCTGCTCGGCGCCGATGATCTCGGTCGTCTCCGAGAAGATCACGGTGCCGTTCGCCGCGACCAGACGATCCATGGCAGCGCCCAGCGCCGGGTTGCCACTGATACCGGACGTGCCGTCGGATGTGCCGCACTTGATTCCGATCGACAGCTCACCCAGCGGCACGGGGCAACGCTGTTGCCGACCGATCTCGCGTAGCAGGTTGCGCGCCGCGATCTGTCCCTCGACTACCGTCCGGGCCGCGCCGCCCAGTTCGGACATGAACAGCGGCACGACCGGTTTCTCCAATGCGGCCAGCGCATCCAGCAGACGCTGCGCCCGAGTTTCGGGATAGTTGAATTCGCGGTTGACCGAAATCAGCACCACACCCGCCACGTTGGGATTGGCGGCCACACCCCGCATGATGCTGAACAGCCGCTCGCGGTCGCCCGCATGTCGCCCCATATCGCCCGGACAGGTAAACCGGGTCAGGCCCGCGACCGTTTGATCGATCTGCCAGGCCGCCTCGTTCGAATAGCGGTCGATCGGCAGCAGCAGTATCTTGTTGCGAATGCCCGCTCGGCCGACCGGCCGGGGAAAACCGTAGAACACCTGATTCACGACGTTTCTCCAGCTCGCCAAGGCGCCATGTCAGGCCGACACGCCACCCTGAAGATTGTGAACATGAACATGCGCTCCGCACTCGATCGCCGCCGCGGCGCGACCGATGGGGTGGCCGTACTTGATGACCGTCTCGCCGACGCCGATTGCACGGACCGACATCTTGTGCCCGAAGGCGATATCCCCCGCGGCCCGCACCGACTGCTTGCCGGAAGGAGTGGTGATCTCGCAAAGCGTGCCGGCCGACACAGGCGCGATGACCACGGCCACATCGTCGCCGTCATGCAACATGAGCGCCCGGGCGGTCGGCTCCTCGGCCGCTGACCGCGCCATCAACCGGCCCCACCCGTACCCGAGGCCTGCCGCTCACCGTTCACAGACGACGCGCCGCTCCATTCGGCGAGCACCTCATCGTTATGCTCACCGAGCTTGGGCGGTTGCCGGGCGATATCGAAGTCGAAGCCCGATATGGCGATAGGGAAACCGGTGGTATGGGTGCGCGCGCCGTTGGGCAGTGTCAGATCACGCACGATGCCCATACTCTGAACATGCGCATCATCGAAGACTTCCCGAAAGCTGTTGATCGGGCTGCACGGCACGCCCTCGGCCTCGAGTTCGCTCAGCCAGTGGGCGGCATTGCGGGTTTCGAACACAGGCTGAAGTTCGGCCGCCAGAGTTTCCTGGTTGGCTGCGCGCAGCGCCTGGGTCTCGAAACGAGCGTCCTCGGCCAGGGCCGGACGTTCGACGATTTGACATACCGAGCGCCACAGCTTGTCGTTACCGGCAGCGACCACGAAGTGCGTATCCCGGGCACGGAATGCCTGGTAAGGCGCATTTCGCGGATGCGCCGAGCCGAGCCGCTGCGCGGGTTGTCCGGTGCCGAAGAACTCGCTGGTCTGCAGCGCCGAAATCCCGAGCAGACTGCCGACCATGGAACAATCGATGAACGCACCTTCGCCGCTCTGTTCACGGCGGCGAAGCGCGGCAAGGATCGTATATCCGGCATACAGACCGGCACAGAAATCGCCGACCGGCACGCCGCACTTGACCGGTCCGCTGTCGGGTTCGCCGGTAACGCTCATGATCCCGCTCATCGCCTGGACCGTGACGTCGAACGCGCCTTTACCCGCCGACGGCCCGCGTTGTCCGTAGCCGCTGATCGAGCAGAAAACCAGGCGCGGGTTGAGTTCGGCCAACGTCTCGTGGCCCAAGCCCAGTCGTTCCATCACGCCCGGGCGATAATTCTCCAGCACCACGTCGGCCCGCTCGCACAGGCTACGGGCATGGGCTTGTCCGGCTTCACTCTTGAGATCCAGCGCAACACTGCGCTTGTTTCGGTTCAGCGAAGCGAAGTTCTCGCTGAACGCATCGCCCGCATCGTTTTCCGTCAGCGGCGGCCAGGCACGCATGCCGTCCCCGCCGTCGGCCCGTTCGATCTTGACCACATCCGCGCCCAGATCGGCCAACAGGGAGCCGGCAAATGGGCCGGCCGCGATCTGACCGAATTCGACCACGCGCAGGCCGTCCAGCAAACCTCTATCCACCACGCGAGATACCTCCTCTTGGCTCGCCGAGACGGGCGTTGTGCAGCGCCGACCGTGGCCTGATCATCGCTCATATCGTCGACGCATGTTCTTAATTATGGAATAACGTCCTGAATTAAGATACGCACGCGCCGCTTGAGCCGTCAACCTTTTTCAAGGAGATGATTCACGGCTTTGACTGGCCGTACCCGAGCCGTCCACGCGACCCGTTCAGAGTGCGCCGGCGAGTATCGACTGGCGGGCGCCTGATCGCCGCTGACCACGGGCGGTATGGGCATCTCGCCGACCCGTACGGCGCTGTTCGCATGATGTCGGGACCGCAGCGACGCCGGCCGCGTTGGCGCCGTCGATTCGAGCACGAAAATCCTGTTCCCGACGACGGGGGCCGAACACACCCGCCTGCCACCGCGGTGACAGGCCCTCGCGAGCAACCATTCTGTTTACATGGTTTCGAGACAAGCGGCCGAAGGCTCCGGCGGCGGCACGCGAATCATCCGACCGCACCGCTGCCGGGACCACGACCGTGAACGATAGGGACGTCGCAGCCGGCGTACAGGCTCGGATCGGCTGGACGGGTGCTATTCGGGCGCATCGCGGCAGGCAAGAGTCCGTTCACACGCGATCGGCGTCATGCCTCGCCCCGGCCCCGAGCCAAGCTCGTGGGCCCCGGATTTACGCGCCCCTCGGCTCGGTCAGGCATGCGCACACCACTGCGCACGGCCAGCCGATCGCGACACGTGGTTGATCCACGCCGGCTCGATCAGCCGGACGGCGGCTTTTGCCGCTCCGGCGCCGCCGGTTCAGTCGCCGTATTCGCTGGACAGGCGATCGAAGAGCGCCTTGTCGACCAGCCGCTGGCGCTCGGCGAACGGGGCGACCAGCGTCGGATCCTCATCCAGACGGCCGTCTTCACTGAGTTTGGACAACGCCCGCTGCATGCCGCATACCGCACTCTGGAGTGCCGCATTGGCATACAGGGTCAGCCCGTAGCCAAGCCCGGCCAACTCGGTCTGCGACAGGGTCGGCGTCTTGCCGCCGATGACCACGTTGATGAGCAGAGGAATTTCGAACAGCGCGGGCAGGCGCTCGATGTCCTCGCGGGTTTCGGTTGCCTCGATGAACAGCACGTCGGCCCCCGCCTCGGCATAGCGATGGGCCCGCTCGATCGCATCCTCGATGCCGTGAACGGCTGCCGCATCGGTACGCGCGATGATCTGGAAGTTCTCATCGCGGCGTGCATCGACGGCGGCCCGTATCTTGCCGACCATCTCGCCGGCCGGAATGACCTGCTTGCCTTCGAAATGGCCGCATTTCTTGGGCAGTATCTGGTCTTCCATCTGGATCGCGTCGGCACCGCTGCGTTCGAGCGTGTGCACGCTCTGACGCACGTTCAGCGCATTGCCGAAGCCGGTGTCGGCGTCGACTACCAGCGGCAACTCTACCGCCTCACGCACGCGCGCAGCATGCTCGGCCATGTCGCGTAGACTGACAAAACTCAGATCGGGCAGACCGAACGCCATATTCGTCACCCCGGCACCGGTCAGATACACCGCCTCGAAGCCGGTGTCCTCGATGATCCGGGCACTGAGCGCATTGTAGGCACCGGCAATGATCGGCGCCTTGCGCTCGGCCACGCGCGCACGAAAGGCGGCACGACGGGAAGCATCGGATTGGGTCATGTCTGGTCCTCGCGAAAAGATCGGTGTCAGCGCCGGTAACCGGCACGGCGTCATGTTCGGGGCAGCCGGCACGATACAAGCACTGTCTGTGTAGCGACCGCGTCAGCCGCTAGTAAGATCACCGATTGTAGACAATATTGGAATCATGTAAAGATAAAGCGATCATAGGACGAACTGATCGCACCCATTGTCGACAACCGATACCGAATCTGCCGTGCCGCTCGCCGCTGAGCCGCGTACGCTGGCCGATCGTGCCCTGGCTGCGCTGCAGGACGATATCGTGCGCGGGGTAATCGCCCCCGGCACCCGGCTGTCAGAATCCGAGCTCGCAATGCGCTACGGGGTCAGCCGAGGCCCGATGCGCGAGGTGATCCGGCGGCTGGAGTCGCGGAAGTTGCTGGAACGAAAGGTTCACGTGGGCACGCGCGTGTCCTCGCTCGATCCGGAGCGGCTGTCGCAGCTCTACTATGTACGCGAAGCCCTGGAAGGCATGGCTGCACGCATGGCCGCAACGGCGATGAGCGATACCGAGATTCGCGGGCTCTACGAACTGCTCGCCCGACACGAGCAGCAGCAGGATCTGCAGGAAGATATCGCCTACTTTCAGCGCGAAGGTGACCTGGATTTCCACTACCGCATCATCCAGGGCAGCCATAACACGGCATTGATCGATACGCTGATCGGCGAGCTCTACTACCTGATTCGCATGTCGCGGTATCAATTCAGCAGCGTGGCCAAACGCCCGCAGGCCGCATTGCTCGAGCACCGCCGAATCGTCGAAGCGCTCGAGGCACGCGATGGAGAGTTCGCCGAAATGCTCATGCGGCGGCACATCAGCCGTGCCCGCCGGAATATCGAAATCGAATGCCGACAGCCGAGTGCCGCGACCGACTGGTGAAGGCCTCTCGGAGGCCCGCCGCGCGGTCGACTTGTCGGGATACAGATTCAGGAAAACCAGTCTACTCGTGAAGGAGTTGTCATGACCGAAAACAAGACCAATACCGCCGGCCTGCGAGGCCAGGTCGCCGGCCGCACGTCGCTTTCCACAGTCGGCCAGAGCGGCTCCGGCCTGACCTATCGAGGCTACGATATCCAGGAGCTCGCCGATAAATGCGAGTTCGAGGCCGTGGCCTATCTGCTGCTCAAAGGCGAGCTGCCCAGCGCCGAAGAACTCGTCGACTACAAGGCCAAGCTCAAATCCCTGCGCGATCTGCCGGATACGCTCAAGGAAGTGCTCGAACGGATTCCGGCCGACGCCCATCCGATGGACGTGCTGCGTACTGGCTGCTCGACGCTGGGCAACCTCGAAGGCGAGGCGGATTTCAGCCAGCAGCAGGACGCGACCGATCGCATGATGTCGCTGTTCCCGGGCATGATCTGTTACTGGTATCGCTTCAGCCACCACGGTGAACGGATCGATACCGATACCAGCGCCGACTCGCTGGGCGCACATTTTCTGGAAATGCTGCATGGCAAGCCGGCGAGTGCGTTGCACGCCGCGGCCATGAACACGTCGCTGATTCTGTATGCGGAGCACGAATTCAACGCCTCGACGTTCAACGCTCGCGTGTGCGCCTCGACCCTCAGCGATATCCACAGCTGTATCACAGGCGCGATTGGCACCCTGCGCGGTCCCCTGCACGGCGGCGCCAACGAAGCCGCCATGGCCATGATCGAGCAGTTCACCGATCCGGACGATGCCGAGGCCAAGATGCTCGGCATGCTCGAGCGCAAGGAAAAGATCATGGGGTTCGGGCACGCCATCTATCGCGAGTCCGATCCGCGCAACGGCATCATCAAGCAGTGGGCCGAAAAACTCGCCGAGGATGTCGGCGACACGACGCTCTACCCGGTCTCGGTGCGCTGCGAACAAGTGATGTGGCGTGAAAAGAAGCTGTTCTGCAATGCCGACTTCTTCCATGCCTCGGCCTACCACTTCATGGATATTCCGACGAAGCTGTTCACGCCGATCTTCGTGATGAGCCGGTTGTCCGGGTGGGCCGCGCATGTGTTCGAACAGCGCGCCGACAATCGCATCATCCGGCCGAGCGCCGAATATGTGGGCCCGGCGCCGCGCGCCGTTCCTGACGCATAAGGCTCGGGACCTGGCCCCGCCTCGCCCCGCACGCCGGGGCGAGGCGGTGATGGCCGCCGCAACACTGGATGGGGCGAGCGGCCTGGCGCACTGAGCCCAGTCCGCTCCTGGGTGCGACCTGCTTGGGCGCCGCGCTCGCGCCTTCGATCAGTCGGCGGGCGGTACGGCGAGCGGGCCGGCCCGGCTATGTGCTCGACTGCTTCACCGCGCCCCGCGCATTCGCGCCGAAGACAAAGCCGTCTGCCGGCAGGCGCAGCGAAATCGCTGCGGCCAGCAGCAACAGCACGCCGGCACTGCCGAAGGCAACCCAATGGGTGCCGAAGTGCTGAAAACCCCAGCCGCCGAGCCAGGTACTGATCGTCGCGCCGATCTGATGGCCGACATAGGCCGTGCCGTACAGCACCCCGACCATACGCACCCCGTAGACGTCGGCCAGCATCGCCGAGGAGGTGGCGATGCTGCCGGCCCAGACCATGCCTCCGACCGCGGCCGAGGCATACAGCCCGAGCGGCGTGTAGACCATCAGCAAAGCAAAGAATCCCAGCCCGCGCACACCGTAGATCAAAGCCAACAGGTTGCGCCGCGGGACACGATCGGCCACCCGTCCGATCATCACCGTACCGAGTATGGCGACCAGGCCGATCAGCCCGATACCCAGCGAGCTCGTGGTCGAGTCGAATCCGTGATCCATGAGCATGGGCACGCCGTGGGTGCCGAGCAGGTTCATGCTGAAACCGCAGGCGAACAGCCCCAGGAATATTTTCAGGAACGGCGCAGACATGACGGCGACCACGAACGGGGCATCCGCCGGCGCCGGATCGCTGCCGCTCGGGTCCACCGCACCCGCATATGTCGGGTTGACCGCCTCGGCCGGCACCTCGTCACGGATCACCCAGAGAGCAGTCACCAGGGCCACGCCCATGAGGACCGCCGCAAAGCCGATCAATGTGGCCTGCCAGCCGAATGCCGCGATGGAGACGCTGAACAGCGGCGTCATTACCGCGATGCCGGCCATCGAACCGGTCGACAGGAAGAACAGGGCCTTGCCACGCTGGCGGGCGAACCAGCGGCAGATGACGGGGGTCAACACAACCGGACTGATGAAACCCAGCCCGACCGAAAGAAGGATGCCAAACGACAGGTATAGCGTGATCGGCGTACGTGCGATGACCGTCCATGCAACCGCAACCGCGACCATGACCGTACCGGCGATCAACACCGACCGCGTGCCGACGCGGCTGACCAGCCAGCCGGCCAGCGGCATGGCCAAGCCGTAGAAAAACATACCGACGCTGACGATCGAGCCGAGCTGGCTGCGGCTGAAGCCGAGATCTTCAGCCATCGGCAGGAAGAACGGGCCGGTGCCCAGGCGCATCCCGACCGTCAATAAGGTCAGCAGCGTGGCCGCCGCGACGATGCTCCAGCCCCCGTACCATCGGTGTCTTGTCATCAGGGTCCACCCGCTCGGCGCGCCCGGCATGAGGCGGCGGCCGTTTCGATCGAATACAGAGCTATTGTCGCCCACGCAGCACGCATGACGGCCCGAGAAAGCGGCGGCACAACGCCAGTATGGCGAGAACCGGCCGATGAATATCGAACCGCAGCTCTGGCTTGCCAGACTGTCGACCACCGCCGAGCACCACTCGGTTTGGCGACGGCCAAACGCTTCTTTGCATACAGTATACACTCGAGCGTATGCATACGCGGTCGGCTCGCGCATACGTCTCGAATCAGCCAGACGCCGGGCTCCTGCCAACGCATGCGCCGCCTTATCGGCCGCGCTGTCGCTCAGCGGTGCGGGCGGCCGTGTGTTCATCGATGGCGGCCAGGCGCTCAGACATACCGGCCACGGCCGACCGATTCGCAACCCTCAGCGCCGCGGCGTAGCGGCGTATGCCTCAATACCCCAGAAGTCTCGGCAAACCGGTGGTCAGGACCGGTACGTACGTGATCAGCGTCAGCACCAGCAGTTGCATGAGAATGAACGGCAGGATCTCGCGAACCAAGGCTTCGATACTCACCCGCCCGATCGCGGCGCCGATGAACAGCCCCGAGCCGACCGGCGGCGTGTTCATGCCCACGATGAGATTCACGCAGAACAGCACACCGAAATGGATCGGGTCGATGCCGTACTGCTGGGCAATCGGTGCAAAGATCGGCCCGAAGATCAGTATTGCCGGATACAGATCGATCACCAGCCCGATGAGCAGCAGGGTGATGTTCAGAATCAACAGGAACACCAGCGGACTATCGGTCAGCCCATCGAAGGCCCGGGCGATGTCTCCCGGAACGCCCTGGGTCGACAGCACGTAGGAGAACAGGCTGCTGGTCGCCAGCAGCAGGAACATGATCGAGCTGGTCTTCGAGGCGTTGAAGAACAGCCCCGGCAGGACGCGCAGCGTCAGCTTGCGCATCGCCAGACTCAGGACCAATGCATAGGCGGCGGCCACCGCCGCCGCTTCGGTCGCGGTATAGATACCCGTGATCACACCAAAGGCGATCAGGGCCGGCATGACCAGCACCACGAGACTCTTGCGCGTGATCGTGAATGCTTCGCCGGGGCTGTAACGATGTTCGCGTTTCGGATATCGCCGACGCGTACTGATTACGTGGTTCATGACCATCAGCGCCACGGCGGTCAGCAGCCCGGGGACCAGCCCGGCAACGAACAGACCGCCGATGGAGATATTGCCCACCGCCAGCGCATAGATCACGAACGTCAGGCTCGGCGGAATGATCGGCCCGATCGCGGACGAGGCCACGGTGATCGCGGTCGCATAGGCACGCCCGTACCCATTTTCGGACATCGCCGGGATCATCACCGAACCGATGGCCGTGGTATCGGCCGTCGCCGAACCGGTGATGCCCGAAAAGAACACGCTGCCACCGATATTGGTATGGCCCAGTCCGCCCCGCAGCCGCCCCACGAAGAGATCGGCGAAATCGGTCAGCGATTTGGTCATGCCCGAATGGAGCATCAGATCGCCGGCCAGTACGAACATCGGAATCGCAACCAGCAGATAGGAATTGACGCCGCCGAACATGTAATGGGCCGCCACCACCAGCGAATCTCCCGACAGGATGATCGCCAGCGTGGACGAGACCCCGATCGCGAATGCCACCGGCATGCCCATGAGCAACAGCACCACGAAGGCGACCAGCAAAACCGTGATGATCATCGACCCTGCTCCCGACGAAGGCGACGTACGACCAGCACGATCGCGAACAGGCCGTAGAGTGCAGCACTGATCGGTATCGCTCCGTAGGGAATGGCCTTGGAGATCCCGAGTGCACCGGTCTTGAAGCGCATGAGCATGGACATCTCCTGCCAGCCGCCGTAGATCAGACAGCCGAGAAACCCCAGGATCAGACCGTGTACCACCAGGCTGTTGGCGATCGCCGCCCGTCCTTTCAGCCGGCCGGCCAGAATCTGGATGCCCGTATGTTCGCCGTCGAGAAAGGCGAACGCCCCGCCCAGCATCAAGCCCCAGACCATCAGAAACCGGGCGGCCTCCTCCGGCCAGGACAGGGCGTCGTCAAGCACGAACCGGCAGAAGACCTGGACACACACGATGATCAGAATCGCGAGCATGCTCAGGGCGATCACGCTCTTGACGGCACGGCCCAGCCATAACGAGAGTCGGGCAGGCATGGCAGCCTCCAAGTAATACAGACGAAGCGCTTGTGCGGCCCCGGCCGCGCGCTCAATCGCCCAGCGGACGACAAGACGCGCGGCCGATCAGGCCCGGGAAAGATCAGT
Organism: Salinisphaera sp. T31B1; assembly: GCF_040361275.1. NCBI lineage: Bacteria > Pseudomonadati > Pseudomonadota > Gammaproteobacteria > Salinisphaerales > Salinisphaeraceae > Salinisphaera > Salinisphaera sp. T31B1. The sequence goes on along the minus strand of NZ_APNH01000001.1, from coordinate 718,459 downwards.
TCGACTCGATCTGCTCGACCGCATCGAATACCGCCTCGACGTTGTCGTCGCCGGAGGTCTTTTTCAGCCACGGCGTGACCCCGTCCTGCGCGGCCTTCTTGAACCGGGCACGTTCGTCGGCGGGCAATGCATAGATCTTGACGCCTTCGTCACTCAACGTTTCGAGCGCGGTGACGCGATTCCGGTAGCTGGCAATGCCGAACTCGACGTTCGCGGCCAGCTCTGCGCCCTGCTTGAGTACCGCCTGCAGATCGGCCGGCAGCGATTCGTAGAAGTTTTCGTTGACCAGATACATGTTGGCTACGCCCATGCTCTGGTCGAGCGTGACGTGCTTGGCCACCTCGTAGTATTTCTGGTCGACCATGATGCTCGGCGTATGACCCAAACCGTCGATCACGCCGGTCCGGATCGAGGTGTAGATCTCCGACCAGGCTACCGGCGTCGCCGACGCATCGAGCGCATCCCAGGTCTTGATGGTGATCTGACTGTTGGGCAACGTGCGCAGCTTCAGGCCCTTCATGTCCTCTAGGGTCTTGATATCACGCTTTTTATTGATGAAGTCGTAGAACCCGTAGGGTGCGACGGCCAGTGCGCGTACGCCCATGTCCTTGGCCATGTCGTCGTTCAGCTCGGCGAAGGTATCGCTTTCAAAGAAACGCTTCATCGACAATTCGTCGCGGAACAGATACGGGCTGAACCAAGCCATCATCGGCTTGTAGGCACTGGTGATGGTCTCGTCACCCTGGGCCATCTTGTGGATGCCCAGCTGCAGGCCCTCGAGCAGCTGCTGGGTGTCGCCGAGCTGGCCCGACGGCAGAATCTCGATGGCGATCCGGCCGTCGCTGGCCGCTTCCACATACTGTTCGAAGGTCTTCCAGCCGCGCGTGTTCGAGCCGGACGGCGATTCGATACAACCGATCTTGAGGTTGTATTGCGCCGCCACGGCGGCCGTCGGCACGCCGATGGCCAGTGCGGCCCCCACCGCGGTCGCGGCCAGGCGTTTGCCCAGACCGCCGGTCAACAGACAGGACATCAGGTCGTTCATCGTATTACCCCCTTCTAGGATTATCGTGCTCAGGTCTCGGGAATGTCGCCGTCGAGAATTCGATCGTGGGCCTGCGGGTATAGACGCAACGCGGCTGCCCGGGCATGGCCTTCCATGCCCTCGGACAGGCTCTGGCGCACAGCCTTGGGCGCCACCGTCTCGACGCCTGTGGTCTCCATCCACTGATGTGTGCAGACCTTGACGTAGGTGCCGACCCAAAGCCCGCCCGTATAGCGCGCCGCCGCCATGGTCGGCAGCGTATGGTTGGTTCCGCAGCACTTGTCCGAATAGACGACGCTGGCGTTCTCGCCGATGAACAGCGAGCCGTAGTTGTGAATCTCGCGGGCCATTTCGTGCGCATCCGTGGCATGAATCTGCAGATGCTCGGTCGCCATGAAGTTGGCATAGTCGATCAGCGTGGCCCGGTCCTCGCAGACCACGATCTGGCCCTGGCGCGCCCACGCCTCACCGGCCGTGTCGCGGGTCGACAGGGTTGCCAGCTGAGCGTCGATGGCGGCCAGCGTATCCTCGGCCAGCCGCGCGGATGTCGTCGCAAGGCCAACCCGGGTATGCACATCGTGTTCGGCCTGGGCGAGCAGGTCGGCGGCGATCACGCGCGCATCACCGCTGTCGTCGGCGATGGTGAAGATCTCGCTCGGCCCGGCGAGCTGGTCGATCCCGACCGCGCCAAACACCTGCCGCTTGGCTTCGTTGACGAACGCATTACCCGGGCCCACGATCTTGTCCGCTGCCGGCACCGATTCGGTGCCATAGGCCATGGCCGCGATGGCCTGCGCGCCACCGATCTTGAAGATGCGGTGGGCACCGGCGAGATGGCACAGCGCGAACATGGTTTCGTGCGTATTGGGCGGCAGACACGCCACAATCTCGCGGCAGCCGGCCACCACGGCCGGCACGATCGACATGATCGGCGCAGAGTAGAGCGGATAGCGCCCCCCCGGCACATAGCAGCCGACCGTTTCGATCGGAATGATCCGATGGCCCAGATGTACGCCCGGCAAGGTTTCGATCTCGAGAGGCTGCATGGTCTCGAGCTGGCGTTCGGCAAAGGCCGTGACCTGGGCGATCGCGAACTGGCTGTCCGCCAGCGACTGCGGATCGAACTGTGCATACGCGCGTTCGATCTCGGCCTCGGTGACTTCAAGCGCCTCCAGTTCGGCCCGATCGAACTTCTGGCTGAAACGACGCACGGCCGCGTCTCCTTCGGCGGCCACCTCGCGAAGAATGGTCGTCACGCTATCGGTGATCCCGCCCATTTCAGTGGCATCGGTTTCCTGCGGCGACTTGATGAAGCGCAACTTCTCCGGCTGCGTCCAACGACGTGCTGTACTCATGCGGCTGCTCGATCCTTGTTTGCGACTGAATAGACTCCGTGCCGGGTCGGCATATATATTTACCACTCGGGGCACGGATAGACTGGTATATATATTTACCACTTTAACGTGCCTGAGTTCATGCCGTTGCGCAAGGCCTGTCCGGCCGGCATCGCCTGGGTTCGCCCCATCTGCCGATTTAATTATTTGAATACAATATCTTCGAGTCGACGCAACCGGCCGAAGCGTGCAAAATCGTCAGCCGACCCGGGCCGGTCACCGCAGATTCGCCGACGTGTTTGGCCTATAATTCCAAGGCCGCGATCGCCATGCTGAGGAGCACTGTCTTGGGTAAGCCGGCCGAGCAAGTCACAGACCGAACCGAGCAGTTGGGCCCCCAAATCCGTTCGCTGCGACAGGCGCGTCAACTATCGATCCGTGAAGTCGCCAAGCGAAGCGGTCTGAGCCATCCATTCCTGTCGCTGGTCGAACGCAACGAGACCAGCCCGTCAGTGGGGTCGCTCAAGAAGATTCTGGCCGCCCTGGACACGACCTTGAGCGACTTCTTCTCGCCCAAGGACTCGCTCGAGCGCGTGGCCTTCTATAAAAGCCATGAGCTCGTCGAACTCGCCGACGGCGAGACACTCTCCTACCGCCAGGTCGGGGCGAATCTGAAAAACGCGCAGATGATGCTGCTGCACGAGCGCTACGCGCCCGGCGCAACCACCGGCGACGAAGGCTACAGCCATCAGGCGCAGGAAGGTGGCATCGTGATCCAGGGCTCGCTGGAGATCACGGTGGGCGACAAGACCGAGACGCTCGGCCCGGGCGATGCCTACTATTTCGACAGCACCCTGCCGCATCGTATGGAAAACACGTCCGACGAAGAGTGCATCGTCGTCAGCGCCGTCACGCCCAGAACCTTCTAGTCGCCGACCCGGCTGAGGACGACAGCCGAGCGCCAAACGGGCAGATGTAGAGACCCGGGCCGCGCGTACGAGGCCCGGGCAACGGCGCGCTGGTCAAGCACATCAGGCAAAGGCGCTTGAGAAATGGCCGACCGGTCGCAGCGCGGCCGCGCCGATTTGACGCGAACCACGCAGGTACCGGTTCGTGCAGAGCGCTACGGCGAGTATCGCTACATGGTCGGCACGCCATCGTCCGGTTTGCGCTCGGCTGATCCGGACGCGCCATTGGCGCGCTCGTCGCAGTGATCCATGCACGCTGTGTTGTGTACATCCGGACGGGGATCCGGGGATATGAAACCGTCCCTGTTGGGCATCACGATACCCGCCAGCGTATCTGCGTCGAGCGTGGTATCACGATCGATAATACCGTTGATATACAACACGTAGGCGGTCACCGCATAGGTATCGTCTGCCGACAGCGATTGGGGCGCGGTGAACGGCATCGCGCGATGAATATAGTCGTAGAGCGTGGTGGCGTACGGCCAGTAGCTGCCCACGGTCTTGACCGGCTTGTCGCTGGCCAGCGTTCCCTGCCCGCCCGACAGTCTCGGGTAGGCACCGTCTTTACCCTCCGGCCCGTGGCAGGCGGCGCACTGCGCGTTGTATACGGCCTCACCCTGCGCCGCGGTGCCCGAACCCGCCGGCAAGCCGGCACCGCTGGGCGGCACGTCGATGTCCCAGCCGGCGATTTCGGCCTCGCTGGCGGGGTCGCCAAGCCCGTATTCGCCCGCCTCGGGCTGGACCTCGGCCGTCGCCCCGACCGTCCATCCCAGGATCAGACTCAACAGCAGGATTCTAGACGTGGACATTGCTGACCTCCCCGCTCGACGAGACTTCCCAGGTTTGAATGGCATTCAGGTGGTAGACATAGTTCGTGCCGCGCACCGAAACCAGCTGCTCGCGCGTGGGCTGCACGTAGCCGGTGTCGTCAACGGCCCGGCTCTGAAGCAGCACGGAATCGCCCTTCCATCGCCAGGGTAATCGGAAGCGCGTCAGACATTTGGGCTGTACCGGGCCATCGAGTTCGGCCTGCTGCCAGTTGCGCCCGCCGTCCACCGATACATCCACCCGCTTGATTCGACCGCGGCCGGACCACGCCAGCCCGCGAATCTCGTAGAAACCCTTGCCGGCCAGATTCTGGCCGCCGGACGGCGCGGTGATGACCGACTTGGCATCCATGACAAACGTGAACTGGCGCGCCTTACCACTCGGCATGAGGTCGGTGTATTTCGAGGTTTCTTCTCGCGTCATGAATGGCGCGTCCCCGACCTCCAATCGACGCAGCCATTTGACCTGCATGTTGCCTTCGAAGCCGGGCAGGATCAGACGCAACGGGTAGCCCTGCTCGGGCCGCAGCGCTTCGCCGTTCTGGGCATAGACCACTAACGCATCGTCCAGCGCCTTGTCCATGGGAATGCTTCGCGTGAGCGCGGATGCATCGGCCCCTTCGGCAAGAATCCATTTGGCCTTGTCCTTCACGCCAGCCTCGCGCAGCAGCGTCGCCAGCGGCACGCCGGTCCATTCACAGCACGACAACAGGCCGTGGGTATCCTGCACCGTCTTACCGGTGGGTTTTTCCCACTCGGTGAGCGTATTGCCCGAGCACTCCAGGAAACGCTTGATCGATACTTGTGGAAATCGCCGGAGCTGCGCCATATCGAAGATCAGCGGCCGCTCGACTAGGCCATGCAGCATCAGCTGATGCTGCTCGGGATCGATCGTCGGCACGCCGCCGTGATGACGCTCGAACACCAGACCGTTCGGCGTGATGCTGCCTTCCAACGCCTGCAGGGGCGTAAAACTCCATGACGACGTCTTGGTCGTGGTGAGATCCGTGGGCGTGCGTACGACATCTTTCTCGAACGTCGACGGCACGCCATAGGCCGGAGACAATATCGGCTTGCCCTGGCTGCGCATCCACTCGGGCACGTTCGGCGCCTGATTGTCGCCGGCTTCGGCCGCGACCCCGCGTCCCGCAATGAGAGGCACGCCGAGCGCACCCACGGTACCAAGCGCCTGCTTGAGCAACCGACGGCGTTTAGCGTCGGGCGCAGCGCCTCGGCTGTCCGGCATATCGTCATTCACTGTTTCGACTCCCTGAAAGACAGACCCATCATGGTGTAGTCGCAGGCGCCGACGCACGCGTGCTCTTGGTTTCGCACGTGCCCAGACGCTGCATCGCAATCGTGCCGACCGCTGGGCCAATCGCCAGCACCCCGAACGCGGCCGCCCAACCGAAATGTTCGTGAACCACCGGGATCAGCCACAACGTCGGCACGGTGAGGATATAGCCGATCGCCAGTTGTATGGTCAGCGCGGTGCCGACATAACGCTGGTCCCCAAGTTCGGTAATCACCGTCGAGAACTGGGCCGAATCGGCCACGACCCAGAAACCCCAGACCAACCCCACGATGAGAATAAGCGGCCAGTAGTTATCCGGCAACCAGCCAATCAGCAATGCGCAGGCGCCGGACACGCACATGGCCAACGACGTCGCACGGCCGCGACCCCAGCGATCGCCGAGGATGCCGCCGATCCAGCATCCGATCGCACCGATGCCGATGACCGCGAATGTCGCCAGGGCGGCGGTGGCCAGCGGTGCATCGAAGGCCTGCCCGGCCAACACATCGCCATAGAAGACCGAAAACCAGGCCCACATCGCATAGAGCTCCCACATATGGCCGAAATAGCCGATCGAGGCGAGCCGCACGGGCCGATCCGAAAAGGCGCGCCAGCTCTGCCTTAGATCGAACGGCGCCCGAGGAAACGCAAACGGACCGTCGCTGCCCATGAACGCGGCGACCAGGCCGCCGATCACGGACAAGACCGATGTCGCCACGATGACGATTCGCCAGTCCAGCCCGCCGAGGCCGTTGACCAGATGGGGCATCGCCGAACCCAGGGTGAGCGCGCCCACCATGATCCCGAGCGCAGTACCGCGGTTGACCTTGAACCAGGTGGCCATCGCCTTCATGGCCGGCGGATAGACGCTGGCCAGGCCGAAGCCGGTGACCGCACGTAGACCGATCGCCAGTGCCACCGGTGGGGTCGCCAACAGACAGATGTTGGCGAACGCTGCGAGTATGGCCCCGTAGAGCATCAGCCGGCGAGGCGGCACCCGATCGGCAATATTGAACACTGCCGAGGTGAGTGCACCGGCGACAAAACCCAGCTGAACCGCGATGGTCATCCAAGCGGCCTCGCCTGGCGATAGCGCCCACAGCTCGCGCAGCTGCGGCACCACCGCAGTAGCCGAAAACCAGGTTGTCATGCCCAGCAGCATGGCGCTGGCTAGTATCGCCAGCGCCGCCCAGCGTCCGGGCGGGTCGTGGGCAGTAGTTGGGCTGTTCGGACTCATACCTGACAGATGGCCGGAGAAAGTCCTTTAATACCAACTATGAACGCACACGTATACGTCCGTGGGGCGCGGCCCGCCGTGTTCGAACAGGGCGGTACTGCCAGCAGACAATCCGGGTCAATGATCTCGGCCGTCATTCACTTCAGGCGACGCCTACGGTGAATACACCGTCGCATCGCAGCACCGATACCTATTCAAGGCGCGCCGATAACGAGTCCTGACAGGCGTCACACGACGGGGCGTCGCCCTGGGTCGCCGGCCGGGATCCGGCGGACTACGCGGCACTAGCGGCAGTCGCGGCGAGATCCCCGACAACGATAGACATCCGTGTATTGCCGCCAACCGGATAGGACGTGATCCGTGTGAACAGCCGATCGTCCGGCCCCGCGCTGGCGAGCCAAACCGAGGCGAGCCAGCCGAGCGGCCGGTGACCATTACGCCGCCTCGTTCGACTGTCGAGCATTGCGCCGGCGCCCGAATACCTAACCCACGGGCCGTCGGCCGATCACTCCACGGTCACCGACTTGGCCAGGTTTCGCGGTTGGTCGACGTCCGTGCCTTTGGCGACGGCCACATAGTAGGACAGCAACTGCAGCGGGATCGTGTAGGCGATCGGCGCTAACGTCTCGTCGACATGGGGCATGTCGAGCACGGTGATGCCGGGCCCGGTATCCAGGCCGGCGTCGGCGTCGGCGAATACGTAGAGCTTGCCGCCGCGGGCACGAACTTCCTGCAGATTGGATTTGACCTTTTCCAGCCAGTCGTTGCGTGGCGCGACGGCGATAACCGGCATGTTCTCGTCGACGAGCGCGAGTGGGCCGTGCTTGAGCTCACCGGCGGCATAGGCCTCGGCATGGAGATAGGAGATCTCCTTGAGCTTGAGCGCGCCTTCCATGGCGATCGGGTACATCGGGCCGCGGCCCAGGAACAACGCATGTTGCTTGTCGACGAATTCTTCAGCCAGATGGCGAATCGCGTCGTCGAGTTCGAGCACCTGGTTGACGGCCTGTTCAATCTTTCGAATATCGGCGGCCAGAGCGGCGCGGCGCAGTTTGTCGCGATCGAGCATGCCGGCCAAAAGCAGCAGGCACAGCAGCTGAGTGGTGAACGCCTTGGTCGAGGCGACACCGATTTCCGGGCCGGCACGGGTCATGAGCACCAGATCAGACTCACGCGTGAGCGAGGTCTCGGGCTTGTTGCAGATCGCGAGCGTGGCCAGATAGCCCTGCCCGTCACCAAGACCCTTGGCATAGCGCAGCGCTGCCAGTGTATCGGCCGTCTCGCCGGATTGGGACAGGGTCACGAACAGACAATTCCGGGGCACGACCGGATCACGATAGCGATATTCGCTGGCCAGTTCGACGTTGCAGGGGATCCGCGCCATGGCTTCGATCCAGTACCGCGCGACGAGCCCCGCATGGTGGCTCGTGCCGCAGGCGACAATATGGATCGCTTCGACCTGATCGAGCATTTCGGCGGCCTGCGGGCCGATACTGGAGGCCAGAATATCCTCGGCCGACATTCGCCCCTGCCAGGTTTCGGCGAGCGCGGCGGGTTGTTCGTGAATCTCCTTGAGCATGAAGTGGCGATAGCCGCCTTTCTCGGTGGCGGCAATCGACAGCTCGGATTCCTTGATCTCGCGGGTCACGGCGCTACCGTCGCCATCGGTGATGGCGAACGCCTCGGGCGTGAGCACGACCAGATCGCCCTCTTCGAGATACACGAAGCGCCGCGTGACCGGCAGCAACGCCGCCACATCCGATGCCACGAAGTGCTCGCCGATGCCCACACCGAGCACCAGCGGCGAGCCGCTGCGGGTGGCGACCAGCGTACTCGGATCGTCCCGGCTGACCACGGCCAGCGCATAGGCGCCGTGCAATTCGGCCACCGCCCGTCGGACCGCTTCGGCGAGATCGGCAGAATCGTCGAGATAGCTCTCGATCAGATGCGCGACGACTTCGGTATCGGTTTCGGAGGTGAACTCGTAGCCGGCATCGGTCAGCCGCCGCTTGAGGCCTTCGAAGTTCTCGATGATGCCATTATGGACAACCGCGACCCGATCGGTCGACACATGGGGATGCGCGTTGATCTCCGATACACCGCCATGGGTGGCCCAGCGGGTGTGGGCGATGCCGAGCGTGCCCGGTCTGGGCGCGTTCTCGAGCTTGTCGGCCAGGGCCTGAACCTTGCCGACCGCCCGAACGCGATCGAGCGAGCGGCCGTCGATGACGGCCATGCCGGCCGAGTCGTAGCCGCGATATTCCAGACGACGCAACCCTTCGAGAAGGATGGGCTCGACGTTTCGTTGCGCACTCGCGCCGACGATTCCACACATGGTTTTGGCTTGCTCTGATTAGAAGACGTTCGCTCGAACCGACCGGACTCAATCGTGGCCGGGCGTATGCTTGCGCGGGCGTTTCCAGTTTTCAATGGTGACTTGCTTGCCGCGAGTCAAGGTCAGCGCATCGGCCGGTGCAGTCTTGGTGATCGTCGAGCCGGCGCCAATCGTCGCGCCCCGCTCGACGGCCACGGGGGCCACCAACTGACAATCCGAGCCGATGAAGGCGTCGTCGCCGATCGTGGTCAGATGCTTGTTGGCCCCATCGTAGTTGCAGGTGATCACGCCCGCACCGATATTGACGTTGTCGCCGACGTGGGCATCCCCGACATAGCTCAGGTGATTGATCTTGCTGCCCTTGCCCAGCCGGATCTTCTTGGTTTCGACGAAATTCCCGATCTTGGCGCGATCGCCGAGTCGGGTGTCCGGCCGCAGCCGGGCGAACGGGCCGATCTGGCAGCGATCGCCGATCTCGGCGTGCTCGATGACGGTATGCGACAGCACCTGGGTCTGATCACCGATCGTACAGTTGCGCAGCACGCAGTGCGGGCCGATGCTCACACCATCGCCGAGTACGACCTCACCTTCGATCACAGCGTTGACGTCGATGATGCAATCCCGGCCGACACGCAGCGACCCACGCAGATCGAAACGATCGGGGTCGCGCAGAGTCAGACCCTGAGCCATCAGGGCCTCGGCCTGGCGCTTCTGCAGCTGTCGCTCGGCCACGGCCAGATCGCGTTTGTCGTTGATGCCCTGTGTCTCGGCGACGCTGCCCGCCTGGCCTGCGACGATCGAGATCCCGTCGCCGGCCGCCATGGCGATACAGTCGGTTAGATAGTACTCGCCCTGCGTATTTTCATTGGTCAGCCGCGACAGCCAGTCGCGAAGATGCCCGGCCTGGGCACACAGAAGGCCGGTGTTCACCTCGCGGATATACCGCTCGTCGGCGCTTGTGTCCTTCTCCTCGACGATGCCGACCACACGGTTGTCATCGTCGCGCTTGATACGCCCGTAGCCGCTGGGATCGTCGAGCACGACGGTCAACAGCGCCAGGGCGCTCTGGCCCGCGGCTTCGACCAGATGCGACAACGTGCCGGCCCGGATCAAAGGCACGTCGCCGTACAGCACCAGGACCTGGGCCCCGTCCGGCACATCGCCGATTGCCTGATCGACCGCGTGACCGGTACCCAGCTGCTGCTCCTGGAAGACCCAGTTCACATCCAGATAACCCAGAGCCGACTGCACCTGCTCGGCACCGTGACCATAGACGACGTGGATCGCTTCCGGATCCAACGCCTGCGCAGCTTCCACGACATGCTTGAGCAACGGTCGGTCGCCCAACGGTTGGAGCACCTTGGGCAGGGCGGAATGCATGCGCTTTCCCTTGCCCGCGGCGAGCACGACAATATGTAGACCCATGTTAGATGCTACCCGAGAACTGTAGGGCGACTATACAGACCCGGCCGGCGCTTGCGTAGACGCCTGCTCCAGGCGCACCTGCCAGGCCGCGGGCGCCTGTGTCCATACCGCTTCGTGGAGCCAGCGCATGCGTGCCGGATCGGCCAGCAAGGTCTTCTGTTCACCGGTGGTCAGCGACTGCGCGCCTTCAGCCAGCGCCCGGTCCGTCAGACTCTGGCGATAGTCGACGAGCTCGTCTGCAAACCGACGCGGCCGGCCCTGCAGGCCGATATGCAAGGCGTTGATCACCGGATCGACGACCGCATCGGCGAAGTCCGCCTCGGGACCAGCTGCCGCTTCCAGTTCCACCACGCGGGCCAGCTCCGCCGGCGGGTGCCGCTCTTCGGGAATCAGCTGCAGATCGTGGCGGCGCATCCAGACACCGAGATCGACTCGCGAGGTCAGCACGGTGACCGCCGGCGCAAGCAGCAACGGCACGAGGATGGGCGCCAGCCACGGCGCAAAACCGGGCGTGTACCAGACAAGCAGTCCGCCCCAAACCACGGCCAAAATCATACCGGGCAGATGAAAGCGGAGCGCACGCAACCAGGCAACCTGTACATCGGCCCGCTGCTGACTGTCCCACTTGACCTGCATGCCGAGCAGGGTCGTGAAAACGAAGCGGGTATGGGCAAGCATGCGGATGGGGGCGAGCAGCGACGTCAAGAAGATCTCGATGAGCGTGGAACCGACCAGACTGCCCACGCCGCCGAACTCCGCCTGACGCCCGCGCCAGATGATCATGGCCATCCCCAGAATCTTGGGAAGAAACAGCACCACGAGAGTGGCTACGAACAGGCTCACTGCCCATATCGGCTGCCAGACCGGCCACTGCGGAAACAGCGCACCGGCGACCGGGAAATAGTCGGGCGTGCGCAGCGCCTCCAGTATCGCCTCGCCGCTGGACAACAGCAGGAAGATGAACCAGATCGCCGCAGAGGTATAGGCCATCACCCCGTTGGCGAACAGGGCCCGGTGAGCCGGCGCCAGATTGTCCGAAAACAGCAGCCGGATATGCTGGATATTGCCCTGACACCAGCGCCGGTCGCGGCCGAGTTCGTCGAGCAGCGTGGGTGGGACTTCCTCATAGCTGCCCGCGAGGTCGTAGGCGATATATACACCCCACCCCGCGCGCCGCATCAACGCCGCCTCGACGAAATCGTGCGACAGGATCTCGCCGGACAGCGCGCCGCGGCCCGGCAGACGCGGGAGTGCGCAGTGCGCCATGAACGGGGCGATACGAATGATCGCGTTATGCCCCCAGTAGTGGGCGTTATCTAGGTGCCAGAAATGCAGCCCCGCCGCAAACATACGGCCGTAGACCCGGGTGGCGAACTGCTGCACGCGAGCGAGCATGCTGTCACGGTTGACCGCGGTCGGCGGCGTCTGAATCAATCCGGCACTGGGGTTGGCCTGCATGCGGTCGACCATCGCGGTCAGCGTCTTGCCGACCATGATCGAGTCGGCATCGAGCACGATCATGTAGCGGTAATGGCCGCCCCAACGGCGACAGAAATCGGCCAGATTGCCGCTCTTGCGCTTGACCCGCGCTCGCCGGCGTCGATAGAAGAAACGGCCGAACGCACCCAGCGCATCGCAGGTATCGGCCCATGCCTTCTGCTCGGCGACGACGGTATCCGGCTTGACTGAATCGCTGAGCACGAAGAAATCGAACTCGGCCAGACGTCCGGTCGCCTCCAGGGATTCGTAGATCGCCCTCAGCCCCGCGAACGTGCGGGACACGTCCTCTTCATAGATGGGCATGACGATGGCGGTACGCGCGCCGTCATCGGCGGCCGGATTCTGCTCGCCGCGGACCAGGTAGCGATCGCCGCGCGAGAGCACGAAGAACCCCGACAGCGCGGTCCAGAATCCCACCAGAATCCAGGCAAACAGCATGAACGCGGCGCCCAGGATGAATGTTTCCAGCAGCGTGGCGCCGCGGTGCGGCAATACCGTGCCCATATAGGCTGTCGCGCCGGCCGCGGGAATGGCCACCATGGTCGCCAGCAGACATTGCCGCCAGCGCACCACCGCCTTGAGCCGGCTCGGCACCGCCTTGGGCAGGGCGCGTCCTCCGCGGCGCAGCCAGGGCACCAGCGGCGACAACACACGCCAGGGCCTTCGATCGATATCGGCCGGCGACATCGGCCAGCGATTCAGACGCGGCATGGACGCACCGCGCAGCGCGCCGCTGGGCTGGTCGCTACCGTGCAGCCCGGGGTAGGCGGCCTGCACCCGCGCCACCAGCGCCTGCTCGTCGTCCTGTCCGCTGGCCAACTCGTCGGCGAGCGCGCCGAACGCGTGTGTCATGTCCGTAGGCTGGGTCGCGATCACGCTCGCGTACAGACTCTGACGACGCTCTGGCGTGAGCGGCAGACGCTTCAGGTAGGCGCTGAGTGTCCGCACGATGGCATCGTCGGGTCGGCTGTGATCTGGACTCACGGGGCGAGCGCGTATGTCCAGGTTTCGGTCAACGCCCCGCCCTTGCTATCGGCCAGATAGGCACGCAGTTCCAGCGGCGAATCCAGCGACGCGGTCGGCACGAGGAAGGTCAGGCGCCAGCCGCCGGTATGCGGGTTGCGCACCGCCTGAATGTTGTTGATGGTCGCATCGCGCATGGCGTTGACACGCGGCTGAACCGAATTGGCATCGACTAGATTGCCCAGCTCACCACCGGTGAACTCGATGGCCACACGGATCGAATCACGCGGCTGGCCCGGCACCACGGCCGCACGGCCAATACGCGAGGCAACCGCATGGCCCAGCGAATCCGGTGCGGCCTGGTCGGCGCTCCAGCGGATATCGTAGCCGTAGTGCAAACGCTGTCCGGCCGTGACCGGCTCCTTGGGCACCCAGTACAACGCGATGTTGTCGTTCACCTCGCTGTCCGAAGGAATCTGGACCAACTCCAGATGGCCCTCACCCCAGTCGCCGGCGGGCGTGATCCATGCATTCGGCCTTTTTTCGTATTCGTAGTCCAGATCCTGGTAGTGATCGAAATTACGATCGCGCTGCAGCAACCCGAACCCACGCACGTTGTTGGCCGAGAATTGGTTCATCCACAGTTTCTGCGGGTTGACCAAGGGCCGCCAGACCCATTCGCCGTTGGCCGACGAGATCAGCATACCGTCTGAATCATGTGCTTCAGGGCGGTAGTCGTCGAGCCGGGTCAGACTGTTTTCGCCCCAGGTGAACATGCTCGTCAGCGGTGCTACGCCCAGCTTGTCGATGCCCTTGCGGGTGAACAGGGTCATTTCGACATGGGTGACCGTGGCCGAACCGGGGGTGATCATGAATCGATAGGCACCCGATACGCTGGGCGAATCCAGCAGCGCATAGGCCGTGATGTCGTCGCCGTCCTTGGCCGGCTCGACCAGCCAGAACTCGACGAAGGAGGGAAACTCTTCGCCCTTGTCGCTGCCGGTATTGATCGCCAGGCCACGCGCCGACAGGCCGTAATGCTCGTCGGCACCCAGGCCGCGGAAATACGACGCCCCCAGGAACGACACCACTTCGTCCAGCTTGCCCGGTTTGTCGAGCTCATGCAGGAGTTTGAAGCCCGCATAGCCAAGATCATCCGGCACACGGTTTTTCAAGTCGTCGTTGGGGTAGGTGTAGCGATTCTTGTCGAAGGCGAACGGGGTGACACCGTTGGCGTTGACTAGATTCATCTTCACCGCATGGGTGTAGTAGGAGCCCGGGTGATAGAACATGGCCTCGAAGCCAAGCCCGGCATCGTGCCACAGCGCCTGATCGGCTCTGTACTGAATCTGGTCCAGCTGGGCGAAATCGAAATCCTGGAGGAATTTCGGAATTTGCGCGGGCGGCGTGTAACCCTTGGCGGCAAGCGCCTTGGCTTTTTCGACGACCTGGTCGTAGCCGAACGCCTGAGCCGGGCGCTCGTCGGGTGCTTGTGCGTTGTCCCGCGCACCGGCGCTCGCGTCGGCGCCGCCCTTGGCGTCCGCCGACGCGGCCGGATCGCTCCTGGGGGCCGACGTATCGGCCGCATCCGCGGCAAATGCGGGAACGAGCGGCGTGGCGAGCATCGCGCACACGACAAGCCCTCGAAGCAGGCCCAATGGGCAGTGCCTTTCCATTAATGACTCCAAATTACCCGGGCCCCATCGGTGCAGGTCATGGACAGTGCGACACGCGAACGAGTTCCGCCTGTCGTGCTACCAATTTAACAAATCCGCAGCAAAGCGGGCGAAAATAAACTTTGTGCACTCAATAACGGGGCTGCCACGGCAAACGAAGGCTTGATGCCATCGAGCGCAGACTCGGCATGATCGCCGATGTACTCTGAGTGAAATTGAGCGTCATCTGCAGGTCGCTGTCGCGCCCCTGTACCGGACTCCAACCCGCCGACAGATAGTCGACGTTCAGATCGATACTGTCGCTGAGCCGGGACAGCCCGAGGCTCAGACCGGTGCGCGTGCCCAAACCCAGATCGTCATACCGGCTTCCCCCCAGCGAGAAGCTTGGCGTGATCTCCGTATACAAACCGGCGATATTGAGTCCGCGGCTGGCCGACATCTGCCACATGCCACCTTGGACCGGCAACGCCAGCGGCGCGTCGAGCCCGGCGTCGTACCAGCCCAGCGTGTTGTTCACCCGCCAGGCGCGCCAGCGGGCTGTCTGTGCGCCGAGTTCGAGCGCCATCGGGGCCCGGCGCCCGGCGTCCGCCGCGACTGCCGGAGCCCCCAGCTGTGCGCTCACACGCCAGGGGGTTCCGACGTCGGTCAGGCGTGGGGCGCGCGAAAGCACAAACGTCTGCGCCAGCGCCGGATCGGCGCGCAGCTCGGTCGCCTGATGGAAACGCACATCGTGGGCCAGCCGCCAGTCGGCACCCAGGTCGTAGCTGCTCTCCAGCTCCATGCCGCGATCGCCGGCCGTCACGTTGCTGCCGAGCGCGTCGAACGACGGATCGGCCTGGTAGTAGCCGAGGTTTAGTGAAGCCGGCCCGAACTCCTGACTGACGCCGATACGTGCGGCACGCCCGCCCAACGCTGTGGCCTGGCTATCGCCGCTGTTGCTGACCTGGGCGATTTCGGTCGTCAGATCGGGCAGAAACCAGCGGCTGCCCAGGTCTAGACGATTTTCGGCCCGTACCAGCGTCTGGCCACCGCCCAGGCCATCGCCACGGCCCTCGGTCTGCAGCGCCGACACGTGCACCAGCGGCGCGTCGCTGGCGCCCGACCGCCATTCCAGACCACTGGTTAGATATTGCCGCTCGCGGGTACTGAGCGCATCCACGCCCACGAACGCATCGGCCTCGCCCAGACCCTGGGCGATATCGCTGAGATCGATGGAACGCTGATCGCCATGCACCGTCCGGCTGAACGACGATGACATGAACGGGGAGATCGACTTGGTCGGGCCCGCATATGCGCACACGGTAGCGCCGGACCACAGCGCAGCAACGAGAAGAAGTCGGATCGGCAAGCGTACGGCACGCATGGGAGCCACCGGGTTCGGCGAAGCGGATATCGCACCGCAACAATCTAAGCGAAGCCAGCACAAACCGCAAGTTACGGCATAAAGCTAAACTTGACGCTAAGTTCCTCGGATGTGTGCGCGAGTACCGGCCCCTGCCACGCGCAAAGCGGCGCGAGCGTGGCCGGTCGCCGATCAGTGGCCGCTACGCAGCTTCTTGACCATATTCAGACGCGCTGCCGCTTCGGCCAGCTCCGCCTGGGCCCGGGCCATATCCACCCGGTCCTCGGCGTTGGACATTGCCTCCTCGGCGCGCTGCTTGGCCTTCTCGGCAGCCGCCTCGTCGATATCGGCGGCGCGCTCGGCGGTGTCGGCCATGACCGTCACCAGATGGGGCTGGACCTCGAGAATCCCGCCCGAAACGAAGAAGGTCTCCTCGTCCTTGCCGTCCTGCTGGATCCGCACCTGCCCCGGACGAATCCGCGTCAACAGCGGGGCGTGGCGCGGGGCAATGCCGACTTCGCCCATTTCCGCTGCGACAAACACCATGGAAGCCGAGCCGGAGTAGATCTGGCCTTCGGCACTGACGACGTCGACGTGTAGTTTCATATCGCTGCTCTATGGTGTGCGGCCGTCTGTGCGACGGCCAACCCGGAACTGCCCGGCCAAGACGCCGACCTCAGGCCGCCTTCTTGCCCAGATCCTCGCCTTTCTTCACGGCCTCGTCGATGGTGCCGACCATGTAGAACGCCTGTTCAGGCAGGTGATCGTACTCGCCGTCGACAATACCGCGGAAGCCGCGGATCGTCTCGGCCAGCGGTACATATTTACCCGGCGAACCGGTGAATACCTCGGCCACGAAGAACGGCTGCGACAGGAAGCGTTCGATCTTGCGAGCGCGCGATACCGACAGCTTGTCCTCTTCGGAGAGCTCGTCCATGCCCAGAATGGCGATGATGTCCTTGAGCTCGCGATACCGCTGCAGTGTCTGCTGAACGTCACGTGCACATTGGTAGTGGTCGTTGCCAATGACGTTCGGATCCAGCTGACGCGACGTCGAGTCGAGCGGATCCACCGCCGGGTAGATACCGCGCTCGGCGATACCACGTGCCAGCACCACGGTCGCGTCCAGATGGGCGAACGTGGTAGCCGGCGAGGGGTCGGTCAGATCGTCCGCCGGCACGTAGACAGCCTGCACGGAGGTGATCGACCCGGTCTTGGTGGAGGTGATGCGCTCCTGCAACAGCCCCATTTCCTCGGCCAGCGTCGGCTGATAGCCCACCGCAGACGGCATGCGGCCCAGCAGCGCCGAGACTTCGGTACCGGCCAGCGTATAACGGTAGATGTTGTCGACAAACAGCAGCACGTCGCGCCCTTCGTCACGGAAGAACTCGGCCATCGTCAGGCCGGTCAGGGCCACGCGCAGACGGTTGCCCGGCGGCTCGTTCATCTGGCCGTAGACCAGCGCCACCTTGTCGATGACGTTCGACTCCTTCATCTCGTAGTAGAAGTCGTTGCCCTCACGCGTGCGCTCGCCGACACCGGCGAACACGGAGTAGCCCGAGTGCTCGGCCGCGATGTTGCGGATAAGCTCCATCATGTTGACGGTCTTGCCCACGCCGGCGCCGCCGAACAGGCCGACCTTGCCGCCCTTGGCGAACGGGCAAAGCAGGTCGATGACCTTGATGCCCGTCTCGAGCAACTCCTGACCGCCGGCCTGATCTTCGAACGAAGGGGCGGCACGGTGGATCGGCGCGCTCTCCTCGGCGCCGATCTCACCCTGGTTGTCGATGGGCCGGCCGAGCACATCCATGATACGACCAAGCGTCTTCTGACCCACCGGGACCGAAATCGCAGCACCCGTGTTCTCCACGGTGCCGCCGCGGGTCAAGCCCTCGGTGACGCCCATGGCAATACAACGCACGACGCCGTCGCCGATCTGTTGCTCGACTTCCAGCACCAGATCCTTTTCCTTGAGAATCAGCGCGTCGTGAATCTTGGGCAACGAATCACGATCGAACTCCACGTCCACGACGGGGCCGATGATCTGTACGATTTTACCGCTACTCATATCCGATTCCTCACCAGGGCGATCCGCGACCGCCGGACTGTCTGTTTCGATTGACTAGAAATACGATCCGCGCGTTACGAGACCGCTTCGGCACCGGCCACGATCTCGCCCAGCTCCTGGGTAATCGCTGCCTGACGCGCCTTGTTGTATTGCAGCTGCAGGTCGTCGATGATCTCACCGGCGTTGTCGGAGGCCGACTTCATCGCGACCATCCGCGCGGCCATTTCGCAGGCCACGTTCTCGACCACGCCCTGATAGACCTGCGCCTCGATATAACGCACAAGGATGTCTTCGAGCAGGTCACCGGCATCCGGTTCGTAGATGTAATCCCAGTAGTCGGGCAGCTCGTTGTCCTCGCTAGCCTGAACCGGCAGCAACTGCTGGACCTCGGGCTTCTGAGTCATCGTGTTCACGAACTGGTTGGACATCAGGTAGACGCGGTCGGCCTGGGCCTCCCGATAGTCGTCCAGCATGACCTTGATCGTGCCGATGAGATCCTCGAGATGGGGTGTATCCCCCAGATCGTGCACCTCGGCCTTGAGATCCTTGAAGCGGCGGAAGAAGCTGGCCGCCTTTCGGCCGACCACGACCATCTCGACCGGCACGTTCTGTTTTTCCCAGTGCCGCAGCTCACCCATCACCTTGCGGAACAGGTTGATGTTCAGACCGCCGCACAGCCCGCGGTCGGTCGAGATGACGATCATGCCCACGCGCTCGACTTCGCGCTCGACCATGAACGGATGTTCGAAATCCGGATTGGCCTGCGACAGATGTCCGATCGTGCGACGAATCTTCTCGGCATAGGGGCGTGCCGCCTCGACGCGCTCCTGTGCCTTGCGCATCTTCGACGCGGCCACCATTTCCATGGCCTTGGTGATCTTCTGCGTATTTTCTACGCTTTTGATCTTGCCTTTGACTTCCTTTGCGCCGGCCATCAGTGGACTCCAGTACGTGAGTTCGGAAACCGCGGCAACTGCCGCGCTGCGCTCGGGAGGGGGCCGGGTCGATCATCGACGGCGACCACCTCTCGGCGGACATGGCTTACCAGGTATGGGTTTCCTTGAATTCCTTCATCGCGGTATGCAGCTCCGACTGGATCTCGTCGCTGTAATCGCCGGTTTCGTTGATCTTGTCGACCAGCGCCTTCTGCTCGGATTCCATGTACTGATGCAGCGACGCTTCGAAATCGACGACCTTCTCGGCCTCGACGTCGTCCAGATAGCCTTTCTCGGCCGCGAACAAAGACGATGCCATCAGCGCCACCGACAACGGGGCGTACTGTTTCTGAATCATCAGCTGGGTGACACGCTCACCGTGCTCGAGCTGCTTGCGGGTCGCCTCGTCAAGATCGGAGGCGAACTGGGCGAACGCGGCCAGCTCACGATACTGGGCCAGTGCCAGACGCACACCGCCACCGAGCTTCTTGATGATCTTGGTCTGAGCCGAGCCGCCCACACGCGATACCGACAGACCGGCATTCACGGCCGGTCGTGTACCGGCGTTGAACATGTCGGTTTCCAGATAGATCTGGCCGTCGGTGATCGAGATCACGTTGGTTGGCACGAACGCGGACACGTCGCCGGCCTGTGTTTCGATGATCGGCAGCGCCGTCAGCGAACCGGTCTGGCCGGTGACCTTGCCGTCGGTCAGCTTCTCGACATAATCGGCGTTGATACGCGACGCGCGCTCGAGCAACCGGGAGTGGAGATAGAACACGTCGCCCGGATAGGCTTCACGGCCCGGCGGACGGCGCAACAGCAGGGAAATCTGGCGATAGGCCACCGCCTGCTTGGACAGATCGTCATAGACGATCAGCGCGTCTTCGCCCTTGTCGCGGAAGAACTCGCCCATCGAGCAGCCGGCATACGGCGCGATGTACTGCAGCGCCGGCGAGATCGCGGCACCGGCGGCCACGACGATGGTGTGATCCATCGCGCCCTGCTCTTCGAGCTTGCGCACGACGTTGGCGATCGAGCTGTTCTTCTGCCCGATGGCCACGTAGATGCATTTGATGCCGGTGTTCTTCTGATTGATGATCGCGTCGATCGCGATCGCGGTCTTGCCGATCTGGCGATCGCCGATGATCAGCTCACGCTGGCCACGACCGATGGGGATCATGGCGTCGATGGATTTCAGGCCGGTCTGTACCGGCTCGTCGACCGACTGACGCTCGATCACGCCCGGCGCGACCTTTTCGATCGGCGATGTCTGGGTGGCGCCCAGCTCGCCCTTGCCATCGATCGGGTTGCCCAGCGGATCGACCACGCGGCCGAGCAGCTCGTCGCCGACCGGCACCTCCAGGATACGACCGGTCGTCTTGACCTCGCAGCCCTCGGAGATATGCGTGTACTCGCCCATGAGCACCGCACCCACTGAATCCCGCTCGAGGTTGAGCGCGATACCGAAGGTGCCGCCCGGGAACTCGAGCATCTCGCCCTGCATGGCGTTGGCCAGACCGTGGATTTTGGCAATCCCGTCCGCCAGGCTCACCAGCGTGCCGACGTTGCGCGACTCGGTCACGGATTCGAAGTTATCGATCCGTTTCTTGATCAGGTCTGAGATTTCCGACGGATTGAGTTGCATTGACCTTTTTCCTCTATATCCATATCGCCGCGGCGATCTGCCGCCGGCGGTTGCTCGCCGATTAGCCGGGCTAGTGCGCGAGCGTGGTGCGCATGCGCTCGAGCTGGGCGCGCAGCGACCCATCGATCACCAGATCGCCGGCACGGATCACCGCGCCACCGATCACGTTTTCATCCTGCTCGAAGCTCAGACGCACCGTGCGCGACAGACGCTTCTCCAACGACTTGGCCAGTGCGGCCTGCTGCTCGTCGCTGAACGCGACCGCCGAGGTGACGCGCACATCGACGCGGCTCTCCGCTTCGGCCTTGCGCTGCTCGAACAATGCGGCGATGGACGGCGCCAGCCGTAGCCGGTCGTTCTCGATCAGCAGACGCACGAGATTCCGGGCGCCTTCGTTCAGGTCCTCGGCACCGACGCCGATGACGGCCTCTGCCAGCACCGTATCGCCGACGCCCGGGTTATCCATCAAGGCCGCCACGTCCTCGTTGTCGACGATCGCCGACAGCGCGGCCAGCGAGGTCGACCAGGCGTCGAGCTCACCCTTGGCCTCGGCCAGCTCGAACACCGCATCGGCGTACGGCCGGGCCAGCGTCTGCATCTCGGCCATGGCTAGCGAATCTCCGCGACGAGGTCGTCGATGATGTCGTTATGCGCCTTGGCATCGATCTCGCGCTTGAGTATGCGCTCGGCGCCGGCCACGGCCAGCGTACCGACCTCGCGGCGCAGATCTTCCTTGGCCGATGCCACGGCCTGGTCGATCTCCTCGCGGGCGGCGGTAACGATGCGATCGCCCTCGGCGCGCGCCTCGTCACGGGCCCGATCGAGGGTTTCGTTGGCCTGACGCTGGGCGTTGCTCAGGATTTCCTGGGCCTGCTCGCGCGCCTTGCCCACCATCTCCTCGGCCTTGGCCGTGGCTTCGTTGAGCTCGCGCACGCCGCGCTCGGCCGCTGCGAGGCCTTCGCTGATCCGCTTCTGGCGCTCGCGCATGGCCGTCATGATCGGCGGCCAAACGAACTTCATCGTGAACCAGACAAAGACCGCGAAGACGATCATCTGGGCCAGCAATGTGGCATTGATGCTCATGGGTTACCCCTGGCTTTACGTAACTCGACTCTAAGCGACCGGGCAGAATGCGCCGGTCGTTAGCCGCCTGCCGACTGGACCGCCGCCACGAAGGGGTTGGCGAACGTCAGGAACAGGGCGATACCCACGCCGATCATCGAGACCGCGTCAAGCAGACCGGCGATAAGGAACATGCGGCCGGTGAGCATCGGGGCCATTTCCGGCTGGCGGGCCAGACCTTCGAGAAACTTGCCGCCCAGCAGGCCAAAGCCAAGCGCGGTGCCGATGGCGCCGAAACCGATCAGGATTGCAACAGCAAGGGCGGTCATGCCCTGGACGTCGGCAATTGCTTGTTCCATTTTCTACTCTCCGTTTACGAGTCAGTGGGGTCAGTGGTCAGTTAGTGGTGCTCTTGGGCCATGCTCAGATAGACGATCGTCAGCATGCCGAAGATATATGCCTGCAGCGTGATCACCAGAATATGGAAGATCGCCCAGCCGACGCCGAGCAGGATCTGCAGTATGAACATGGGCACGGCGAGCAGGCTCGCGCCCGCGCCGAGCGTGAACACGGCGATCAGGATGAAGATCAGCTCACCGGCATACAGGTTGCCGAACAGTCGCAGCGACAGCGAAACCGGCTTGGCGACGGTCTCGACCACGAACAACGCGAAGTTGAACGGCGCCAGCCACGGCCCGAACGGGTGCGTAAGCATTTCCTTGAGAAAGCCCAGGCCACCCTTGATCTTTATGCTGTAGAAGATCATTAGCGCAAACACCGACAGCGACAGGCCGAAGGTGATGTTCAGATCGGTCGAGGGCACGACCTTGAGGTATTCGATGCCGCTGGCATGGGCGGCGACCGGCAGGGCGTCGACCGGGATCAGGTCCATGAAGTTCATCAGGAACACCCAGACGAAGATCGTCAGCGCCAGCGGCGCGATGAGCTTCGACTGACCATGGAAGATATCGCGCACCTGGGTGTCGGTGAAATCGACCACCATTTCCACGAAATTCTGCAGCCCGCCCGGCTCCGTCGCGGTCGCCTTCTTGGCCGCCAGACGGAAAAAGAACAGGAAGAACACGCCGAGCAAGATCGCAAAGAACAGGCTGTCGACGTTGAGCACCCAGAAACCACTGGCGTGTCCGTCGAACTGCATGCTGCCCAGATCGAACTTCAGGTTCGTCAGGTGATGCTGGATGTATTGGGTGGCGGTGCTGCTGCCGCCCTCTTCGGCACTGGCCATGCGATTTATCCTCGATCCAAGCCTATGTCGAACCCGCTGCCATTCCTGCCAGCTAGCGCGTCAGTATCAAGCCCAGCCAGTAACACACCAGACAGGCCACATATGTCACCAACAGCGGAAGAAACTGCTGGCCAAACAAAAGGGCTGCCGCAAAAAACAGCCCTACGGTCAATCCAAGTTTTCCCAACTCGCCGAAGTAGAAGGCCCGGGCCATCGCCGAAGCCCGAACTTCAGCCCGACGCGGCAGCATCCATAGCGCCATCCACAACCCCGGCAGGATCGCGACGATCGCGCCGAAGAATGCGGCCATTCCCGATCGCGTCCCGTCGAGCGCGCCGAACACGGCAGCGAAAACCAGGCCGGTCAGAAACTGCCCGCCCAATATGGCCCCTGCTAGGCGCATATTGCGCAGACGTGGCCGATTCACCACTACGGGAACCCCCCACCGCGGCACCCGGTTGACGCACATTCTCCTCGCGACAACCAAGGCGTTCGGCGGACTATAGACAAAGCAAAATCGAAGGTCAATGTTCTTGAGAACGCTTGTTATTTACATTGATTTCCAGAGTCGGCTATTTCAGCCGCTCCAGAAGCGCGTCGAGCTCGCCGGCGCTGGCATAGTCGATCACGACCCGGGCGCGACCGCCGCGCTGAGCGCGCACGGTGACCTTGGCGCCAAGGCTGTCTCCGAGCGCGCGCTCGAAGCGCACGAGCCGGTTGCTCTGCCGCGGCGCGGCCTGTTCTTCATGCTCGGCCATTGCCGATGCCACCAGCGCCTCGGTCTGGCGGACGGTCAACTGACGCGCCGCCACACGCGCGGCGAGATCAGCCTGAAGCGCAGCCGGGGCGCCGAGCAGTGCCCGCGCGTGCCCCATCTGGATATCGCCGGCCCGCAGCAGCGCCTGGGCTTCATGGACGAGCTCGGACAGGCGCAGCAGGTTGGAAACACTCGCGCGCGAGCGCCCGACGGCCTCGGCACAGGCGGCATGCGTAAGCCCGCATTCCTCGATCAGCCGCCTTAGCGCGGCCGACTCCTCCAGCGGGTTCAGATCCTCGCGCTGGATGTTCTCGATGAGGGCAACGGCCATGGCGGTTTCGTCGGCCAGCTCGCGCACCACCACGGGCACACTGGTCAATTCGGCGATCCGCGCGGCGCGCCAGCGCCGTTCGCCGGCCACGATCTCGTAGCCGTCGCCGGTCGCCC
Source organism: Salinisphaera sp. T31B1 (assembly GCF_040361275.1). Taxonomy (NCBI): domain Bacteria; kingdom Pseudomonadati; phylum Pseudomonadota; class Gammaproteobacteria; order Salinisphaerales; family Salinisphaeraceae; genus Salinisphaera; species Salinisphaera sp. T31B1. The sequence goes on along the minus strand of NZ_APNH01000001.1, from coordinate 694,350 downwards.
GTACGACCAGCGGCTGAATGATGCCTTGGGTACGGATCGACTGCGCCAGGGCCTCGAGCGCGTCGGCGTCCATGTCCCGCCGCGGCTGGTAGCGGCCCGGCCGGAGCGCATCGAGCTCGAGCTCGATCAGCTCGGAGGCGGCCGGCGTCGCGTCGTCGAAGTCCTTGCTCAGCAGGGACTCCAGACCGCGACCCAGCCCTCGTTTTTTCTGTGCCATAAGGTTCGTCGTCTGTTGAGCGCTAACCGGAACTGCGACGGCCGCGACGGCCGAACAGCGCCGAGACGGCCCGCCGGGCGCCGCCGGTGGGCGCTGCCACCACCTCGGCATCGTCGCGCCCCAGGATTTCGGCGGCCAGTGCGCGATAAGCGGCCGCACCCGAAGCGCCGTTATCGTACTGCATGATCGGCAGCCCGTGGCTGGGCGCCTCGGCCAGACGCACGTTACGCGGAATCACGGTCTTGTAGACGGCGTCGCCGAAGTAATCGTGCAGCTGGGCCGACACGTCGCCGGTCAGGCGGTTGCGCGGGTCGTGCATGGTCATGAGCACGCCTTCGATGATCAGCTGGGGATTCATCATCCGACGTACACTCTCGATAGTTTCCAGCAGCGCCGACAACCCCTCCAGGGCGTAGTACTCGCACTGCATCGGGATGATCACCCCGCGTGCCGCGGCTAGCGCATTGACGGTGAGCATGGACAACGCCGGCGGGCAGTCGATGATGACATAGTCGAAACTGCCCGAGATCTCGCCGAGCGCGTCCTTGAGCGCCAGCCGTCCATTCTTGCGATCACGCAGGCCGACTTCGGCGGCGGTCATGTCGCCGTTGGCGCCGAGCAGATACATGTCGCCGTCGAGCACGACCTGCAGCGCTTCGGCCACGCCCTTGTCGCCGAGCAGAAAATCGCAGACGGTCGCATTCAGCGCATTCTTGTCCACCCCCACACCCATGGTGGCGTTGCCCTGGGCGTCCATGTCCACGAGCAGCACGCGCTGCTCGGCCTCGGCGAGTGCGGCCGCAAGGTTGATGCTGGTCGTGGTCTTGCCGACGCCGCCTTTCTGATTGGCAATGGCGATGATATTGCTCATAGCCGACTATCCTAAAGCACCGCGGGCATCCTGCGCCGCCCCTGCACGGGCGCTGGCGTATTGATTCAGATCAGCCCCGGCTCGAGAACCGCCAGATGGCGCTGCTCGTCGAGACCCGGCACGGTCAACGCGATGGTATCGACATGCCGGAAATCCAGCGGCAAATCGGCCAGTTCCGTGGCCGGGTCGCGCCCCTTCATCAGTAGAAAACGCCCACCCGGAGCGATCAGGTGGCCAGCCAGCCGTGCGCACTCGCCGGCGGCGGCGAACGCCCGGCAGATCACGCAATCGAAGCGTATTGCGGGCGTCCAGCGCTCGACACGCGCCTGCACGACTTCGACGTTGGTCAGGCCAAGACGTCGGCGCGCGTGGCGCAGGAACGCGGCCTTCTTGCCGTTGGTTTCGACCAGGGTGACGGCGAGATCGGTGCGTGCAATGGCCAGCACCAGGCCCGGCAGCCCCGGGCCGCTGCCCACGTCGACCAGCCGACGGCCAGTCACGAAGTCCAGCACGACCAGGCTGTCGAGCAGGTGCCGGGTGACCATGACCAGCGGATCGCGTACGGCGGTGAGGTTGTAGGTGCCGTTCCAGGCGACCAGTTCCTTGAGATAGGCAATCAGCTGAGCCTGGGCGTGCGCATCCACATCGGCCTGCAGGGCCTGAACGCCCGCTTCCAGCCGCTGTTCGCAGGCGCTCCAGTCGGTCATCGCCATGGTCTGACTCCCCGGGCCCGTGTCAGGCGCGGTCTGCGTCGATCTTGCCCCAGGTATCGCGCAGCGCGACGACCCGGTTGAACACTGGCGCACCCGGCGCGTGATCGTAGCGGTCAGTCACGAAATAGCCGATGCGCTCGAACTGCACCCGTGTTTCGGGCGTCACGTCCGCCAGCCCCGGCTCGATCCAGCATCCCCGATGGACGGTCAGCGAAGCCGGGTTCAGGTCGTCGAGGAAATCGCCTGCTCCACGGCCGGGATGGGGCGCGGCGAACAGCCGGTCATATTCCCGCACCAGTGCCTGCTTGCCGTGGCTGGCCGACACCCAGTGGATCACGCCTTTGGGCTTGATGCCGTCGGCCGGGTTGTCGCCGAGCGTGTCGGGATCGTAGGTGCAATGAACTTCGATGATCTCCCCGGCATCGTCGGTCACGATGTCGTTTGCCGTGATCACGTACGCATTGCGCAGGCGTACTTTCTTGCCCAGCACGAGGCGCTTGTACTTCTTGTTGGCCTGTTCGCGGAAGTCCTCGCGCTCGATATAGATCTCGCGGGTGAACGGCAGATGCCGCTCCGGCAGGTCGTCGCGGTTGGGATGACCCGGCGCCGACAGCTGCTCGACGGTGTCGGCATCGACATTGGTGAGGACCAGCTTGAGCGGGTCCATCACGCACATCGCCCGCGCGGCTGCGTGGTTGAGATCGTCGCGCACCGCGGCTTCCAGCACGCTGGCATCGATCACGCCGTCCGAACGCGACACGCCAATGGTCTGGCAGAAACCGCGGATCGCCGCCGGCGTATAGCCGCGACGGCGAATACCGCTGATCGTGGGCATACGCGGATCGTCCCAGCCATCGACGATCCGTTCATCGACCAGACGCTTGAGTTTGCGCTTGCTGGTGATCGTGTAGTTCAGATTGAGCCGGCCGAACTCGGTCTGGACCGGGCGGGCCGGCACGGGCAGATGATCCAGAAACCAGTCGTAGAGCGGGCGGTGATCCTCGAACTCGAGCGTGCAGATCGAATGGGTGACGCCCTCGATGGCATCCGACTGGCCGTGTGCGAAATCGTAGGACGGATAGATACACCACGCATCGCCGGTCTGATGATGCGACGCATGCCGGATCCGATAGATGATCGGGTCCCGCAGATTCATGTTGCCGCTGGCCATGTCGATCTTGGCGCGCAGGGCGGCTTGTCCTTCGGCGAACGCCCCGGTGCGCATCTTCTCGAACGCGGCCAGGTTCTCTGCAACGCTGCGATCACGGTAGGGGCTGTTCTTACCCGGCGTATTCCAGTCGCCCCGGTACGCCCGGGCCTGTTCGGAACTCAGTTCGTCGACATAGGCGTCGCCATTTTCGATCAGGTGCAGCGCATAGTCGTAGAGCGTATCGAAATAGTCGGAGGTAAACCGCACCGCACCGTCCCATTCGAAACCCAGCCAGCGCACATCCGCCTGTATGGCATCGATATATTCCTGATTCTCCTTTTCGGGATTGGTATCGTCGAAACGCAGTCGACAGCGGCCGCCAAAACGCTCGGCCAGGCCGAAATTCAGGCAGATCGACTTGGCATGACCGATATGCAGATAGCCGTTGGGCTCGGGTGGGAACCGGGTTATCACCTCGCCGGCATGCTCGCCGGTCCGGATCTGCTCGGCGATCATTTGGGCGACGAAGTTGGGGCCGGCGTGAGGCGATGAGGCGTGGTCGGTCATACGAGAAGGCTACCGGCGCCGACCCGGAGGTCGAACGCTTGAAGACAAATGAACTGCGCCGGATTATAACGGCTCGGGAGCCTGTGTTTCGGCAAAACCCCCCGGCCGGTGTCAGACCACCCGCCCGGCAATCGGCTCGTTCGCGCCGAGCGCGGCGACGCTGGCCAGCCCCTGGGCGACCATCTCGTCGAAGGCCTGGCTCGACAGACCGCCCGTATGCGGGGTGAACACCACGTTGTCCAGTTCGTGCCAGCCCTCGGGCAGGCCCGGCTCGCCTTCGATCACATCCAGTGCCGCTCCGGCGATCGTGCCCTCGTGCAGCGCCGTCCACAGCGCCGGGGTGTCGACGACGCTGCCCCGCGCCACGTTGATCAGCACGCCCTCACCGCCCAGCGCCGCAAGGACCGTTGCATCGACGATATGGTGCGTCGCCGGCCCACCCGGACAACACAGCACGAGCACGTCGCAGGCGGCGGCCAGCGCACGGGGCGAGTCGGCATAGCAGGCCTGACTGTCCGCGACCTGCCGCCGGGCGTGGTAATGCACCTCGCAGTCGAAGCCGGCCGCGCGACGCGCAATCAGACGCCCGATCTGGCCGAAACCCAGGATACCCACCCGGCGACCGGTCAGCAGCGGATCGAGCCGGCGTACCTCGAGCCAGTGGCCGTCGCGCACGTTGCGATCGTAGACCGGTATCCGGCGTAATAATGCGAGGGTAAGTGCGAGTGCGTGGTCAGCCACGGTCGAGCTGTTCACCCCGCGACCCGCAGCCACCGCGATCCCCCGGCGCTGCGCGGCCTCGGTATCCACGCCGTCATAGCCCACCCCCTGACAGACGATCAGGGCCAGCGATGGCAACGCAGCCATCGCCGCGTCGCTCAGGCCGACCATTCCGTTGGTCCAGACCACGTCAGCGCGCTGACAGACCGGGTCCTCCGCCTGGATTTCATCCGCCTTTCGGACCACCAGTTCGTGACGCTCGGCGATCCGCTGCCGGTAACGCTCGGGAAGATCCACAATTAGCACGATCAACGACATGCGACGGTTCCACACGAAGGCCAGCGGCGAAATTAGCACAGCCGTGCCGTCTCGCCACCACCAGTGACCATTCATTTCGTTCAGTAATTAATTAACGGTTCAGATTGACAACTGCATGCTGCAGTGGTCGCGCGAGGTCTGGACTCGCGCATTCCCTGACGCAGGAGAACCCACATGAACCCGAATGCCTATAGCTCCAAGCCATCAACCAGGCGTATCCGGCAGCGCCTGGGTCTCACCCTGGCGGGCCTTGCGTTGCTGTGTGGCGGCGCCGGTGCCCAGGCGGCCATGAACGTGGAGCTGCCCCATCACGATCGCCATACTGAGCACCGCGCCTACGGACGTCATACCCATTCCGATCGCCACGACCGAGCCCACTACCGCGATCGCCACCACGGCCGTCATGACCGCGACGCCCGACACGACGATCGTCGCGATCCGCGGCATCACGACTGGCGGAACAACCGCGATGGCCGTCATGGCTGGCGCAACCGGGAGGCCCGGCACCAGGATCGGCGTGATCGTCGATACGGCGCATACGAGGCGCGCCGCCACGCCCCGCGCTATACCGGCCACCGGCCGCACGAGGGTGGGCTGTTCGGCCGTTGGTGAGCCGGCCCGGACGTCGCCGGGCCGCTCAGGCGGCGTTCTGCTCGCCGGTCGCCACGCCCGGCTCGTCGAAGCGGAGCACGCCGTCTTCGATCGGTGATTCGACGAGCATCTTACGATCGCGGCGATAGTGATTGAGCACGCGCCAGGGCAGACGATCGCCCTGGCGCGGCAACTTCGCGCTGGCCCGCTTCACATAACCGGCGTTCAGAGAATCCATCACCGAACGATCTTCCGCGATGGCGTCGATAGCGCGCGGGGTCGCACTACGATAGCCGCGCGAGTCCATATGACGAATCAGCCGACACATGTAGGCGGCGGCGATATCGGCCTTGAGCGTCCAGGATGCGTTGGTATAGCCGAAGATGGCGGCCAGATTGGGCAGCCCCTCGACCAGTACACCCTTGTAGGTCATATGTTCGTTCGGGTTCTGCCGCTCGCCGTCCTTGACCAGCTCGATACCCCCGAGCATTTCCATGTTCAGCCCAGTGGCCGACACGATGATATCGGCCTCGATCAGCGTCCCCGATTTCAGCCGGATACCGTTTTCGGTCAGGCAGTCGATCTCGTCGGTGACGATCGACGCCCGGTCCGAGCGCAGGGTCTTGAACAGATCACCGTTGGGCACGACGCACAACCGCTGATCCCAGGGATTGTAGTCGGGGGAAAAGTGGCGCATGTCGACATCCCGGCCGACCTGGGCGCGAACGCTGGCCAGCAGCAGCTTGCGCATGAGTCGCGGGTAGCGCCGACAGACGATATAGATCAGGCGCTGTAGTCCGATGTTGCGCTCACGCGCCATTCGAAACACCCACGACTTGGGCAGAATGCGCTGGAGCTGACTGGATATCGTATCCACCGCCGGCAGCGACAGGATATAGGTCGGCGAACGCTGAAGCATGGTGACATGGGCTGCGTCTTCGGCCATGGCCGGCACCAGCGTAATGGCGGTGGCCCCGCTGCCGATCACCACCACCTTCTTGCCGGAGTAGTCGAGATCCTCCGGCCACTGCTGAGGATGCACGAAACGCCCCTTGAACTCGGCGCGACCCGGAAATTCAGGCGTGAAGCCCTCGTCGTAGCGGTAATAACCGGTGCCGAGCACGAGATACCGACACTGCCAACGCTCGCGCTCACCGTTGGTCTCGGACTCGGTCGTCACAGTCCAGCAGGCCTGGTCGGAGGACCACTGGGCCCGCGTGGTCTTCCGGCCGAAATGGATATGCCGCTCGACGTCGAACTCACGCGCGGTCTCGGCCAGATACTCGCGGATCGACCCGCCGTCCGACAGAATCCGCGGTTCCTGCCACGGCCGGAACCGGTAACCGAAGCTGAACATGTCGGAATCCGAACGGATACCCGGATACCGGAACAGATCCCAGGTACCGCCCAGCGAAGCACGTCGCTCGACGAGAGCGAACGTCTTGTCGGGGCAGGATTCGCGCAGGTGACAGGCCATGCCGATGCCGGAGATTCCGGCCCCGACGATGAGTACGTCCAGCATCTTGGTATCAGCCATGTCTGCAACATTGTCATTGAACAATGGCAGGATTATGCATCACCCGAGCGCATCACGCCAGCCGCCCGGCCGGCAGCTAGCGCCTGCGCGTTCAAAAAAGGTCAGACGGCATGTCCACGCACTGCCAAGACACGCAAGGATGCCGGCGACCCGATATCCGTTCAGCCGGACTTGCGGCGTCGTGCGGTCGACTTGCGGGCCGTATCCGAGGCGGGCCGGCTACTCGGCTCGTCACGGGGTTCACCGTACAAGGCGCGCAGCTCATCGAGCGATTCACCGGCAAACACCGCCAGCCGCTGCAGCGACGGCAGCGTCTCCCGACAGCCCATGAACCCGAAACCCAGCGTATCGGCATAGCCGTGCACAGTGATATTGAGCGCCTGGCCATGGGTGACCAGAGAGGTCGGGTAGAAGGCTTCCATCTCTGCGCCGTGGATGAACAGCGGACCTTCCGGGCCGGGCAGGTTCGACACCGTCACGTTGAACACAGGCCGCGTGCGACCGGCCATGCCACTGACCAGCGACAGGACATAGGGCGCCATCAATGCGACCGTGTACTGCGTGATCGCCGCCGCCGACAGTTTGCCCAGGTTGTACTTGGCATGCCGGGTGGATTGAGCGATCGCGGCCAGCCGTTCTGCCGGATCGTCGATATCGGTCGCCAGGTTGGCCACGATGAAGGTCAGCGCATTGCCGGAAGCCTCGTCGTCGTCGGCCGGACGCACCGACACCGGAATGCCGGCGGTCAGGGGCTTGGCCGGCAGCTCACCGATATCCTTCAGATAACGTCGCAGCCCGCCGCCACAGACCGCAAGCACGATATCGTTGACCGTGACATGCGCGCTCTTGGCCAGCGCACGGAACTCCGACAGCGAATACAGCTGGGTGGCATAACGGCGCTGGGCCTCGATCCGGCCGTTGAGGATCGACGAGGCCGAGGAGAACGGCAGGCCGACGGACCCGCCCTTGCGTCGGGCGGCGTTGAGCATGTCCCGCACGATGCCGCCGAATCCGGGCAACGAGCTGACCTGGTCACGGGCATCGCCCACCAGCTCGGCCACGGCTCGATACAGCCCGGGCCGGACTTCGCTGGGCGGACGTCGACGCCGACGCCGCGGCTCGATCGCCCAGAACGGGGGCCGTGTCGTGTCGCCGGCGTCGTCGCTGAGCGCTCGCGCCAGCAGCTTCATGCCGGCGACACCGTCGATCAGCGAATGATGGACCTTCAGGTACATCGCAAAGCGGTTGTCCTCGAGGCCCTCGATCAGATACGCCTCCCACGGCGGGCGCCGGAAATCCAGCGGATGGCTGTGCAGGCGCGAGGCAAGTTCGCCGAGTTCGCGTTCGCCGCCCGGCGCCGGCAGCGCCGAATGACGAAAATGATATTCGACATCGATCTCGTCGAGCAGCTCCCATTCGGGGGTGACGTTGCTCAGCCGTCCGCCGCTTCTGAGCCGGTGATTCCAGGGCGAGTATGCGCGGGTGAACGAATGATAGTGCTCGACGATGCGACGCGGCAGATCGGCGGGCGCATCGGCCGGCATACGAAAGGTGAGCAGACCGCCGACGTGCATGGGCGCGCGATCGGTTTCCACGTTCAGCCAGGCCGTATCGACCAGATTCAGGCGTTTGGTTTCCATGACCGCAGACTCCTCATCACGTCGCGCCGTCGAACAGCCAGTCTACGCGTTCGCAGGATTATGAAAATGCCTCTTTTATCCGACCCCGCGCACGGTCCGTCAAGAGCGCGTATTCGCGCTGGCCTCGACTGTGACTCGACGCACGACGCACGACGCACGACCGGAGCCCACCGGCGCGAGACACCGCCGGCAGGCGAAAACAGGCCGGATGCGCTAGCCGATGGCGGCGACGATGAACAGCAGCACGGTGCACAGGGTCGCTGCTCCCCAGACCAGACTGCGCGCGGTGGCGCGGTCGCTGATATAGCACCAGCCGTAGACGATGCGGAGGATCACGAACAGCACCGCCAGCAGATTGATCGCGCCGATCGCGCCGCCCGAGATCACGGCGATGATCACGCCGGCGGCGAACGGCGGAAACGCCTCGAACGAATTCAGCTGGGCCCAGTAGGCACGCTGCTGGGCACCTTCGGTCTGCTCGAGCCAGCGACGTGGATAACGATTGGTTTCGAAATCCATCTTCTTGTCGCCACCGAAGAACTTCGCATAGGCGACGAACGCCACCGGCATGAACGCAGCGATCAGTACGCACCAGTAAGCCAGAATCATCTGCATCTCCCCTGCCCGGCCTACAGGCCGTTGTGTTTGTTATGTCACCGATCATAGCGCCTGTTCGGCCCGGCGGCGCAATCGCGGCCGATCAGCGGCCGCGCTGCTCGATCGGCCGGAAGTCGCGCACCGCCGGACCGACATATTCTGCGTTGGGACGGATGAGACGGTTGTCGGCGCGCTGTTCGAAGATGTGCGCACCCCAGCCGGTCAAGCGCGAGATCACGAAGATCGGCGTGAACAGCATCGTCGGGATGCCCAGGAAGTGATACGCCGTGGCATGGTAGAAATCCGCGTTGGGAAACATGCCCTTTTCATCCTGCATGACCTGCTCCAGGCGCTCGGAGATCGCATACAGATTGCGCTTGTACGGGTCGTCGCCGGCAAGCTTTTCCGACCATTCCTTGATGATGGCGTTGCGCGGGTCCCCGGTCTTGTAGACGCGATGCCCGAAGCCCATGATCTTTTCCTTGTCGGCCAGCATCCTCTTCAGACCCGCCTCGGCGTCGTCGGGGTCCTTGAAGGTCTGGATCAGCTCCATGGCCTTCTCATTGGCCCCGCCGTGCAGCGGGCCGCGCAGCGCGCCGATGGCCCCCACTACAGCCGAATAAAAGTCACTCAGCGTTGCCGTGATCACCCGCGCGGTGAACGTCGAGGCATTGAACTCGTGCTCGGCGTAGAGGATCAGCGAGGTGGACATGCAGCGCACTGCGTCCTCGGAGGGCACTTCTCCGTGGAGCAGATGCAGAAAATGCGCGCCGACCTTGTCGTCGTCGGTGTCGACCTCGATCCGCTTGCCGGATTCAACGAAGTGATACCAGTAAAGCAGCATCGAGGGGAACGCCGCCAGCAGCCGATCGGCGACCTCGTGCTGGCGACTCGGATCGTTCTCCTGCTCGATGGTACCGAGCACCGAGGCGCCGGTACGCATCACATCCATCGGGTGAGTGTTCGCAGGCAACAACTCGAGTGCGGTCCTGACCGCGTCGGGCAGGCCCCGCATGCCGGCCAAGCGCTGCTTGTAGTCGTCGAGCTGCCCGGCTGTGGGCAGCTCACCGTAGAGCATCAGATAGGCGACTTCCTCGAACTCGGCCTTGGCGGCCAGATCCTGAATCAGATAGCCGCGATAGGTCAGGCCGACGCCCTGCTTTCCGACGGTGCAGATCGCCGTCTTGCCGGCGGTCACACCGGCCAGGCCGGCGCTGTTCTCGGTCTTGCTCATCGTATCGCTCCTCGAAAACGTGCTGCGGTCGACCTCGACGACCGGTGCGGGTTTGCTCAGGCGTTGATATCGACGACCGTACGGCCGGTGTTCTCGCCGGCCATGATCTTGTCACACACACCGAAGACCTCGGCCAGACCCACGGTTTCGGCGGCGATGGTCTGTAGATGGGCAGGCTTGTGCTCACCGGCCAGCTGGGCCCAGATCTGCTCGCGCCACGCCTGCGGGCACTCCACCGAATGAACGCCAAGCAGCGAGACGCCGCGCAGAATGAACGGCATCACCGTCGTGGACAGTTTCGGCCCGCCGGCCAGCCCGATCGCGGCAACGTTGCCATAGGGCTGGATCTGGGCACAGATGTTGGCCAGCAGATCGGCACCGACCGAGTCGATGGCGCCGGCGTAGACCGGCTTGCCCAGCGGCTTGCCCTCCAGATCGAGCGCATCGGGCGTGATGACGTTGGTCGCGCCCAGCTTCTTGAGGAAATCGCCTTCGGCGTCGGCCTTGCGGGAGACGGCGGTCACTTCATAGCCGCGCCGTGCCAGCAGGTCGACAGCGAACATGCCCACACCGCCGGTTGCACCGGTGACCAGGACCGGCCCGTCGGCGGGCGTCTGGAAATTGTCTTCCATGCGCTTGATCGCCATGCCGGCAGTAAAGCCCGCCGTGCCCAGCGCCATGGTTTCCCACAGGCTCAGCCCGTCCGGGCGCTTGATCACCAGATCACCCGGCACGCGCACATATTCGGCCAGACCGCCGTCGCGGGTCTCGCTCAAGAACCAGCCGGTCACCACGACTTCGTCGCCCGGCGCGAAGCGATCGTCATCGCTTTCCTCGACCACACCGGCCACGTCGATGCCGGCGTTGAGCGGCCGTTTGCGGGCAATCTTGCCCTTGCCCGTGATCGCCAGCGCATCCTTGAAGTTGAGCGAGGAGTACTGCGACCGAATGACGACATTGCCGTCGGACAGGTCTGCGATCTCCATGTCGGTGATATCGGCGGAGGTGCCGTTGTCGGTGTCAACAATCCGGATGGCTTTCATTATTGCGGTTTCCACGTTCGAGTGTGAGTGCCGCGTTGTACCATAACGAACGCCTGTTCGGCAGCCGCTTGAGCCGTTCGGCCGGCCGGCGTAGGCTCTTGCCGACTCTTTCTCAACCTTTTTTGGAAACACAATGAGCGACAATGTGTACAAGTCGGTCGAGCTGACCGGTTCTTCGGAAACCAGCCAGGAAGACGCCGTACGCAAGGCCATCTCCGAGGCCTCGAAGACCATCAAGCAGATGCGCTGGTTTCAGGTCACCGGCACCCGCGGTCATATCGAAAACGGCGAGATCGCGCACTGGCAGGTCACGGTCAAGGTCGGGTTCACGCTCGAAGACTGATGGCCGACCAGCCAAGCGCATGGCAGGGTACGCTGGATCGCGCCGATCTGGTCGAGTCACGCGTGCCCGCCGACCCGCTGGCGTTGTTCGCCGACTGGTACGACCATGCCCGGAACTCGGGCATGGTCGAGCCCACCGCGATGACGCTGGCCACGGTGGACGCCGACGGCAATCCGTCGGCGCGCATCGTGTTGCTCAAGGGCTTCGATATCGACGGCTTCAGGTTCTATACCAATTACGACAGCCGCAAGGGGCGGGCCCTGGCCGCACACCCGCGCGCAGCCCTGGTGTTCTGGTGGGAACGCTGCGAACGTCAGGTACGCGTTACCGGCCGGGTTCGCAAGCTCGACGCCGATACCTCGAACGCCTATTTCGAGAACCGTTCGCGCGGCAGCCGTCTCGGTGCCCATGCCTCGCCGCAGAGCCGCGTGCTGGCAGGCCGCGACGAACTCGAACAGCGGCTGGCCGAAACCGAGGCACGTTTCGCCGGTCGCGCGGTCGAACGCCCCGAACACTGGGGTGGCTACGCGCTCGTACCCGATGCGATCGAATTCTGGCAGGCCCGACGCAGCCGGCTTCACGATCGCCTGCAGTACGTGCGCGATGCGCACGACGACCACTGGCAAATCGAGCGCCTGGCCCCTTGATCGCCGCCACGTCGGACGGCAGGCTTGATATCGATTACGCGCGTCCGCGCCTACCGGATAACTTAACGCCATGAAGATGTGTCGATCGTTCGCGCTGGGCCTTATCGCCGCGCTACTCACGAGCCTGAGCGTTGTAGCGCCCTCGATCGCGGCGGTCTACGACATGCCACCGGACAACTCCGATCTGGTCGGCGAACTGCAGCACATCAAGACCAAGGAGTCCGACACCTTCGTCAAGCTGGCACGTCAGTACAACGTGGGCTATCGCGAGCTGCGCCTGGCCAACCCCGATGTCGACCCGTGGCTGCCCGGCGAGGGCACGCCCATGGTCATCCCCACGCGCTATGTGCTGCCGGATGCACCGCGTCGCGGGCTGGTCATCAATATTCCCGAAATGCGGGTGTACTACTTCCCGCCCAAGGGGCACAAGTACGCCGGCAAGGTCGTCACCTACCCGCTGGGCATCGGCCGCGAGGGCTGGTCGACCCCGCTGGGCAAGACCACCGTAGTGCGCAAGAAAGCCGACCCCACCTGGACACCGCCGAGTTCCATCCGCGCCGAGCACGCCAAGGCCGGCGATCCGCTGCCCGCGGTGGTGCCTGCCAGCCCGGACAACCCCCTGGGTCAGCACGCGCTGTATCTCGGCATGCCCTCCTACCTGCTGCATGGCACCAACAAGCCGGCCGGTATCGGGCTCAAGGTCTCGCACGGCTGTATTCGTCTCTACCCGGAGGACATCGCGGCGCTGTTCTCGATGGTCGATCCCGGTACGCCGGTGAATATCATCAGTCAGCCGTACAAGATCGGCTGGGAAGGCAGCACGCTGTATATCGAATCGCATCCGCCGGATGCCAACGGCGATGCGCCCGTGCGTTCGTACACGCCCTGGGTCGAGGAACTGATTGCCGCGACCAAGAGCCACGGCAACGCCCCGGTGGACTGGGACCGTGCCCAGAAGGTCGTCGAGACCGCCGACGGCATACCCGAACCGATCGGCGTGCGCGTCGGCGCGAACTAGGGCCGGCCGAGGCTTTTTCTCAGACCGTGTTCCGTCCGAGTCCGTGATCCGAGTGCGCCCCCGGCGTCGGCGCGGGCCGAGGCCGGTGTATTCGCACGATGGCCGGGCGTGTTCCGGCTCGCCTCAGCCCGCTGCGCCAACCAGGCGCGGCGGCGTGCCCAGACGCTCGCGGCAGCTGCCCAGACAGCGCTCGATCGCGCCGGCGGCAGCCAGCAACGCCGGCTCCTGCCAGGGCCGCGCCATCAGCATCAGCCCCACGGGCAGGCCGGCACGATCCCGGCCAACCGGCAGGGTGAGCGCACACAGGCCGAACAGGTTGGCGATACAGGTATTGCGCAACGCGCGCACGTTGCAGCGCGCATAGTCGTCGCCCGCGACCACGTCAGCCCGGCGTGGCGGCGTCACGGCCACGGTGGGCACGGCGAGCATATCGACCGAGGCCAGCCGGTCGGCGGCCTCGGCGCCCAGGCGGCCGAATCGCTGTTTGCGCGCGAGATATTCGGTGGCCGACAGGTCTGCGCCGGCATCCAGCCGCCGCCGGACGATCGGATCGAGGGTATCGATCCATTCCGGCAGTTCGCGCGACAGGAACGTGTGGAGTTCCGGCGGCACCAGTCCGCCTTCGCAAAAGCAGGCGAATGCCGCCTCGACGCCGCCGAGTTCGAGCGTCTGTCGACGGGCGCCGGCTTGCTCGAGTTCTTCGAGCGCGCAGGTGACGGTTTCGGCTACGCCGGCATCGCAGTCGTCCCAGAAGAAGCCGTCGGGCACGCCGATGCGTAGACCGGCGACCTCGGCGCGTTCCGGCACGGGCGTACCATCGAACGCGCCGAAGGCATAGGTCATGTCTGCCACCGTGCGCGTAAGCAGCCCCGCGGTATCCAGCGAAGGGCTCAGCGGCACGATGCCTTCCAGCGACCAGCGCCCGTGCGTGGTCTTGAGCCCGACCTGGCCGGTCATGCTCGCCGGTACGCGCACCGAGCCGGCGGTATCGGTGCCCAGTGCGACCAGCGCCGAGCCGGTGGCGAGGCTGACACCCGCACCGGCGCTGGAGCCGCCGGGTACGCGTTCGGCAGCGACATCCCAGGGGTTGATGGGCACCGGCCAGTGTGGGTTGGTGCCGAGCCCGCCATAGGCGAACTCCACCGTATGGGTCTTGCCGGTGACGATCGCCAGCTCGCGCGACAAGCGCCGGACCATCGGTCCCGGCCGCTGCCAGGGATCGGGCAACGCGCGCGGCGAGCCGGCAAAGATATCCATACCGGCGACGCCGTAGATATCCTTCACCGAGCAGGGCATGCCCTGCAATGGCCCGGTATCGTGTCCGCACTCGAACGCACGCGCAGCCAGATCCGCCTGAGCGGCCAGCCCCGGCCCGGCCCAGTAGCGATAGGCATCCAGCGAACGTGCATGCCGGGCGTAATTGGCCTGACACTGCTCGATCACCTGACGCGGGCTCAGCGCGCCGTTTCGATAATCGGCCGCAATACCGGCCAGGGTGAAGTCATCGAGATTCATGCCGCTATCCTGACGGGATCGACCCCGCATCGCCAGCCGGGCGTGCGAGCCGCCGCCAGGACGGCGGCCCAAAAAAAACCCCGCACCAGGCGGGGTTTTTTCGCTGACCCTAGCCGGGCCATGCAGGACTCGCGTGCGCTTACTTGCGCTGCGAGGACTCGAACATGCGCTCGATGCGCTGCGAGTTCGCCTGCGACATGGACTTGGCTTCCTGAGCGGTCTGCATGGCACGGTTGGCCGTACGCTGCGCTTCGTTGGCCGTCGTCTGGGCCGACTCCGCCTTGCGCATGGCCTGGTCGATCTGGGACTGGGTCGCGTCCCCATTGCTCGCGCAGCCAGCCGCCGCAGCGACAACGCCAATCACGAACGCGGATTTCAGCAGCGTTTTGGTCATAATCAAAACTCCTGTTTCTTTTCGAAGAATCGCCGGAAAACGCCCGGCAGCGTCAGATAAATTATCACAGCCGCATCAGTTTGTAGATTACGTGCAAAACACAGACTTGCCCGGCGGCGCACAATCAGGCGAGCATTCGCAGCCCACGACGCCGATCGACCATTCTGGCGAGCACGAGACCGATGAGCGACGACCTGATCCTGTTCGAAGAACGCGAAGCCGCCACCGGCAAGCGCCTGGCGCTGGTGACCCTCAACAATCCGGCGGCGTTGAACGCCTTGACGCTCGACATGCTCGAGCCGCTCTACCGCCAGCTGCTGGCCTGGGATGCCGATACCGATATCGCCTGTATCGTGATCCGCTCGGCCGATACTCGCGCCTTCTGTGCCGGCGGCCATATCGTGGCGCTCTATAAAAGCATGACCGGCCAGGGCGATCCGGATTATCCGAGCCGGTTTCTCACGCTGGAGTACCGCCTCTGTCATGCCATTCACATGCTTTCCACGCCCTGTCTGGCCTGGGGACACGGGCTGGTCATGGGCGGTGGCATGGGCGTGTTCTCGGGCGCATCACACCGCGTGGTGACCGAAACCTCGGCGCTGGCCATGCCCGAAATCAGGATCGGGCTGTTCCCCGACTGTGGCGCGACCTGGTTTTTCAATCGCATGCCACCGCGTCTCGGCCTGTTTGTGGCGCTGACCGGCGCAACCCTGGCCGGCGAAGATGCGCTGGTCGCCGGCCTGGCCGACCGTGCCATCGAACACGCCGCCCATGACGAAGTGCTGGCCGCCCTGGCACGAATCGACGACTGGAGCGCGCCGCATAGCGCTGTGTCGCGTGTGCTACGGCGCTTCTCCCAGGAACGCCCGCCGACACTGGCCGAGTCGCGGCTCCTGGCCCATGCCGCGACCATCCGCGAGGCCACCGATGCCGCCACGCTCGCGGGCATCGTAAGCAGCATCCGCAAGCTGGTGGCCAGCGACGACCCCTGGCTGGCTGAATCCGCGGCCAACCTTGACGGTGGCTGTCCGGTCAGTGCGCATCTCATCGCTCGCCAGCTGCGCGACGGACGCTATCTGTCGCTCAAGCAGGCCGTCATGCGCGAATTGCGGATGGCGCTGCAGTGCTGTCGCCATCCCGATTTCGCCGAGGGCGTACGCGCCCTGCTCGTGGACAAGGATCGCCAACCTCATTGGCATTTCGAATCGGTCTCCGAAGTCCCGGCCGACTATGTCGACGCCCATTTTCGAGCCCCCTGGGACGGCGATCATCCGCTCAAGGACTTACCGGACGTCAAACCCTGAGCGGCCGGGCCCGTCTTTGCCGGCGCACAACGCGCACCGGGCGACGTCAGCGGCCGTGACCCAGGCCGGCTCGACGGCTTGTGACGACAGCCGGCCGCAGGGCGGTCCACGGGTGCTCGCGGCAGGCTGAACGGCCGCCGGTGATCCATCGGCTACGGCGGCCGGAATGCGCAGCCACCGGCAGCGCCCGTCGATCCACGGGGTGAATGCCCGTAGCCGGCCAACGCCGGAGCCTATGACGAACAGCTGAGCACCAGTCCGCGTGCCCAGTCGGGCGGTAGTCTGGCGTAGGCCTCGTATTCGGGCTGTTCGTCGAACGGGTGGCGCAGCACCGCGTGCAATCGCTCGATCTCCGCGGTATCGCCCTCGGCGGCGCGATCGATCGCGTTCTGGGCCAGATAATTGCGCAGGATGAACTTGGGGTTGGTCAGCGCCATGCGCTCGGCCCGCGGCGCGTCGTCGGCGTCGGTCTGGCCAAGCCGTGCCCGCCAGTCGGCCAGCCATGCCGAGGCGGCCGCGCGATCGGCAAATTCATCCACGAACGGCGCATCGAC
The DNA here is from genome assembly GCF_040361275.1 of Salinisphaera sp. T31B1. Lineage (NCBI taxonomy): Bacteria > Pseudomonadati > Pseudomonadota > Gammaproteobacteria > Salinisphaerales > Salinisphaeraceae > Salinisphaera > Salinisphaera sp. T31B1. The sequence goes on along the minus strand of NZ_APNH01000001.1, from coordinate 677,377 downwards.
GGCCTGCGGGGCGGCCGAGACATGACCGAGCGCCCGGAATGTACGGGTGAAATCGGCGCCGTCACGCGCCATCGTCCTGAGCAGCGATTCGATAAGCGCACGGTCGGCATCGCGTTCATCGAGCAGGCCGAGCTTGGCACGCATACGTGCCATGTAGGCACGGTCGTAGTGCTGGCGATAACGCGTTAGCAACTGTTGCCCCATGGCCACCGCGTCGTCGGGCACGCCCGACAGCAAGGGCAGCACCGACTGCACGAACCGGCCCAGATTCCAAAGCCCGACATGGGGCTGCTGATCATAGGCATAGCGGCCGGCCTGATCGGTGTGATTGCAGATCCAGCCCGGATCGAAGCTGTCCATGAAGCCGTACGGGCCATAGTCGAGCGTCAGCCCCAATACCGACATGTTGTCGGTATTGAGCACGCCGTGACAGAAACCCACCGCCTGCCAGTCGGCGATAAGCTCGGCGGTGAGTTCGATGACCCGCTCGATCCAGGCCTTGTGCCGGTCTCGCTCGTCGTCGATATCGGCCAGCTGCGGGAAATGGCCTTCGATGACGTGGTCGGCCAGGGGCGCTAGATCGTCGAAGCGACGGCCTTCGAACAGCAGCTCGAAGCTGCCGAAGCGCACGAGACTCGGTGCGACCCGGGTCATGACCGCGGCGGTCTCCACGGTTTCCCGATACACCGGATCGTCGCTGCCGACGATGGCCAGCGCACGCGTGGTGGGAATGTTCAGCGCAGCCAGCGCCTCGCTGGCCAGATACTCCCGCACCGCCGAGCGCAGCACCGCACGCCCGTCGGCAAAGCGGGAAAACGGCGTCTTACCGGCCCCCTTGAGCTGAATCTCGTATCGCTCGCCACGGCTGTTGCGAATGTCGCCGAGCGTAATCGCACGGCCATCGCCGAGCTGGCCTGCCCATACGCCGAACTGATGGCCGCCGTAGCGATGCGAGACCGGCGCCGCGCCTGGCGGCACCTGATTGCCCGACAGCACCTGGGCATAACCACTGGCGCGCGCGGCGTCGCCATCGATATCCAGCAGCGCGGCGACATCGTCGTTGAACACGATCGGATACGGCGAACCCAGCGGACTGGGCTGCTGGGCGAAAAACCACGGCTCGCCCAGCGCGGCCTGTCGATTGACCCATGCCAGGTCGAACACATCGGTCTTGGAACAGGAATCGGCAGTATCGCTCATGTCTTCAACATGGCGACGATCAGCCGCGGGTGCAAGCGTTCGGCCGCCAGGCTAACGATCCTCGTCGGCCGGCTGGCAATAGGTGGCGGCCGGATCGCCGGTGCCGTCCTGGATCTGTACCTGGCGCGAGTCCGGTCGCTGCCGGCATTCGGCCTGCTCGCGCTGTCGCTCGGCGCTCAGCCGACGCTGCTCGTTTTCATAGGTCTCGCGGGCATTCTGCAGGCGCTGGATATCGGTGGACAGCAGATCACGGTCGCTCTGCGGGGCGCCGCCGCTACGATCGGGCGCGCCGACGGCTTCGAATGCGTCAATCGGCTCGTCGAGCGGGCCGACGCTGCGCGGCTCCGGCTGGCTGATGACACAGCCGCCGGCCAGGAAACTCAGACACAGCGCGGCAGCCTGCGCGCCTCGGGTGCATCGACCCTTCATGGCATTTCCCCCAAGTTGTAGACCGCTTCAGTCTAGAACAAAACCCGCGTGGCGGCATGCTGTTGCACCGTCGCGAAACCTCTCCAGCAGGGTGCAACGAGCGCAGGCCGCACAGGCAAACCACCCGGGTGAAAACCGTCCTTCGACCGAAACAGAATACCGGCGCCTGTATTGCTCCGCGTCGGGGTCATCCACCGAGCCCGTACGGTGTAACCGCTGGCTCTGCGCAAGCGCGGCCAAACGCGATAGCATGCGCGCAAAATCGCACCTGCCCTGTCTCATGCAGAGTCTTCACGTCGACCGGATCTTCGAAACCGACGCCGCCACCGCCTTCGATGTGATTGCCGATCACGCCGGCTACGCCAGGCTGCCCGGCATACGTTCGGCAGAGCTGCGCGTCGAAGGCCACCCGGAGCGCAACGGCGTCGGCGCCGAACGCGTGCTGCGCCTGCCCGGTGCGACGTTCGTCGAGCGAATCACCGAATATCGTCCCGGCGTATCGATGGCCTATCGCATCATCGAATCGCCGCTGCCGATCGAGCATATCGGTGCGCGTCTGCTCATCGAGCCGCTCGGCCAACAGGGCGCACGCTGTCGGGTGCACTGGACATCGCGTCTGCGGGCCACCACCCGAGTTGCGACAACCCCGGTGGAGATCGCCATTGCTCGTCAGATGGCAATCGGCTATGCCCTCGCGCTGCGCGTATGGGCCCGGCGGTTGCGCTAGCGCCCGCCGTACGTACCGATCACGGCTGATCTGTCCGGCCCGCCGCATTCTGCTGGCGCAGCGCGTCGCGTATTTCGGTCAGCAGCAGTTCTTCCTTGGAGGGCGCCGGCGGCGCGCTCGGTGCTTCGGCTTCCTTGCGCTTGAGCGAATTGATGGCGCGTACCACCACGAAGATCGCGAAAGCGACGATGATGAAGCTGATGATCGTCTGAATGAACAGGCCGTAATTCAACGTCACCGCAGGCGTATCGCCGGCCGCCTGGCGCAACGTCAGGCTCAGGTTGGAGAAATCGACCCCGCCGATCAGGATGCCCAGCGGCGGCGAAATGATATCGGCGACCAGCGACGATACGATCTTGCCGAACGCCGAGCCGATGACCAGACCCACGGCCAGATCGATGACATTGCCGCGCACGGCAAATGCCTTGAATTCGCCTAGAAAGCTCATGACAAACCCCTGTTGCGGTCCACGCGACCACGCTCAAGATAGCGCTAGTCACCGACCGGCGCTATCTCGATCATCCGAGCGCGGATGCCGCCGGCGCTTTCAGTTCCAGCCGATCGGCTCGTAACCCTGCTCGGCCAAACAGCGATTGACATACGACCGGTAGACCGGCGCAGGATCGTTGCGCGCGAACAGGCTGCGGATCAGCCCTGCAGTCGCCCCGCCGGCTGCGCCTGCGGCCGCTCCGCGGCCAACGCTGCCGTAGATCGCCCCGGCCACGGCGCCACCGGCACCGCCGACCGCGCCGCTTTCGGCCGTGCGCCGCACGGTACCGCCCTTGGAATAATCCAGACCTGCCGCCTGGGCGCGATGCATGCAGCCCTGGATGGCCTGATCACCGGCCGCCTGGCCCCGCTGGTTGAGGGTGGCGTTGGGATAGAGCACCGGCTTCTGGCTGGCACAGCCCGCCAGGACCAGCACCAGCGCGCAGCCCATCACCCATTGAAAACGCTTGTCCATGAAAACTCCTGTGTCAGGGCCCGTAGGTGCGATGCAGATAACCGTCGATATCCGCTGATTCGTACAGGCATATGCCCGTGTTGGGGTCGATCAGACAGGCCCGCTGCTCAGCCCCGGTCTGTGCGACCGTGGCCGTACAATTGCGCTGCTCGGCCGGCGCATGCGCACACCTGCGTTGTCGCATTCCCGACGGCTTTTCGTCGGCATGGCGTGCCTCGCCCGCGTTGTGCCTTACATAGGCCAGCTCCAGCGTGCACAAGGTCTCGCGCACGCCGCGCGAACCCGGGCTCGTGTCGACGCCGTAAAGCTCCAGCGGCTGCGCTGGCATGGCCCGCCGCGGAGTCTCGGCGTGGCATAACGCCGTTGAGGCCAGCCGCGGCGGCCACCCCGGCGAGACAACGCCTTGCGGCCGACGCTGGCCATACCGCGAACGCAGATAAGCGATGATCTCGCCGGATTCGTAGAGCACGGTATCGGTATCGTCGTCGACCAGCAGCGGAAACTGCTCGCGGCCGCCGACCGCTCTGGCCAGCGGTCGGAATCGTGAGCCACCGCGCGGGCACGGAAGGATCAGCACGGCGATATCTAGCTCGGTGAGTGTCTCACGCACCAAGCGGCAGAACGGGCAGCCTTCGTATTCGTAGAGTTGCAGCATCGCCTCGGCATGGGTGGACGCCCGGGCGTCGCGTGCGGCGCGCCCGCCCCGGGCGGGGTGGCAAGCGTGGAACGGAGCACGTCGACAGCCGACAGGAGCCATTCCCGCTCACCCGTATTCATTCTACGGCTTTTGACGAACGGTACCTGAATGCCGCAGCGACTTGCCGCCATCGCCGCGACTGGCCAGAATCCGCGCCCTGATCCGATCTTTCGGCGAATGGCCGCCCATGGACAAGCGCGACTTCGACTACGATCTGCCCGAGGCTCGTATCGCCCAGCAGCCGCTGGCCCGTCGGAGCGATTCGCGTCTGCTGCACGTCGCACGCGACGGCTCCGCGCGAGCCGATCGGCAGATCGTCGATCTGCCGGCGCTGCTGGCCCCGGGCGATCTGCTGGTCTTCAACGACACGCGTGTACTGGCCGCCCGTCTGTTCGGATATAAGGACAGTGGCGGGCGCGTTGAGGTGATGCTCGAACGGGTGCTCGACAGCGGCCGTATTTCAGCCAAGATTCGCGCCAACAAGCCACCACGGGCCGGTGTGACGATCACCATCGGCGGTCACAGGCTGGGCGTCGATGCGCGCGAAGGCGAGCTCTATACGCTCAGCCTGATCGACGGCGACAGCATCGCCGGGCTGCTCGACGCCGAAGGTCATATCCCGCTGCCGCCTTATATTCGCCGCGCCGATACGACGGGCGACCGCAGCCGCTACCAGACCGTCTGGGCCCGCCATGACGGTGCCGTGGCCGCACCCACGGCCGGACTGCATTTCGACCGTGCCCTGCTCGACGCGCTCGACGAACGCGGCGTGGGCACGGATTACGTGACGCTGCATGTCGGCTCGGGCACTTATCAGCGCCTGCGCGAAGGCGACGTGCGCGACCAGCGCCTGCACGCCGAACGGATCCGGGTCACCGAATCGCTGTGCAAACGCATCGCGACCACGCGGGCCGCCGGCGGCCGGATCGTAGCCGTCGGCACGACCGTGGTACGCACGCTCGAAAGTGCGGCTCGGCAACCGGGCGCAGAGGGCGAACTCCGGCCGTACGAGGGCGAAACCGCGCTGTTTCTCACCCCAGGCGATCGTTTTCACGTGGTCAATGCGATGCTGACCAACTTCCACGAGCCGCAGTCGAGTCTGTTGATGCTGGTCAGCGCGTTTGCCGGCCGGGACACGATTCTGGCTGCCTACGAACACGCCAAACGCGCCGAATATCGATTTCTGAGCTATGGCGATGCAATGCTCATCGCCTGAGCGGCCGGTTCAATAGCCGCCCAGGCCCACACGGCGCACGAACGCTTCGATGATGCTGTAGGCGCCAAAGGCAATCACCCCGAGCGAAAGCACGCCCAGCAGGACACGCCCGTAGACCCGCTCCTGGATCCAGAGCATCACGCCTTCGATACCGCGCGCGTCGGAGGCATCGAGCGTGATCGCCGAATACACGACAAAGGCGCCCATGCCCAGAAACAGCAGGCCGCGGGCGCTCAACCCGAAGCGGCTGACCGGATCGATCCAGCGCATGGCCGTGGGCGACGCATCGAACCATTTCCGGAACCCGCCTCGGGCGGCCTTGCTCAGATGCGCGATACCCGCGCCGACCACGACCACACCGCCGACCACGACCAGCGGACGACCGTAGGGCCACTCCAGCGTGCGTGCGACCGCGTGCTGGACCGGCTTGCTGCCGCTGGTCGACCACTGCAGCGCAATCTGCAGACACCCCCAGGCCAGCGAGGCATGCAGCACGGCGCTGACCAGCAGCCCCCCGCGCACCGCCAGCGCCCGCGGGTTCCAGCCATGATCGTCGACATCGAGCAGCGTCTGCACCAGGCGCCAGATGCCGTAGGCCGCCAGGCCGACTGCCAGCCCCACAAGCACCATCGTGCCACCGGCGTGCTGATTGATCTCGCGCATGGCGCCGCGCACATCGCGCGCCTCCTCGAATTCCAGCGCGGCATGCAGCGCCAGCACACCCACGGCGAGATACACCAGGCCGCGCGCGCCGTAGCCCGCCCGCGCGATCCAGCGCACGGCCATTCGTGTGGCATCCATTCTAAAAACCCGGGTTAACGAGGCTATACTGAGTACAGCGTATCCTTTTTCGTGTATTACATGACGCCATTGCCGTTCTGGCAGTTGCTGGCCGGCCTGATCGGGCTGCTCGTGGCCGGCCATATCTTGGCCTGGTGGCTGTGGCGGGCAATCGCCTTCTCCGGGCCGCGGCTGGGCCGCGGCATCACCGGCCTGGCCCGCCGGCGCCGGTTGCTCCACGCCATTCAGCAACGTCTGCCCCGTACGAGCGCATTCGTCGCGCGACGCCTGGCCGTGGACCGGTTTTCCGGCCTGCCGCTCACGTTGATGACCGCGCTGGCGGTCTATCTCGTGTTTCTCGGCGGCGGCCTGCTGGAGGATCTGTTCGAAGGCGAGGAACTCACCCAGTTCGATCAGCAGGTCAATGTGGCGCTCAACGTACTGCGTGATCCGACGTTCCTGCATCTGGTCGGTGCGATTACCGCGCTGGCCAATCTGGAGACGCTGATCGCCATCACCATCGTGGCCACCGGTTTTCTCTGGGCCGACCGCCGCAGCCAGTATATTCCCGGCCTGCTGCTGACCGTCATCGGCTCGCAGACGCTCACTTATATCGGCAAGTACGCGATCGACCGCGACCGGCCGGATTTTCTGACCTTTGCCAGTGCGTCGACGCCGTCGTTCCCCAGCGGCCATGCCACTGGCGCGATCGCGGTCTACGGTTTCATCATCTATGCCATAGCCCGCGATCTGCCCGGGGTATGGCGACGCTTCGAGGTAGGTTACTGGGGCTGCGCACTGATCGCGCTGATCGCGGCCAGCCGGGCGATCCTGTCGGTGCATTTCGCCAGCGATATCGCTGCCGGGTTGCTGGTCGGCGGCTTCTGGCTGCTGTCGGGCTTTGCACTGACCGAGTATCTTAACGAGCGGCGACGCGAACGCGGTCTGCTGGCCGGCTAGCGTGTGATCGCAGGCAGGCCACGGCGGTGCTTGCCGAGCTGCATCGCGACTTGGCCCATGAGCCGGCCCGATCCGATTACCTCAGGACCGCTCCGTACCGTGCCGCCGGGGCAGAGCACACGGCCCAGGCCGTATCTCGATCGTCGATCGACCGCGCTCCGGCGGTAACTTATGGGCACCCGGCGATGGCCCGATACGCCTGCCTGGTAAAACAGGCCCCGACGCCCGCGCCCCGCGCCGGACGACGTGGCCGGGCCAGACCACCCGTCAGGCCCGCCTGGCCTGCGGCTCGTCTTCACCGGCATGTTCGCGCGCATCGCGTTCGAACTGTTCCTCCAGCTCGGCGGCGGCCTGCATCACCAGTTTGGCATAGCGCGTTTCGTCATCGGCGGCGTCGTGATGCTCGAACAGGCGCTTTTCGTCATGGCTGCGAAACAGGCGCTTGGCTCGGTCGATCTCGTCGGACTTGAGCCCCAGCGCCTTCATTGCATCGCCGGCCAGCTCCAGGCTGGACAGAAACGTCTCGCGCTGTAGCACGGTGATACCCAGATCCATCAGCTCGTAGGCATGATGCCGGTTGCGCGCCCGGGCCACGATCTTGAGCTCTGGGAAATGCGAACGCACGGTCTGCGCGGTTCGAATGGATGCTGCCTCGTCGTCGATGGCGAGCACGAACAGCTGGGCCTCCTCGGCCCGTGCTGCACGCAGCAGGTCCAGCCGCGAGGCGTCACCGTAGTAGACCTTATTGCCGTACTTGCGCACGAAATCGACCTGGTCGGGATTGATCTCCAGCGCAGTGAAACCGATATGCTTGGCCCTCAGCACGCGGGCCACAATCTGGCCGACGCGGCCGAAGCCGGCAATGATCACCGGGTGTTCGGAGGTCTCGATACGATCGAAGGCGGGCTCGGTCTTTTTCGTACGCAGCCGGTTGTAGAGCGAGACCAGCCCCACCAAAAGCGGCGTGCCGACCATCGACAACGTGACCGTTGCGACCAGCAGATCGGCTTCGGGCTGGACGAACAGGCCGCCCGCGACCGCCGTGGACAGAATCACGAACGCGAATTCGCCGCCCTGCGGCAGATAGGCCGCCAAGCTGCGCGACGCGGCCCAGCTCAGACCGTTGCGCCGCGCGAGCACGAACAGGATCGCTGCCTTGAGCCCGATCAGACCGAGCGTGAGCGCAAGCAGGTAGAGCGGCTGGGCAATGATCAGCCCGAGGTTGATCGACATGCCCACCGAGATGAAGAACAGACCGATGAGCAGATCCTTGAACGGTTCGACGTTGGCTTCCAGTTCGTGCCGGTATTCCGAGTCGGCCAGCAGCACACCGGCCACGAACGCACCAAGCGCGACCGATACACCGGTGGCTTCCATCACCACCGCGGTGCCGACCACGATCAGCAGGGTCATCGCCGTGAAAATCTCGGGCATGCGGGTGGCCGCGACCAAACGGAAGATCGGGCGCAGCAGATAATGACCGCCCACCACCATGGCACCGAGCACGGCCGCGATCTTGGCGGTCTCGAGCACCGCGCCGATGAAGCTGACCGATTCGCTGCCATAAGTCAGCAGCGGCAGCAGTGCGAGAATGGGGATCACGGCCAGATCCTGGAACAGCAGGATCGCGAACGCTGCGCGCCCGTGCTTGGCGGTCAACTCACCGCGCTCGGACAGCAGTTGCAGCGCGAAGGCCGTCGACGACAGCGCCAGGGCCAGCCCTGCGACCAGCGCCGGGGCGAAGGGCAACTGCATGACGCTGGCCGCGGCGAGCGCCAGCGCGGCGGCGGTGGCCGCGACCTGCAGCCCGCCCAGACCGATGATGGTCTTGCGCAGCGCCCACAGCCGTCGCGGCTGCATCTCCAGGCCAATGATGAACAGCAACAGCACCACGCCGAACTCGGCGATATGCATGACCTGCTCGACTTCGGCGATCAGGCCCAGCGCCCACGGCCCGATGACCACGCCCGCGATCAGATAACCAAGCACCGACCCCAGACCGAGCCGCTGGGCGATCGGCACCGCGATAACTGCGGCCGCCAGAAAGATGGCAATCTCTTCGAGTAACGCGCCCACGAACGCCCCTTGGTCAACACGCCGCCGTAGCAGCCGATATTCTAGATTCTAGCCGAGCTGTTCACCCGATGGAGCCTCATGGCCGACCCACGGATACATCATCTCAATTGCGCCAGCATGCACCCGGTCGCCGGGTTTTCACTCGAACATCGCGGCGGCGCGTTCACCGGCCTGGTATGCCACTGCCTGCTGATCGAGACTACCCATGGGCTGACGCTTGTCGACACCGGGTTGGGCACCACCGACGTTCGGGCCGGCGCGCAGCGTCTCGGACGCATGTTCTGGCATGTCGTGCGCCCGGCACTGGACCCACGCGAGACGGCAAAGTACCAGATCGAGGCACTGGGATTTTCGGTCGCCGACGTTCGCCATATCGTGCTGACCCATCTCGATGTCGATCATGCCGGTGGCATCGGCGATTTCCCCAATGCGCGTGTGCACGTGCTGGCCGCCGAGCACGCCGCGGCGCAGGCGCGTCGGCATCTCAAGGAACGCGATCGTTATCGCCCGGCCCAATGGCCGGCACGGACCGAGTGGGCCCTGTATGCCCCCGAAGGCGAGCGCTGGCACGGCTTCGAAGCGGTGCAGGCGCTGACCGGACTTGACCCGGACATCCTGCTGGTACCCACGGCCGGCCATACCCGCGGCCATGCGGCGATCGCCGTCCGTCAGGGCGCGGGCTGGCTGCTGCATGCGGGTGATGCCTATTTTCATCGCGACCAGATGGCGCGACATGCCGGTTGCCCGCTCGGTCTGCGTCTGTTCGAGGCCGCCATGGCGCTGGACAACGGTCAGCGCCGAACCAACCAGGCGCGTCTGCGCGAGCTCGCGCTCGACGACGACACCGTGCGGGTATTCTGCAGCCACGACCCGGTCGAGCTCGCCCAGGCCACCCCACCGAGTGAAATCGCGCCCGCCCCGGCCTCGAATTGCTAGTCTCACGGGATGAGTATTGCGATTGCGGAGCCGATAATGAGCCAGAGTTGTTCGCGCCGCTGGCGCCGGCACCGTGAGTAAGACCGGCGCACGCATGAACGAGCCAGGCGGACACAACGCCGGGGGCACCGTTGCGCGCCAGCAGGCGATCTATCGCCACGGCATGGCCGGGCGTCGGCCCTGCGTACCGGTCGACTACGATGCGCTCGAGCGCGCCGCCGGCGATCGACTGTCGGCCGAGGCCTTTGCCTATATCGCCGGTGGGGCGGGCCGCGAGTCGACGATGGCGGCCAACCGGGCGGCCTTCGAGCGGTGGCGCATCGTGCCGCGCATGCTTCGGGACGTCGCCACGCGCGACACATCCATCGAGTTGTTCGGCCAGCGTCTGCCGTCGCCTTTCCTGCTCTGCCCGATCGGCGTACTGGAAATGGCGCATAACGATGCCGATGTCGGAGTGGCTCGCGCGGCGGCCGAGCGCGGCGTACCGATGATCTTCTCCAACCAGGCCAGTCGGTCGATGGAACAGTGCGCCGATGCCATGGAGCGCTTGCGCCCCGGCGCGCCGCGCTGGTTCCAGCTGTACTGGTCGAAATCCGATGCGCTGGTCGAGTCGCTGGTGGCCCGCGCCGAGGGCTGCGGCTGCAGTGCGCTGGTGGTCACGCTCGACACCACCCTGCTGGGCTGGCGCCCGCGCGATCTGGACCTGGCTCATCTGCCGTTTCTGCTCGGCCAGGGTATTGCCCAATACACCTCCGATACGGTCTTTCGCTCGGCACTGCGCGAGGCCGCGGACGACGGCCCCCGGCCGCCGATCACCACCCGCACGCTGCGCAACGTCGTGGCCGCGGCACGTCATTACCCCGGATCGGGCCTGCGCGCGTTGACCAGCGGCGATGCACTGGCAGCGGTGCGGCATTTCATTGCCACCTATTCGCGCCCCAATATCAGCTGGGACGATCTGGCATGGCTGCGCGAACGTACACGCCTGCCGATCGTGCTCAAGGGCGTGCTCGATGGCGATGATGCCCGGCTCGCCGTAGCGCATGGCGTGGACGGGTTGATCGTGTCCAACCACGGCGGCCGCCAGGTCGATGGCGCGCGCGCCAGCCTGAACGCGCTGCCCGAGATCGTGGCCGCGGCGCCCGATCTGCCGGTCATTCTGGATTCCGGCGTACGCGGCGGCGCCGATCTGTTCAAGGCACTCGCGCTGGGCGCAAGCGCAGTCGGGCTCGGGCGCCCCTATGCCTACGGGCTGGCCCTGGCCGGCGAAGCCGGCGTGGGCGAGGTCATCGACAATCTGGCGGCCGACTTCGAACTCACCATGGCCCTGGCCGGTTGTCGAAACATTGCCGAAGTCGCCCGCGCGCGGCTTTTGCCGGCCGACGCCCGGGGCGATTGAGCGCGAGGCCGGACGACATGTTCGAGTTCTTTCCCTGGCTGCTCGGTCTGGCCGTGCTTGCACTGTTGTGGTGGCAATCCATGGGGGCCAAGGCCAGAGCCCGCCGCGCCGCGCTCGAGGCCTGTGAAGCCGCCGAAGTGAGCTTCATCGACGAGCTCGCGTTCAAGGGTATTCGTCTGGGTCGCGACGAACGCGGCCAGATCTGTCTCAAGCGCCGCTACGGCTTCGAGTTCTATCGGCGCGGCGATCGTCGTTATGCGGGTGAAATCGAGATGCATGCCGAGCGACTGGCTCATGTCCAGCTCGATCCATACCCGATATGAGCGACTCCGTTCAGCCAGCCGACGGGTGAACGCACCGATCCTCGGTCGACACTGACCGCGGAGGTTTTGTCCATGTCCAGACGCTCGAATGTGTACGCCCGGCCCTGCGGTCACCGCCACCGCACCGCTGGCCGACGGCGATGTTTCGCCCTGTTCGCGCTCATACTGGCCGAGCCTGTCGTCTCTACGGCCCATGCCTCGAGCGAGGCGGCCTGGGAGAGCTTTCGTGCCGATGTCGAAAACCGCTGTACGGCCGCCGCCCAGCCGCATCTGAGCGATATCCGGGTTCGGGTCGATCCGTTCGGCTCGGCCGACTACGGGCTGGCGCTCATCGACGGCGTGGCCGAGCGGGCCGAACGTCGCAGCCAGCTGATCTGTGTATACGACAAACATGACGCATCGGTACAGCTCGGCACGGCGCTAGGCCCGGTCGAAGCCGAGGATTCGGCCCCATGATCCATGTGGAACCGCTTTGAATCAGCGGCTTGCACGCATCAGGCTTCAGGATCGCCGCGCTTGATCTGGTCGATCCAGGTGTCTTCGCTAATCCGGCCGGCCGCCTCGGCCCGTGACCGATCCTCGGCGTCGAGCACGTCCTGCAGGCCCTCGATACGTTTCCACCCGGCCAGCGGCGTCGTCTGTCCCGGGGTCGGCACATAGCGCGAGTCGGCCACTCGCCGGTATCGATGAATATAACGCGGACAGTTCTGCCAGAGTTCGTGGATATGCACGCGGACCAGCAGATCCGCCTCGGGGAAGGTTTCCATCAGCGGATCGTCCCGGCTGACCTCGGCCCGACCCTGTACCCGCAGACGGTGCGGCGTTTCGAAGTCGATGAACAACAGCCCGACCTCGGCCCGAGCCCGGGCATTGCCCATCGACAGATACATGCCGTTGCCGTCGTAATTGGGAAATGCCAGCGTCTGCTCATCGACGACTCGCACCACACCGCGCGGCCCACCCTTGTAGGACACCGTGGGCCGGCCGGCTGCATCCAGACTGCTCAGAAAGAACAGATCGCGCGACTCGATGAACGCCTGCGCTTGATCGTCGACCGTCGTGCTCATCGCCACGTCTTCGATTCGATCGGCAAGCGCGCGGCTGCCGAAGACATCCTGTAGCGCCCGGTGGGCGTCGTCGTAGAGTCGGCTCATGGCAGCCTCAGGTGTTGCGCAGGGGTAAGATTCAGCGCCTTCAGCCGGCCCGACGCGGGTCGGTCTCGGCGACCATCGGCCGATCCGCGTGACGCTCGCGAACAGCCAGCAACGCAGGATGCTCGCTGAAATCGAACAGATTGCGCAGTTCCATCCAGTCGACCAAACAGTACACACAGATGGCCGGGTAATGCCATTCGTCGAACGCGCCGGCACCGGCCTGTTCGGCCAGCGCATCGATCGACATCCGGATGCGTTCGCGTTGCAGGTCGTAGAACATCGCGCCCTGGTCGATATCGATGCCCGAGCGCTTGGACAGCGCCAGCGTGACGCCGGAATCGTTGACCGCGTCCACCAGCGTGAGCTGGTTCTCCTGCGCCCAACTCAGCGGCGTCAGCCCCATCTTCGCGGTGAGATAGCGTGCGATCACGCGCGAATCGAAGATCGACTGATCGCCGTCGATCAGCATGGGAATCTTGAGCGCGGGGTTGCGCTTACGCAGTACGTCTCGATCCGCGCCGTAGATATCGAGACTGTCGAACTCGTAGTCGGTATCGCCCAGAAGCAGGCGGATACGACGCACGAATGGCGAGGTGCCGGAGCCGAGAAGTTTCATGACAGGACCAAGCGGGTGAACCGGATCGCCAGTCTAGCCTGACCTGACGAGCCGGCGCAGGCTAGACTGGGCGGCCATTCCCTGGTTCTGTCTGTCATGAGCGCAACGCCCGCCAGCCACATCACGCTGCGATTCCTCGCCGAGCCGTCCGATGTCAACTTCGGTGGCAAGGTACACGGCGGCAACGTGATGAAGTGGATCGACCACGCCGGCTACACCTGTGCTGCCAACTGGTCGTCGAGCTACTGCGTAACCGCTTATGTGGGTGGCATTCGTTTCCTGCGCCCGATCAACGTAGGCGATCTGGTGGAACTGCGCGCCGAGCTCATGCACACCGGGCGCACCAGCATGCATATTTCGGTGAGCGTGCATGCACGCAACCCCCGCGATGCGGAGCGTCGATACACCACCCATTGCATCCTGGTGTTCGTGGCCGTGGACGATGCCGGCAAACCCCTGCCGATCGAGCCTTTCGTACCCGACACCGAGCACGCCCGCCAGCTCAATGCCTATGCCCGGCGCATGATCGAACTGCGTACCGAACTGCAGAATGAAGCCGAGGCATTCCTGGGCGGCTTCGAAGCCTGAGCACGCCGAGCGCCGGCCTGCACCGCTAGCGTGCAGGCGCCGACTTCACGGCCCGGGCCGGCCGTCACCCCGATCGCAAGTCGCCGTGCCGCAAGGATTGGCACAGCCTGTGCTTCGCCATGTGCACGACCGTCGTCCCAGCCGGCAGTCGCTGCGCACGACATATGCCACGCGGCGACGCACCCGGCATTCAGCGAACCAGGAGGGCATCATGGACTATCTCTCACCTGCCGATTTCACCCGGAAGATGGTGGACGCCGGCGAAACCAAGATCTTCATGGGCACCCGGGATGTGCTCATTCGCGCCATCATGGCGGGTGCGGTGCTCGCGGTGGCCGTATGCTTCGCGGTGACCGCGGCGGTCCAGACCGGCATCCCGATGGTCGGCGCCCTGATCTTTCCGGTGGGGTTCGCGATTCTCAATCTGATGGGCTTCGATCTGGTCACCGGCGTGTTCGCGCTCGTCCCCCTGGCCCTGCTGGACAGACGTCGCGGCTGCCATTTCGGTGGTTTGCTGCGCAACTGGGCGCTGGTGTTCGTCGGCAACCTGATCGGTTCGGTGATGGTCGCGATCATGATCGGGGTGACTCTGACCCACGCGTTCTCGGCCGCGCCCAACGACGTCGGCCAGGCGTTCGCGCATGCCGCCGAAGCGCGTTCGGTCGGCTTCAAGGAAGCCGGGTTTGCCGGTCTGATCGAAGTGTTCGTGCGCGGCATGCTCTGCAACTGGTTCGTCTGCCTGGGCGTGGTCGGCGCGATGCTGTCCAGTTCGGTCGCCGGCAAGGTGATCGCGATGTGGATGCCGATCGCGATGTTCTTCGGGCTGGTGTTCGAGCATGCCGTGGTCAACATGTATCTGTTTCCACTCGGTCTGCTCATGGGCGGCAATTTCACGGTGGGCGACTGGTGGCTGTGGAACGAGATCCCGGTGGTGCTCGGCAACCTCGTGGGCGGTCTGTTGTTCACGGGCCTTGCGCTGTACATGACCCACGGCCGCACCTCGCCGACGCGCAACCCGGCCGGCTAGGCGCCGGATCCGAGACGTTGCCCGCTGCAGGGGGGCGACGCACCGATACCACAGGCCGGGGGTGCGCCACGATTGCGCTTCGCCCGGCCCGCGTGCACGGGCCAGCGTCGGGCACAGGACCAGCGCTGGCATTCGCCGCGCAGGCGTGGAACCCTTGTCGGCCGGACCTGTCTCAACGCTGAATTCCATCAAGGCCTGACCATGAATCGACGGACCCTGCTGAAGGCGTCGTGTGCGCTGGCGACCTTCGGGCTACCGACGCTGCCCGCCCTGGCCCGCATGATCGAGGGCGAAACCGACAACCCGCATTTCGATTTCGACTGGCTCAAGCAGCACGCGCGCGAGCTGGCAGGCAAGCCCTACGTTTCCCGCGCCGAACAGCTACCCGATTCACTGGCCAAGCTGGCACCGCTGGATTATCAGAAGATCCAGTACGACCGTGGCCATGCGCTCTGGAACGGCGATTCGGCGACCGATCTGCGTATCCATTTCTTTCATGTCGGCATGCAGTTCAACCAGCCGGTGGCCATGCATGCCGTGGATGAAAACGGCCGCTCGCGTCGTATCCATTTCCGTCCCGAGCTGTTCAACTACGACAGCAGCGGCGTCGATCCGGCCACGCTGGCCGGCCAGGACCTGGGCTTTGCCGGCTTTCGCCTGGCCGTCAACGGCGAGCAGAGCCCGATCCAGGAGGTGGCGGCCTTTCTCGGTGCCAGCTATTTCCGGGCGATCGATCGCAACAAGCAGTACGGCCTGTCTGCCCGGGGCGTGGCCGTGGATATCGGCCTCGACCGGCCGGAGGAGTTCCCGGATTTCACCGATTTCTGGTTCGTCCATCCCGGCGACGGCGATGACGCGGTGACGGTCTACGCGCTGCTGGATTCGCCCAGCCTCGCCGGCGCCTACCGGTTCGATATCGGCTGGGGCGATCAGGGCACGACCATGGACGTCACCATGGATCTGTATACGCGCACCGGTATCGAGCGCCTGGGCATCGCACCGATGACGAGCATGTTCCTCAAGGGCACGAGCCAGCCGCAGGCCGTGGATACCATTCATCCGCAGGTCCACGACTCCGACCGCTTGGAGATGTGGCGCGGCAACGGAGAATGGGTCTGCCGGCCGCTGTTCAACCCGCGCTCGCTTCAGTACAACGCCTTTACCGATACCAATCCGCGCGGTTTCGGTCTGGTCCAGCACGACCACGAGTTCGACAACTACCGCGACGATGTGGCTTGGTACAACCGCCGGCCGAGTCTGTGGGTCGAGCCGACCGGCGAGTGGGGAGCCGGACAGATCGCCCTGCTCGAGCTGCCGACCGTCGGCGAAACCGTCGACAACATCGGCGCGTTCTGGGTGCCGGACGATCCGGTCACTGCCGGCGCGCATCTGTCCTATGGCTACAAGCTCTACTGGTGGCCGCTGCCGCCGGTCTCGCCCACGCTCGCACAGGTCGAAAAGACCTGGTCGGGCATGGGCAACGTCCCCGAAGGCTGGATTCCCGGAGAGAAGGCGCCGGAGAGCTACGCGCGCCGCTTCGCAGTGGATTTCGTCGGCGAGCCGCTGGCCAGCCTGCCCGCGGACACGCCGATCTCGGCCCAAGTGGAAGTCTCGCGAGGCAAGCTCGGCATGGTCCAGATCCGTCGTTTCGAGCCGATCCAGGGCTACCGGGCGATCTTCGACTGGGAGCCGGAAAACCGCTCGGACGAATCGGTATCGATCCGTCTGTACCTGCGCAGCGGTGATCGCGCACTCACCGAGACCTGGCTTTACCAGTGGGTACCGCCCAAGGCCAACGAACGCCACTACCGGGATTCTCCCGAACCCTGAGCGCGACAGGGCCGTCTCGGTCGGCTAGCATGCCGGCCATGCTCGCTATCGTCGCCCACTGCATCGTGCCGGCGCATCGTCCTGCGCCGTGCCCATGCCCGATCTACTGCTGAGCCTGGCCTGGCGCGGCCCGCTGGCCCTGATCATCGCCGCCGCGGCGGCCTGGGGCGGGCTGGCACTGTGGTTTCGCGGCCCGGACACACTGGCAGCGACGCTGATCCTCGTGATCGGCTGGAGCCTGCTCGGGCTGGCGGTGCTCGCCAGCCTGTGCGTACCTGGCCATGCCGCCGCGCGTCTATGGGCCCTGGCAGTATTCGCGCTGACCTTCGCCGGGGTGTTCGTCTGGTGGAGTACGATCACGCCGCGCCAGGACAAGAACTGGGCGCCGGACGTGGCGCGTCTGCTGGACGCTCGTATCACCGGCGACATCGTCACGCTCGACAATGTCCGCAATTTCGCCTGGCACAGCAGCCGCGAGGATTTCACCGCGCGCTGGGAATCGCGTCAATACGATCTGTCGCAGCTGACATCGGTCGATCTGGTGGTCTCCTACTGGATGGGGCCGAAGATCGCCCATACGCTCGTCAGCTTCGGCTTTGCCGACGGCCGTTATCTGGTGTTCTCGGTCGAGGTACGCCGCACCCGCGGCCAGCAGTTCTCGCCGATCGCTGACTTCTTCAAGGAATCCGAACTGGTGCTGGTGGCCGCCGACGAGCGCGATATCGTGCGTACCCGCTCGAACGTACGTGGCGAGCAGGTCTATCTGTATCGAGTCGCCATGCCGGCCGCCGAACGTCGCAGCCTGTTCGCCGCCTATGTCGACGAGGCACAGCAGCTTCAGCGCCGTCCGCGGTTCTACAACACGCTCACCTCCAATTGCACCACCATTGTCTACGACATGGTCAAGCGAATCGTGCCAGGGCTGCCGTGGGATGTGCGGCTGATCCTGTCAGGCTATCTGCCCGACTATATCTACGACCTCGGCGCGCTCGACACGCGCCGGCCGTTCGCCGAACTGCACCGGCTCGGGTATATCAACGATCGTGCGCTTGCCTCGGACGTGAACGGCCATGCCAGTGAGGATTTCTCGCAGGCGATCCGGCGCGGCGTGCCCGACCCGCAGAACCCGCCGGGCGCGTCGCACGAGACCGGCGCCGATACGCCGCACCCCGATCGGCCCTGACCGCTGGCGCGCGTGCACCGATCGCGCAATGATGGATAAACCGTATTCCGCGATATCGAGACTGCCATGCCGAATCGTTACCCACGCGGACACCCTGTCCGGGCCACGGTTGTCTGGGCCGTGCTGATCGCCCTGGCCGGCGCGATGGCCCCGGTCGCCGGCGCTGCCGGCCCGGATGCCTCGCTGTCACCGTCGGCGGTGGTGCGCGCTCAGCTGGCCGCACTGCGCGACGGCGACACCGCCGCCGCCTATCGCTATGCCTCGCCGGCCAACCGCGCTGCGATCGGTGCGCCCACGGCTTTCGCCGATATGCTTGAACGCCGCTATGCCGACATGCTCACTCATGTCTCGGCCCGTATCACGCCTCAGATTGTGGACAACGACCGCGCCCGTATCCTGGCCGAACTGACCCAGCCCGACGGCCGGCAAAGTGCCTATGTCTTCTTGCTCTCGCGCCAGCCAGGCCCGCCCTGTCGAGGCTGCTGGATGACCGACGGCGTCATCCGGCTGGAGCCGGCACACGCCGGCCCGCTGTACAGCATCTAGGCACGCTGTCGCCCCATGACCGATGCGGCCCGACATATCGCGCGGATGTTCGGCGCGGGCGCGACGCATCGAACCTGGCGTTTCTACGACGATGGCCGGACGCCGAACAGCGCCCTGCCGGTGATCGTGCATCGGCCGGGTTCAATACCCGATATCGCCGCGCTGGGCGATATCTTCGATACCGTGTTCGCGGCGCACGGCTGGCCGGCTCAATGGCGGGGCGGCGTGTTCGATTTTCATCATTACCACGCGATCGCCCACGAGACGCTGGCCGTGGTCGCAGGCCGAGCCCTGCTTGAGTTGGGCGGCGAGGCCGGTCAGGTCATCGAGGTGAGCCGAGGCGACGTACTGATCTTGCCCGCCGGCACCGGCCACTGCCGGCACCAAGCGAGCCCGGATTTTCAGTTGACCGCTGCCTACCCGACCGACCAGCAGGACTGGGATCTGTGCCGTACCGACGATGCGCAAGCCTATCGCGGCGCACGCGCCCGTATCGCGGCCGTACGCACACCCGAACGTGATCCGGTGTTCGGCACGCGCGGCGGCGTAGCCGATCTTTGGAACGGGCCTGGCGTCTGAACGAACCCGTACTCAGCGCAGCTGGCTGTCCTTGCTGCCGCGCCGGTTGAAGCCGGCGCCATGGCCCGCGCGCTTGTCGGCTTCCGCCTGACAGTTCACACACAGCCGCACACCCTGGATCGCCTCGCGACGCGCCTCGGGGATGGGTTCGTCGCATTCGGCACAATGGGTCAGGCTCTCACCGACGCCTTCGAGCTGTCGGCGTGCCTGATCCACCGCATCCTGTACGGTCGAATCAATCTGTTCCTGTACTGCGCCCTCACGGGCCCAACCGGTTGCCATGACCATGCCTCCGTTGCGTAGCGCCCCTGCGGGCGGCCGTCCGGCGCCGTCGCTCGGCGTCTGCATCGCTCGCACTATGAATATCATGGTCGTGGGCCGGCATTGCAAGCCGCACCACGCGTGCGCCGCCAGGCTTCAGCCGCCGCTGTGGTCGATCATCGTGCCCGGCGCACCGGCCACGAGTGCCGCCCGCAGATCGTCTGGGACCGGTGTCTTTGCGAAGGGTTCAGTGGCCATCATCACGTAGACTGCCTGGGCGTCGCACAGTGGCCGGTCAGTCGCCGCATGCCGGATGGAATAGGCCATGTTGAACGACGTCCGGCCGACCTGCGTACACCGAACCTGGACGTCGACCACCTCGTCGAAACGGGCCGGTGCGACCCATTCGAGCGCGAGTTTGACCACCTGATTGTCCAGCCCACGGGCCAGCAGCGCCCGGTAGTCGCGGCCGATTGCGCGCATGAACTCGGTCATGGCCAGGTCGACATAATCGGCATAACGCGCATTGAAGACCACGTGCTGGGCGTCGCACTCGCCGTAGCGCACGCGCAGCCGGTATCGGAAATCGACCGTGCTCATCGCAGCAGCGGCCGGCGGCATGCCGGGTACGAATGGGTCGTCATGGGAGGCACCTATCGAAGACGGGCCCGACAGCATACCCGGGGGCTCAGCTGCGCAGAAACGTCTCGATCTCGTCGATACGCTCGCTCGCATCGCGATAGCCGATATCGATCAGCGCACGCGTGTATTCAGGGTCGAACAGCAGGTAGCTGGTCAGATCAGCGCTGCGGGGGTCCGGCCGCCCCAGCGCGTCGAGCATCCATCGAACGGTCCTCGGCAGCCGGTGCAACAGCCCGTGCGCGATTTCGGCGAAATCCTGCGACGGCGACATCACCAGCGGCTCGATCACGCGCATGGGTTCGCGCAGCTCGGCGAGTCGGGCCGCGCCCGGTTCGGTATAAGCCTCGACCAGCGCGTTCATACGCAACAGGTGGTCGATATCCGCATCGAGATGGTCCAGGAAAAGCGCATTGAGAAACACACCGCAGATCTGGGCCAACGGTGGCCGCCTGGGCAGCCCGAGCGAATCCAGGTCGGGCGCGGCGGTGGCCAGTTCGCGATCGGTCAAGTCGTCGGCGGTACGATGACAACGGATACCGATAGCCAGCAGGCGATCCGCGCCCAGCCGGATCGCTGGGCTGAGCGGGTTGGTCAGGCGCATCGCACCGTCGCCGAACCAGGCGACGGTGGATCCGGTCGACAGCGCCACCGGGGCGAAGACCAGCGGAATCGCACTGGAGGCGCAGACATGCGCCGCCTCCAGCGTCGCGGCCAGCGCGATACGCCGGCTCTTGCGCCACAGCGCGTGGCCTCGCACGCCTTGTATGAAGGTATAGGACTTGCCGGAATGATAGCCGGCCGCGGTGATCGCCAGCGCATGCAGACGGCCGGCGGCGATGGCCCGCGCAACGCCAGCCATCGGCAGTTCGCGCTCGAGCAGCGCGCGAAGCGGCGTGGCATCCAGCAGCGCCTGAGTATGCGTGCTGCCCGTCAGCCGGCCAATCGTGAAATCGGCAGCGAGCCGGCGCGCGTTCGCCCATACCGCGCCCGGTCCGGTGCGATAGACCTGTTGGACGGTCAGTCCGCTCCACAGATCGGCCAGGCGCCGGGTACCTGCCCCCAGAGACTCGGAATAGGCCGCGACAGCCGCACCGTTGATCGCGCCAGCCGACGCACCGGTGATGATCTCGAACGGTACCGGCCGATCGCGCAGCGCCGATATCTCGCCGACCCGTTGAAGCACACCGGCTTGATACGCGCCGCGAGCGCCGCCCGCGGTCAGCGCCAGCGCCCGCCGGCCTGTCCCGGTCGGGTTCGCGAGCTGCCTGTCTTCCATGGCCCATCCTTTCAGGGGCCGGCATCGAGCCATGCCGGCATCATTCCTGGCATGGACAAAGCAAGTTGAATGCCATGCCACGACCACCCGGGGGAAGGCGGCCATGAAATACTCGCCTTGGCCGCCGGCAGCGGCCGCGCCCGAACCTTCATGACCGCACGGAAGTACCCATGACCGACGATCAGACAAGAATCCATCTGAAACGCTGTGTGGAACTGGCCGCCGAGGCACTGGCGGCCGGCGATGAACCGTTTGGCTCGGTCCTGGTCGACGCCCATGGCCGGGTATGCGCCGAGGACCGGAACCGAATCGCCGCAGGCGATGCCACGCGCCATCCCGAACTCGCCCTGGCTCAATGGGCCGCCGCCCACATGAGTGCGCGCGAACGCGCGGCGGCCACGGTCTACACCTCCGGTGAACATTGCCCGATGTGCGCCGCGGCCCATGCCTGGGTCGGGCTCGGCCGGATCGTCTATGCCAGCTCGTCGGCGCAGCTGGTGGCCTGGCTGGACGCCATGGGTGCCGCGCGCCCGCCGGTCACGCCTTGGCCGATCGGCGATATCGCGCCGGGCGTACCCGTGGCCGGGCCGGTCGCGCCGTTCGATACCCAGGTCCGCGCTCTGCATCGGCGGCACCACGGCATCGAATGACGGGCGCCGACCAGGACGAGTGGCCTGGGCCTGCAGTTCCGTAGTGCGACCCACTGAAGCCGCGATAGCCGTCACGGCACGGCAGCTCGCCAAGGACGCTCGGCTGTATCGGCTCGCGGTGGCGCTGGCTGACCCGTACGGCCTGCGGCGCGGGACCGGATGAACGGCCCCGCGCGCTCATCGAAGCCGACTATTGAAGACCCGCAAGCGTCTGTTGACGACGCTTGGCCCACAGGTCGGCGAACTCGTCGTCGCTCATGTCCTGACCCTCGTCGACCGCCTTGTCCCAGGCCGTGCGCAGCGCCTCAAGACGCGCCAGGCGTGCTTCGTTCCACTGCGTATCGGCATCGGTCCAGATACCTTTTTCCTTGAGATAGCGCACCGCGCCCGGATGGAAAGGGGCATCGATCGGCGGTTTGCCGGATTTGGACAGCTCGTAGCGCGAGGCCGTGGCGGTGGCGTTCTTGTACAGGTCGTAGGTCTCGTCCAACGCCTTGGTAATCGCATAGGCCTCGTCGTCGCTGGTATCGCCACGGGTGACCAGCACCGGGTAGCGATAGGCCATCATATCGACCGGCTCACCCTCCTTGAGCCCGGCACCATGGCTTTCGCTGACCGGCGTGAACAACGGCGCGACCGCACTGAGACGATCCCAGCCTTCGCGGTCGTCGGGATCGAGCGTGAGCCAGTGGATACCACGCGGCGACTCGGCCAGTTCGTACATCTGACCGGTAGCAGTCACCGTGCAGGTGGCATCGGCCTTGTTCTCCGACAGCGAGCTCATGGCCGCTGCATAGGTCGGGAACATGATCGCGTTCACGTCATCGCGGGTCAGCCCGGCGAAGGCGAGAATTGCATCACACTTGAGATTCGCCGAGGGATTGCCGGCCGCGTAGGCGACGCGCTTGCCCTTGACGTCGGCCACCGTCTCGATGCCGGCGTCCGCGGCCGTGGCCATATCGAAGGAGTTGGGCTTGCCGACCAGCACGCGCAGATCCTGCGGGCCGAAGCGGCGATCGGCGAAGTCGAACAGCCCTTCGGTGGCAAAGAACGTCTCGGTCGCCAGGAAGCCGAGGTCAGCGCGGCCGGTCAGTACCGGTTGCAGCCGGCCGATACCCGATCCCGACGGCTGGATCCGTACCCGTGTACCGTATTGCCGGCCAAAGGCATCCGCGATGGCGGAGGCTTCGGCGTAGCCCGAGGCGCCCAGGTCGTAGGAGGTCCAGATCATCGTCTTGGGCAGTTCCTGTGCCCCTGCCCCGATCGCACTGCCGGCCAGCAATACGGCCACACACCAGTGACGCAGCGTTTTATTCCCCATCATTCGATCGCCCTTGTCGATAACGGCTGCCCTACGCAACCGCATAGTGAAACACCGTTTCGATTCTTGCATTAGCGTCAACCGTATACAATGCACCGAACGTCGCATGCCGGCCGCGCGTGTCGAACGCGAAGCACCGCGGCCGCCGCAGGCTATTCGTTACCGGCAGGGGCGAGTACCACCCAGGTCTGGGCATGTACGCCGGGGAACAGCTTCACCCGCTTGATCACACGCAGGCCGGCCGCGGCGACCTCGGACTCGAACAGCCGACGGGGAATCATCTTCACCCGTACCTTGCGCCCCTTGAGACGCATGACGGCCCGCTTGGTCCAGTAATGCAGACAGGCGTCGTCGTAATAGGTCATCACGATCTGGCGCCGGTTGTTCGCCAGCGTCTTGAGTGCCCGTATCCGCAGCTCGCCATGATGCAGATGCTGGAACAGCCGAACACAGAGCACGCGTCGTGCCGATGCCGCACCGACCGGTAGCGGCTCGAGCACATCGGCCCGCTCGGCATGATCGCGTCCGTCGCGAAAGGCCTCGTCCTGACGGTACAGATCGACCATCGCCTGGGATTGATCCATGCCGGTCACGCGGAAGTCGCGACGACGCAGCAGCGGAAGGAACCGGCCGTATCCGCAGGGCAGATCCACGATATGCCCGTTGCAGCCGGCATGAGGCACGGACAGCAGGACGCTGGCCAGGCGTTGTTCGCGCCAAGCGACCAGACGCTGGAACACACCCCGATAGCGGCGCTGTCGATAAACTCGGCCGCTGCGGGCGCCCTGGAACGGCTTGGTCGCATCGGTCTGCTGCATGCTGGGATCTCGTACGGTAAAGCCCACAGGCTACACGCCGACAGGTGGTTTCACGTTAAATTTAAGTCAACTATGAGGCGCCCACCCGAATCCAACCCGCGAATTTCATTTGATTACCTGCCAAGCCCCTATTGGTCGGCCGGGCGGCTCGCTCGTCGATACAAAGAACATCCGGTGAGTCAGCGCCCGCCCCAAGCGTTGGCGCCCCAAATCCTGCGTAAGAGGCACACGCGTCGCCAGCGCGCCTGAATTATCGATGTTGTATGCACACATGGCGCCGACGGCGGCTCATTGGCGCTCGTTGAACAGGGCAATCCGGCCGCCGTCGACGACCAGATCGTGACAATTGATGAATGTTGCCTCGTCGCTGGCCAGAAAGACGGCCGCCTGGGCGATATCATCGGCATGGCCGGCTCGTGGCGTCGGCGTGGCCCGGGCAAGGTTGTCGGTGAGCTTGTCGAGCTTGGCCTGATTCTCGGCGTCGCTGAGCGTGGCCGCCCGTGCCGAGCCACCCCAGAAGATCGGCGTGGCGATCGCACCGGGAGAGATCGCGTTGACTCGAATCCCGGCCGGGCCCAGTTCGACGCCGGCGATCCGGGTGAAATGACTCACCGCCGCCTTGGCACCGGAATACAGGTAGCCACCCTGACCCAGCCGATGGCCGGCGATGCTGGCGTTGTTGATGATGCTGCCCCCGCCCTGGGGCTTCATGACTCGAGCGGCATGCTTGATGCCGAACGCCACGCTGCCGGCCAGCAGCCGCATCACCGCATCGAAATCGGCTTCGGTGATAGTCTCGGCCGTGCTCCGCTCACCGGCCCCGGCATTGTTGAACAGACAATCGACACGGCCGAACCGGCTCATCGCCGCGTCGACCAGCGCGGACATGTCCGCCTCGTGCGATACGTCCGTGGCCACGAAGATCGCGTTGTCGCCGATTTCGTTGGCCAGCGCCTGGCCGGCCTCGACGCCTCGGGCGGCCAGCACCACCTGGGCGCCCTGCGCGGCGAACAGACGTGCGCTGGCCTTGCCGATACCGCTCGTCGCACCCGTGATGATGGCGACCTTGTCCCGGAGTCGTTCGGTCATGTGCAGCTTCCTTCCATTGATTGGATTGGCTTCCAGCCTAAGCGGGCCACGCGCCGCCGCGACAGACGACTTTAGATTAGACCCGATCGGCCAGCTCCGGTCTGTGCGATGCTGGCCGCGAATCCTGTAATTGGTTCGCCGCCATGACAGATCGCCTGCGTCGGTTCGGCCCCGGTTTGCTGGTCGCTGCGGCCTTTATCGGGCCGGGCACCGTCACCACCGCCAGCGTGGTCGGAGCGACCACCGGCTATGCGCTCTTATGGGCGCTGCTGTTCTCTATCGCCGCGACACTGGTGCTACAGGAAATGTGCGCTCGGCTGGGTATCGTCGCTCGGCTGGGGCTGGGCCAGGCACTGGCCACCAGTTTCGGGCACGGCCTGTGGCGATGGGCGGCGATCGCTCTGGTGGTGGTGGCCATCGGCTTCGGGACCGCTGCGTTCGAAACCGGCAACCTCACCGGCGGCGCGCTCGGTCTGGCCACGATCACGGGCGGGTCACCGCGCGGATGGGCGCTGGCCGTCGGCGCGGCCGCCTTCGCGCTGCTGGCCAGCGGCCGTTACCGGCTTATCGAGCGGGTGCTGATTGCACTCGTGCTGTTGATGAGCGTGGTATTCATTGCGACCGCGGTGATGATCGGCCCGTCGCCGAGCGATCTCGCGTCCGGCCTGTTCGCCCCCGCCGTGCCCGACGGCGCCTGGCTGAGCGTCATCGCGCTGATCGGCACGACCGTGGTGACCTACAACTTCTTCCTCCATGCAGCCGCCGTTCAGGACAAATGGCCCGATTCCCTGCCCACCGCATCGGCTCTGAAGGCGTCGCGCCTGGACAGCGCGGCCTCGATCATACTCGGCGGGCTGATCACCCTGGCTATCGTGATTACCGCGGCGGCGGCTTTTCATGGCCAGGGCGCCACCGTCGACAGCGCCGCCCAGATGGCCGAACAGCTTGAGCCGCTGCTGGGTGTCTATGCGAAATGGTTTTTTGCCGCGGGGCTGTTCGCCGCTGGCATGACCAGTTCGATCACCGCGCCGCTGGCCGGAGCCCATGCCGTGGCCGGTGCACTGGGGTGGCCGGCGGAGCTGGCCAATCGCCGGTTCCAGGCAATCTGGGCGGTCATCATCGGCATTGGCGTGGTGTTCGCCTGGTTCGGTCAGAGTCCGGTCCAGGCGATCGTGATCGCCCAGGCCGCCAACGGCCTGCTTCTGCCCTTGATCGCCGTGTTCCTTCTGCGGGTGATGAATCGAACCGAACTGCTCGGCGACTATCGCAACGGAACGATCGGCAATCTGCTCGGCGGCCTGGTAGTGATCGTGGCCACCGCGCTGGGCGGCTATACGCTGCTGAACGTGTTCGGCCTGGTGGGCTAGCGTCCCGAGGCGACGCCCTGGCCGGCCGGACCAGCGACCCCGGAGTGCAACGGGGCTATTGCAAAAACGCCAATCCGCACCCAGCGTAGCGGGCCGTTGATCGCCCGATGCCGTGTCCACGGCGTCTAGAAGCCTCTGTCGTCATGATCGATCTATCTGTGTTGTCGGTGTTCGTACCGACGTTCTTTCTGGTGTCGCTGACGCCCGGTCTGTGCATGACGCTGTCGATGGGCCTGGGCATGACGCTGGGCGTGCGCCGCACCCTGTGGATGATGATCGGCGAGCTCGCGGGTGTCGGTCTGACCGCGGTGTCCGCGGTGGTGGGCGTTGCCACGGTCATGTTGCGGTATCCGGCGCTGTTCGAGGTCTTCAAATGGGCCGGCGGCGCATACCTGATCTATCTCGGCGTGATGATGTGGGCTTCCAGGGGCAGTCTGGCCATGCCCGAAACGCACGACGACAGCGGCACGCGCGCCGGCCGCGGCCAGCTGCTCGTCCAGGGCTTTGTCACGGCCGTGGCCAACCCCAAGGGCTGGGCCTTCGATATCGCCCTGCTGCCCCCGTTCATCAATGCCGACCGCGCGCTGGCGCCCCAGCTGATCGCGCTGGTCGGCATCATACTGGTGATCGAGTTCATCGCGCTGCTCATCTATGCCGGAGGCGGCAGCACGGCACGCTTTTTCCTGCGCGAGGCGCGCAACGTCCGCCTGCTCAACCGGATCGCCGGCACGTTGATGATGGCCGTGGGCCTCTGGCTGGCGCTGGGCTGACGCGACCCGGGCCTGTGCACGAACCTGCAATCGGTGTATATGCACGGGGATGGACGACACGATCTGTACCTGCCGCCGGCGGCGACCCAGCGCTTCGGTGATCTGCTTGGCGTGCGACGCTCCGCCGGCATCGGCCGGAGTGAAGCTCGCGCAGTGCTGGCTGCTGCGGCCTATCACGCGTCTGCAATCCGGCGCCGTTGTGGCGCGGGCGATCGGAGACCCGCACAGCACGCTGCAGCGGCTCGAACGTTGCAGCCCGATGGCGAGGCCCCTGCCCGGCTGGCGTGATGCAGGCCCGCGTATGGACGCCTGTCTGACAGCCGACCGCGATTTGCCGATCGCGCTGCCCGAATGCCTGGAGACGGGCCCGGCATGACCGCCCCGACGGCGCGTCGTGTCTCGCCCTGGGTGATGGTCGCCTGCGGCGCGGCGATCGTGACCCTGTCGATGGGCGCCCGTCAGGCCTTCGGGTTGTTCATGCTGCCCATGGCCCACGATATCGCGGTCAACCGCGAAACCTTCGGCCTGGCCATCGCCATTCAGAATCTGCTGTTCGGGCTGGTCCAACCGTCGGTGGGCGCGCTCGCCGATCGCCTGGGCGCCGGTCGCACGATCGTCGCCGGCGCCGTGCTCTATGCACTGGGCCTGGCGTTGACCGCGACCGTGGGCAACGCCCTGGGCGTAAACCTCACGCTGGGGGTACTGGTCGGCCTGGCGCTGGCCGGCACCACGTTCGTGGTGATCCTGGGCGCTGTGGGTCGTGTCGTGCCGGTCCATCAGCGCGGACGGGCGTTCGGCATCGTCACCGCCGGGGGATCGATCGGCCAGTTCCTGGTGGTGCCCTTGACCCAAGAACTGATCGGCATCAGCGACTGGCGTACTGCCCTGTGGGTGCTCGCCGGCCTGATGATACTCATGATCGCGCTCGCCCGCGGGGTAACCGGCCGGGCCGAACCGGACACCGTGGCCGCCGACGGTACGCTCGGCGAGGGATCCTGGGCGGCCCTCCGGGGCGCGGTGAGCCATTCCGGTTTCATTCTGCTCAACGCCGGCTTTTTCGTCTGCGGCTTTCATATCGCGTTTCTGTCCACGCATCTGCCGGCTTATCTGTCGGATGCCGGGCTGGGCGGCTCGGTCGGCGCGGGCTCGCTGGCGCTCATCGGGCTGTTCAACATCTTCGGCTCGTATTTCTTCGGCTACTGCTCGGACCGCTATAGCAAAAAACACGTGCTGTCGTATCTGTATCTGGCCCGGGCCGCAGTGATCGCCGTGTTCGTGCTGGTGCCGCTGTCGTCGGCCAGTGCGCTGACATTCGCCGGGACCATCGGTTTCCTGTGGCTGGGAACGGTGCCGCTGACCAGCGGGCTGGTCGGCCAGATATTCGGCGTCCGGCATCTGTCGTTGCTGTTCGGCGTGGTGTTCATGAGCCATCAGTTCGGCAGCTTCTTCGGCGCCTGGGCCGCGGGCTGGTCGTATCGGGTGACCGGCAGTTACGATCAGGCCTGGATCGCCTCGATCGCCCTCGCGCTGCTGGCCGCGGCCCTGCACTGGCCGATCCGGGATACGCCGGTGGCCGTCGCGCGCCATCCTGCCCCTGTCTGAGACCTGCCCATGCCATATCTCCAGCTCGACGTCTGCGGCCATTACCCGGCGGATACCAAGCGCACGCTGGCCGGCCGTCTGGCAGAAACCTATGCCGAGACCATGGCCATGGACATCCGGCGTATCAGCATCGCCATCCGCGAACTCGGCGAAGCCGGCCTTTGGCGCATCGTCGATGGCGAGCCGGTGCCCGCCCACGTGCTGATGTGCGATATCCGGCGAGGCCGCGACGCCGAGCTCCGGCTGCGCCTGGCGCAGCAGCTGGTCGCGATCTGTGCCGCGACGCTGGGTATCGATGAACACCGGCTCAACGTCGAGTTCACCCAGCACGCCGGCGACGAGATGTACCATCCGATGCTCGGCGGGTTCAGCCCCGAGTGGGCCGATTCATCCGAGCAAGACGCGCCCGGGTAGCCGGGCGGTAACCGGCCATTGCGGTCGGCCCCCATACGATCGTCGCATGGGCAGGCGCGCCGCCCTCTGTGACCCTGTGCAGGGTACAGCGACCGCCGCTGCAGAGGCGGCCCTTCTTATCCACTGACGCCGGGTTGGCTCGCATGGAAAACTGGTCCCAGACGTTGACCGCCGGGCCCTTGCTGGCCATCGCCGCGTTCGCCGTCGCCCTGCTGCTGGTTCTGATCATCCGCTTTAAGGTCCACGCCTTTCTCGCGCTGGCCATCGTCAGCCTGGCCACGGCGTTCGCCACCGGTATCCCTTCGGACGCGATCGTCGACGTGATGGTGTCGAACTTCGGCGAGACCCTCGGCTCGGTCGCGCTGCTGGTGGGCTTCGGGGCGATGCTCGGCAAGCTGGTCGAGCACTCCGGTGGCGCACGGGCGCTGGCCGATCGCATGGTCGCGGTCTTCGGCGAGGCACGTGCACCCTTCGCCCTGGGCCTGGCCTCACTGTTCATGGGCTTTCCGATTTTCTTCGATGCCGGTCTGGTGGTGATGCTGCCGATCATCTTCGCCGTGGCCCGCCGGCTCGACGGGCCGGTGCTGCTGTACGGGCTACCGGCCGCGGCCGCCTTTTCGGTGATGCATGTGTTCGTGCCCCCGCATCCGGGCCCGGTGACCGCGATCGAGGCGTACGGCGCCAATCCCGGCCTGGTGCTGCTGGTCGGTATCGTGATGGCGTTTCCGCTCTGGTATGTCTCCGGCTATCTGTGGGGCCTGTTCGCCGCGCGGCGTTTTCCGTTCGGGGTGACCGCGGGACTGTTCGGCGAACTGGAGACCGACAATATCGCCCAGCCGCCGGCCGTGGCCACGGTGATCGCGATCCTGCTGCTGCCGCTGGTGCTGATCTTTGCCAACACCAGCCTGCTGTTCGCCGCCTCTATCGGCTGGGCGGATGCGACGGCCGAATGGTTCAAGCTGGCCGTGATGATCGGCCAGACGCCGATCGCGCTGTTGATCTCGGTGCTCGTGGCCTCGTACGTGCTGGGCTGGCGTCGCGGCGAACGCGGCAGCGCGCTGGAGAAGATTCTCGATCGCTCGCTCGGCCCGATCTGTTCGGTCGTGCTGATCACC
Organism: Salinisphaera sp. T31B1; assembly: GCF_040361275.1. Taxonomy (NCBI): domain Bacteria; kingdom Pseudomonadati; phylum Pseudomonadota; class Gammaproteobacteria; order Salinisphaerales; family Salinisphaeraceae; genus Salinisphaera; species Salinisphaera sp. T31B1. The sequence goes on along the minus strand of NZ_APNH01000001.1, from coordinate 646,822 downwards.
GGCGCCGGCGGCATGTTCGGCGGCGTGTTGCAGGCCTCGGGTATCGGCGATGCGCTGGCCGGGTCACTGGGCGATATCGGCCTGCCGGTGATCGTGGCCGCCTATCTGGTCGCCGTACTGGTGCGCCTGGCCCAGGGCTCGGCCACCGTGGCCCTGGTGACCGCGGCCGGGCTGATGGCGCCGTCTGTTGCCGCGGGCGACTTCTCGGCCATGCAGGTGGTCGCGATCACCCTGGCCACGGCGGCCGGCTCGGTGTTCGCCGGGCACGTCAACGATTCCGGCTTCTGGTTGGTCGGCCGGCTCATGGGCATGGACGTGGCCACCACCCTCAAGACCTGGACCGTGCAGCAGGCGCTGGAATCGGTGGTCGCCTTCGCACTGACCTATATGCTGTTCATCCTGTTCTAGCTTCAACGAGACACCATGTCCGATTCGCTGTTCGATCTGTCCGGCCGGCTCGCATTCGTGACCGGCTCATCCCGCGGACTGGGCCATGCCATGGCCGCCGGCCTGGCCGGACGCGGCGCACGCGTGGTCCTGCACGGTCGTAATCGCAAGACGCTGGCCGAGACCGCGACCGCCCTGGCCGACGACACCGGCGCCGAGGTCAGCCATGCCAGCTTCGATATCACCGATGCGGCCGCCGTACGCGCCGGCATCGATGCCCTGGTGGCCATCCACGGCGTGCCCGATATCCTGGTCAACAACGCCGGTCGCCAGCAACGCGCACCCTTTGCCGAGTTCGATCCCGCGGACTGGGATGCCCTGATCGCCACCAATCTGTCCGGCGTGTTCTATGTCGCCAACGCCCTGGCCGCACGCATGAGCGAACGCGGCTCGGGCAAGATCGTCAATCTCGGCTCGGTCCAGTCGGTGCTGGCCCGCGAGACCATCGCACCCTATGCCGCCAGCAAGGGCGGCGTGGCCATGCTCACCCGCGGCATGGCCGCCGATCTGGCGCGCTACAACATCCAGGTGAACTGCATCTCGCCGGGCTATTTTCAAACCGACATGAATACCGCGCTCTGGCAGGACGCCGATTTCGATCGCTGGGTGCGACAGCGCACACCGGCCCAGCGCTGGGGCCGGGTGGAGGAACTGGTCGGTACGCTGGTCTATCTGTGCAGCAGCGCTTCGGACTTCGTCTCGGGCCAGAACATATTCGTCGACGGCGGCATGACCTCGGTCGTGTGAGCGACATGACCGATTCGCACTCACTTCATCCCGGCCATGTACGAGCCTGCCCATGAGCAGACACGGAGCGCATTCGCTGCAGCGGCCCCGGCGGGTGGTGGTGATGGGCGTATCCGGCTGCGGCAAGTCCAGCCTGGGCAAAGCGATCGGCCACCGTCTGCAGATCGACTATATCGACGGTGACGACTATCACCCCCAGGCGAATATCGACAAGATGGCCGGCGGCGAGCCGCTGACCGACGCCGACCGTCACGGCTGGCTGGCCGCCCTGGCCGAGTTGATCGGGGCCCGACGCGCGGCCGACGCCTCGCTTCTGATCGGTTGCTCGGCGCTCAAGCGTATCTACCGCGAGCAGCTGCGACGCGCTGACCCGGATCTGGTGTTCCTGTTTCTGGACGGCGACTACCGGCTGATCCTCGAGCGCATGCGCGCTCGGGCGCATTTCTTCTCACCGGCCATGCTGGACAGCCAGTTCGCCACGCTGGAACGGCCGCGCCCCGATGAAGCGATCCGGGTGGATATCGACGCCGCGTTCGACACCGTCGTCGAGCGCTGCGCACAAGCGCTATGCGGCCAGGCGCCAGACGGCCGCCGCGATTCGGCGTATTCGGAACACACACGCTAATCGCGGTGCGTTGGCCCCGGCCGACTGCGATCGAGCCCGTCATTCAGACGCGTCTCGAACTCGCGCAGCAGCGCCAGCGTCGAAGGATCGGCAAACGGCAACAGCTGGGTCATGAACACGGCCGCGGTCCCGCGTTCGCGGTCGATCCAGTAATAGGTATTGGCCAGACCCGCCCAACCGGGGCTGCCGGGGGAACGGCCTTCGGCCGTGGCGGCTTCGTTGAGCGCAAAGCCCAGGCCCCAGCCAGCGCGCGCCCCCGGCGTGATATCGAAATCGCCGGTCACCCGGGGCTGAGCCGAAGCGATCCAGCCTGCCCGATGGCCAGGTACCTGATCGCGACACAGTGCGGCCACGCTTTCGGGCGCAAGCAGTCGCCGGCCGCCGTCACGGCCGTCCGCGGCCAGCGCACCGAGAAAACGCAAGTATTCTCGCGGCGTCCCGTACAGACCGCCGCCCGCAGAAAAGAACTCGGCGCGCTCGGGCCGGCGCCGTTTCATCGGCGCCAGACCGCCGTCGGCGTCGCGGCGATACAGCGGCGTGGTGCGCACAAACTGATCGGCGTCGAGCGTGAACCCGGTATCGACCATGGACAATGGGGCGAAGATCCGCTCGGCGAGCAGCGTGTCCAGCGGCTGGCCGGTAGCCGCCTCGAGCAGCGCGCCTGCCCAGTCCACGCCGACGCCGTAGAGCCAGTCGCTGCCCGGTTCGAACAACAACGGAAGATCGTAGGCCGCGCGCGTGCCGCTGCTGCGCGCGGGCCGATCGGCCACCTCGGTGTACCGGTAAAGATCGGCATGGCCAAAGGCATAGCCGTGGCCGGAGGTATGCGCGAGCAGATCGCGCAATGTGATGGTGCGCCGGGCCGGTCGCAGCATCGGGCGATCGTCGTCGAAGCCGATGAGGATCTCGGGGGCGGCCAACTCGGGGACCCAGTCGCCGGCCGGCGTGTCCAACGCCAGCGTGCCGGCTTCGACCAGCTGCATGGCCGCGGTGGCGGTGACCGCCTTGCTCATCGACGCCAGCCAGAAGATCGAGTCGGCATCGACCGTCAGGCCGTCGGCGGCGACGGCGTGCTCGAAGATCACGCCCTGTGCATCGGCGACCATCGCCACCACGAACGGCAGCCGGCCGTCGTCGACGGCCGCGTCCAGCATCCCGCTCAGTGGTTGTCTCATCCTCGCCTCCGGTTTGTCTGCGCGGCCTATGGTAAGCCCCGGCCCCGACGCGTGCCGGGCGACACCACCCGATGCCCGCGTGCTGTCAGACGCTAGCCGGCCAGCGTCTTGTAGAGCACATGCGCATCGACCGGGCCCAGGCGCGGATGCCGAAAGGCGCCGGGCAGCGTGCCGACCACGGCAAAACCCAGCCGCTGCCAGAGCGCGAGCGCACTGGTGTTGGTGGCCACCACGCAGTTGTATTGCATGGCCGTGAAGCCCAGCGACCGGGCCTGTTGCTGGCTGTGTTCGCACATCGCTCCGGCGATGCCCTGGCCACGGGCGATCTCGGCGACGATATACCCGCAGTTGGCCACATGATCGCCCGGCCCGGCCTGATTGGCCTTGATGAAGTAGCTGCCTGCCAGCTGCCCACGGTCGTCGACGGCGACAAGGCAGGCCGCCGGCTGATCCACCCAGTAGCGGCGCGCGCGCCGGGCATCGATATCGCGGTCCACGGCATACGTCTCGCCGGCGGCGAACACCGGCGCCAGGATCGCCCAGAGCGCGGGCCAGTCGTCGTCGTGAAAGGCTCGGATATGCATCTGGGCTCCTGACCGAACGGGCGAACAGGCGCGAGGATACCGACACACTCCGGGCTTGCCTATCCGGGCACGGATCGGGTTAGGCTTGACGGGTCATTCGTTCTAAGGACTTTCCATGCCATTCGCCCCCGCCGACATGAAACTCTCCAGCAGCGCCTTCAAGCAGCATGGCGCCATCCCGAAGAAATACAGCGCCGAAGGCGACAACATCTCGCCGGAGCTGTCGTGGTCGAACGTGCCCGAAGGCACCCGCAGCCTGGCGATCATCTGTCACGATCCGGACGCGCCCCTGGTACAGAACGGCATGTACGGCTTCGTGCACTGGCTGTGCTACAACCTGCCTGCCGACATGACCCAGATCGCCGAAGGCGCCGATGTGGCCACCGTGGGCAACAACGACTTCGGCGAAGTCGGCTACGGTGGCCCGATGCCGCCCGAGGGCCACGGCCCGCACTATTATTATTTCTGGGTACTGGCACTGGATGCCGAACCGGAACTGCCGACCGGGCTGGCCCTGGGTGAACTGCTCGAAAAGATCGAGCCGCACCTGCTCGGCATGGATCGCCTGATCGGCAGCTACGAACGCAACTGAGGCCTCGGCGGCTGCACGACGCCACGGCGTTGGTCATGCGCGCCGTACTGATCTGACCCGCGGCTGATCGTCAGCCGCGGGTTTTTCATGATTGGTGCGATCAGCGCGCGCGCCGGTCGCCCGAGGCGTTCAGATCCTCGATCAACTGCGCCAGAATGGCGTCGATGGCCCGTTTGGTCGACTGCTGAACAGCGTTCTTCTGGCCAAAGGCCCCGGCCAGCATCATCTTCATCGCCTGTGAACGCCCGGTCGCGGTGTAGGTTTTCGACAGTACCGTCTGGCCAGCGTTGTAGTACGTCACTTTCAGCGCGATATTGGCGGAGAAATCGTCGAAGTCGTATCCCTGCAACTCGAAGGTGAGCAGACCGGTGCGCACGCCGTTGGGGATATCGACCTTGTCCAGGCCATTGAAGGCAGCCTGCACATCGGCCGACTGCAGCTGGTCGTCCAGCATCTGGCCGATATCCACGATCCAGCGATTGGCGATGCCCGACGACAACGCCCGGAACTCGTAGCTGAACCCGCGGCTGGGCGCAGGCTGGACATACTCGGACGCGGCCCGGGTCTGGCCGAGCGCGGAGTCGCCGGCCGTGCGCTCGAGATAGGCCGGATAGTCGTCGGCCACCCGATGGGCACAGCCACTGGCCAGCAGGACGATCAACGCCAGCAGTAGTATCGGCGCACAGCGTGGCCCGCAACGCCTGCCGGAGTCTCGTATGAAGCAGTCAACCACGGGATCGGCCCGCCCGGGCACAGCGCCGCCGTCACGGTGATACCGGCCGGGAGCGCGTTGGCGCCAAGACACACGCCAACGGGCTGGCCCGCGCCCGGCCTGCCGGTTTAGGCTAGCCCTCCCGACGTTGCCACGGAGTCCCGTATGGCGCTTTCCCCGTTTCACCTGGCCATTCCGGTCCATGACCTGCCGGCGGCCCGCCGGTTCTATGGCGAGGTCTTCGGCCTGGCCGAAGGCCGGTCGGACACCCAGTGGGTCGATTTCGATTTCTATGGCCATCAGCTGGTCATCCATGAACATCCCAAGACCGATGCGCAGGATCATGCCCATACCAACCCGGTCGACGGGCACGACGTGCCGATCCCGCACTTCGGCATCGTACTCGAATGGGACGAATGGGAGACCCTGGCCCAGCGGCTGCGTGAGCGTGACACCGAGTTCGTGATCGAACCCTATGTCCGTTTCGTCGGCCAGCCGGGCGAGCAGGCGACGATGTTTCTGCTCGACCCCTGTGGCAACGCGCTGGAATTCAAGGCGTTCAAGGATCGCGGCCAGCTTTTCGCCACCTAGGACGCGTCGGTCGCGGCAATCAGTTCGCCCACCACGGCCTTGAGACGGTCGAGATAGGCGCCCCGCGAAGGTGGCCTCGGATCGGACGTGATCACGACCGTCATTGCACGCGCGGGCACGACGAACAGGACCTGGCCACCGTAGCCCCAGCCATAATGCGCGCGCACGCCGGCCAGCTCGGCGGTGAACCAGCCGTAGCCGTACCCGTCGCCGTTGTAGATCGAGCGTGTACGGACTTGCCAGCTGGTCTCGATCCATTCGGCGGGCAGTACGCGGCGTTCGCCCACGCGTCCGCCGCGTCGGATCATCTCGCCGAAGGCCAGCAGTGCGCGCGGAGTCAACCCCATTTCGTTGCCGCCGAAATAAATGCCCTGGGGATCGCGTGTCCAGGGCGGAATCGCCACCCCCAGCGGCTCGCCGAGCCAGTCCCGCATGAGCGCGAGCGTGCTGCGACCGCTGGCTTGGGTCAGCGCGGCCGACAGCAGATGGGTATTGCCCGTCGAATAGCGCATGCGCCCGCCCGGCTCGCCGGTGAACGGTCGGGTCAGCGCATCGGTGACCCAGTTGCGGCTGGCCACCCAGGCGCCGTATTGGGCACCGGACGTACGTTCCAGGCCCGCCTGCATGGATAGCAGCTGCCCGACGGTGATGGTGGCCACTCGCGGGTCGATATCGGCGGGCACGCGATCACCCAGCAGCTCGACGACGGGCTGATCGACGCCGCGGATCACCCCGCGATCGATGGCCGCGCCGACAAGGGCGCCCATCCAGGTCTTGGACAACGACTTGATATTGGCCGTTTCTGTGGTGGCATGGCCGCGGAAACCGCGGTCGACCACCGTCCGCCCGGCAATCGCCACCATCAGCGTATGCGTCCGCTCGAGCGCACCGGCGTCGGCCGCGATACCGTCGAGCGTATCGGCCCAGGGCGAAGGGCCGGTGGTGCGCGTATCGGCGAACACCGTACCGGACATAGCGCAGGCCAGCCCGATCACCACAGCCAGCGACCGCAACCGATGCGCGGCGCGTAGCCTCCCTCCAGGCGCCCGGTGCATGTGCCGTTCAGTCGCCACGCACGGCCGCCAGCTTTTCGCACAGCATCCGGGCGCCGTCGAGCATGCGCACCGTGGGCCGGTTCATCAGATCCGGCGGCAGGAAATACAGATGATCGTGGCGTACCGCCTGCAGGCCGGGCCAGTTCCGCCAGTCGTCGAGCCAGGGCGGCGCGGTGTCGCTGCGCCCGGTGGCGATGATCGCCTGAGGGTCGCGTACGAGCACCGATTCGATACTCACGCGAGGCGCCAGCGTCCGCGCATCGGCAAAAATGTTGCGCCCGCCACACAGGCGGATCACGTGGGTGACGAACTGATCGCCGCCCAGCGTCTGCAGCGGCTCGTTCCAGATCTCGTAGAAAAGGCTCACCGGTGTCTGATCGGCATACTGCGCGCGCAGACTTGCCAGGCGCCGGCGGAAGGCCGTCGCGGCGGCGGTCGCGGCCTGCCCACGGCCGCCGAGCCGGCCCAGATCCTCGATCGCGCGTGCGATGTCCGCGGGCTTGCGCGGGCGATCGACATACACCGGCACCCCCAGCGATTCCAACCGCGACAGCGACGCCCCGCCGCCGCCGTCGCCCGAGGCCCAGGCCACCACCAGATCGGGATCGAGCGCGACGATGGCCTCGAGGCTGACGCTCATATAGCCCCCCACCCGCGGTATGTCGCGGGCCGCCGGCGGGTAGTCGCTGTGCGAGACCGCCCCGACCAGTCGATCGCCCAGCCCGGCCGAGTACAGGTTTTCCACAAGATGCGGAGACAAAGCCACGATACGGCGGGCGGGCTGTTCCAGCACCACCCGGCGACCGAGAAAATCGGTGGCCACCACCTCGGCGAGCGCCGGCGCGGCGATCAGCAGCCAGATCAGCCCGATGAGCGCCGCGCGCTTCATGCCGACGCCAGCGCCGCGAACACGCCGGCCAGACGCTGGAACCCGGGGCCGGGCAGGCCCAATCGCAACCAGTGCCCGTCGTCGCCCAATCGCGTGAGCACCCCGTGGCGCGCCAGCCGATCGAACCACGCCGGCGCAGCCTGTGGGTCGTCGAAGCGGGCCGTGGCGAACAGGCCCGCCTGGGCCACGCGGGCAGCGCCGAGATGGCGTTCGAGCAGATCGGCCAACGCCTGACCGGCGGCGAGCACGCGCTGGCGCTGGCGAGTCTGCCAGACCATGTCGGCCAGCGCCCGGCTGCCGATCCAGACCGCCGGGTGGCTCACCCCCCAAGGCTCAAGCCGTGCCGCCAAGGCCCGGCGGACAGCCACGTCGCCGGCAACGAAACCCAGACGCAGACCCGCCAGACCGAAGAACTTGCCCAGCGAACGCAGGACCACCGCGCCGCGTTCGGGCAGCATCGGCAACAGGCTGTGCGCGCCGGTATCCATGAACGCCTCGTCGACGACCAGCAGACCCGGTAGCGTACGCAAAAAAGCGTGCAGTGCACTCGACGACACGGTTTCGGCGGTCGGATTGTTGGGATTGATCACCACCGCGTGCTCGACGCGCCCGACCAATGCCTGTAGCGCGTGGCGATCGCGATAGCCATACACGCGATGACCGGCCTCGGCCCAGCCGCGGCCGTGCTCGGCATAGCCCGGCACCGGGATCGCCACCCGGGCCGGCGCCAGCGTGGCCGGAATATGACGGATCGCGAACTGGCTGCCGGGCACGGCCAGCAGGCGCTCGCCCGCACAGCCATAGCAGGCGCCGGCCGCATCACACAGCGCTCGCGTGGATTCGGGCAGTCGCGCCCACACCTGTGCGGGCACGTCAGGCACCGGCCAGGACCACGGCGCGATACCGGTGGACACGTCCAGCCATCGGTCGACGGGGATACCGTAGCGATACGCAGCGGCCGCGCGCTGGCCGCCGTGGTTCAGGCCCATGCCAGCCCCACCCCAACGATAAGGACGCACCAGACCGCGCTGGCCCGAGCGACCAGCGCCAGCGCGCGTGCCAGATCGGCATCGCGCGGTGGGCGGCCGCAGCCGAGCACCGGACGCTCGGTCCACTGCCCGTGATACCAGGCGCCGCCGCCCAGACGCAGGCCAAGCGCACCGGCGCCGGCGCTCATCACCGGGCCCGCGTTGGGGCTGGCACAGGCGCTTGCCTGGGTACGCCAACAGGCCAGTGCCGTCCGCGGGCGTCCGCACAGGACGAACACGAACGCGGTCACCCGTGCCGGCAACCAGTTGAGCCCGTCGTCCAAGCGTGCTGCCGCCCAGCCGAAACGCGCCAGCGCCGGCGTGCGGTAGCCCCACATCGCATCCAGCGTGTTGCCCAGGCGATGACACACCACGGCCGCGCTCGCGCCGCCGGGCCCCGCGATCAAGCCGCCGAGCGCGAACCAGAACATCGAAGCGAACACCGCGTCGCTGGCGTTCTCCAGCAGCGATTCCAGCGCCGCACGCCGGATCGCCGGGGCCGTCATCGTTCCGGTATCGCGGCTGACCAGACAGGCCACGGCACGTCGTGCGCCCTCGATATCACCCGCCGCGAGCGGACGAGCGACCGCGCGTACATGATCGGAAAGACTGCGATAGCCGATACACAGCGCGGCAACGCCGCCGGCCAGTGTCCAGCCGATGCCGGCCGACCAGGCACTGGCGAGATGGACCAGACCGGCAGTGATGGCAACCGGCGGTCCAATGGCCAGGGCCACGGCGAGCAGACCGGCCAGCCGCCTATCGTGATTCAAGCGTGTCTCGAGCGCATCTGCCCAGCGGCCGAATACGACCAGCGGATGCCCGCGCGAGGGCTCGCCGAGCAGACGATCGACAAGCAGTGCGCCGAGCAGCGCCGCGATCATGACCCGCCCATCGCCAGCGCGCCGACAACCAGCACAAGCGTTTCCACGGTCTCGATCAGGCCGCCGACGATATCGCCAGTATAACCGCCGATCCGCCGCCGCCAGGCGCGGCGCCATACGAGCGTCCAGGCGATCACCGCCGGCAGAACCCAAAGCGCGACGCCCAGCGGCAGCACGCACAGCGCCAGTGCGCCGGCCAGAACCAGCCCGATCCATAGCCCGGCGCCCGGCAGCCACGCACTCTGCATCGATGCGATCCCCTGGCGGCGAACATACCGGCCGGTGACCATGAGCGCGGTGGCAGCGGCCCGCGCGAGCACGATCGAGGCCAGCAGAAATCCGCCCCATGTCGCCACCGGTCCCGTCGACAGCGCCGCCAGCGCGGCGACCTTGAGCAAGACAACGCAGACCACCGCCGCCACTCCCATGGGGCCGGCGGCCGGATCCTTCATCACGGCCAGGCATCGGCTGGCATCGGCATGGCCGGCCGACCAGGCATCGGCACAGTCGGCCAGTCCGTCCAGATGCAGCGCGCCGGTCAATGCGATCCAGACGACGACGAGCAGCGCGGCGGCCAGCATCGGCGAGGTCGTCGGCAGCACCCAGGCAACCAGTTCCAGCAGGATGCCCAGCAACCAGCCCACCCACGGATAGCAGGCCACCGAGCGTCCCACATCGGCGGCCGTGGGACGCGCTTGAACCAGCCGGCCGACCGGCAGCGTGGTCAGCAACGCACAGGCCAGCCACAGCGGCTGGGCGAACCTCATGCCGTACCCATGTTGTGGCCCAGCAGACGCAGGGACTCGCCCTGCTCGGCATGGGTGATCGCCAGCCGGCTCAGACAGGCATAGGGCGTATCCAGCCGGTGCACGGCCGCACCGGGCATGCTCAGCAGATCGGCCAGCAGCGTTCGGATCAGCCCGCCGTGAGTGACCAGCAGCAGGTGCCTGCCGCGGCCCGTGGCCACATGGGCGTCGAACGCCATGCGGGCACGCTTGCGCAACGATGCCAGCCGCTCACCGCCGGTCGGCGGATGCGCCTCCGGATCGCGATACCAGGCCGCAGCCGCCTCGGCATCGTCGCGCCAGACCTCAGCGACCGGCCGACCCTCCCAGTCGCCGAAACCGATCTCCTGCAGACGGGGATCGACCTGCACCGGCAATGCACGCGCGGCGGCCAGCCATTCGGCAAACGCCCGGCAACGCACCAGCGGCGACGTGACGATGCGCTGCCAGCCGGCCTGGCACGCGGCCACGTCCTGCAGTCGCTGCCAGCCGGCTGGCGCCAGAGCCACATCCCGCGAGCCGCGGAAAATCGGCCCGCCTTCGCATTCGCCGTGGCGCAGCAGATCCACCGTGGTCGTGGTCGGCATCCGTTCAACGGCCATCGTCGACTCCGGCATCCTCGAAACTGGCCATGCCCGCGTGCAACGCCAGGGCCGACCGCACGATCGAGACCGCCAGCACCGCAGCGCTGCCCTCACCCAGGCACATGCCCAGATCCAGAATCGGCTCGGCCTCCAGCGCAGCCAGCACGCGCCCGTGGCCGGTCTCGGCGGAGCGATGGGCGAACAGCAGCCAGTCACGCACGCCCGGATTGAGCCGGCAGGCCGCCAGGGCGGCCACGGTGGTGATGAACCCGTCGACAAGCACCGGCACGCCGGCCTGTGCGGCCGCGATCATGCTGCCGGTCAGTGCGGCGATCTCCAGTCCGCCGACATCGGCCAGAATCCGGACACACCGCTCGGGTTCAGCCAGCCCTCGCCAACCGGGCGCGTGGCGTGCCAGACCGTCGGCGACCACGTTGGCCTTACGGGCCAGCGTCGGGTCGTCGATGCCGGTTCCGCGGCCGACCACTTCGGCCGGCTCGACGACGAGCAGCGCGGCCAGCACAGCCGACGCGGCCGTGGTGTTGCCGATTCCCATTTCGCCGCCGATGAACAGTGAAGACCCGGCATCGACGCGGTCGCGCCCGATCTGCAGAGCTGCCGCGAGAAGCGCCTGGCTCATGGCCGGCCCGCGCGTGAAGTCGTCGGTCCCGGGGGCCAATCGCTGCTCGATGACGCCAAACGGCTGCGCCTGGATACCCAGCGTGCCGACATCCACCACGGCCAGATGCGCGCCGTGTTCCCGTGCGAGCACGTTGACCGCCGCGCCACCGGCAGCGAAATTGCTCAGCATCTGGCCGGTCACCGCCTGGGGAAAGGCCGACACGCCCTGTGCCGCCACACCATGATCGGCAGCGAATACACAGACATCGATACGCCCGAGCACGGGCAATGCCCGCCCCTGCCAGCCGGCAAAGGATTCGGCCAGCGCCTCGAGCCGTCCGAGCGAGCCGGGCGGCTTGGTCAGGCTCGCCTGGCGCGCACGGGCGGCATCGGTCGCCTGGCGATCGATCGCGGCCACCGCCGCCTGGTACCAGCTGTCCATGATCAGGCCTCCTTGAGCATCAGCGGCAGACCGGCGACCACCAGCGTCACCCGCGTCGACAGGCGCGCCAGATCCTGGTGCAGCCGCCCGGCCTCGTCGGCGAACCGGCGCGACAGTTCGCCCAGTGGGACGATACCCGATCCGACCTCGTTGCTGACCAGCAGCACCCGCGACCGGCACGCGCCCAGCCCCGCCAGCAGGGCACGACGTTCATCGACCCAGCAATCGGTCGCCAGACAGTGGCTCAGCCACAGGGTCAGACAGTCCACCAGCACGCAGCAGCGCGGATCGTCGTATTCAGCCAGCACGCCGGCCAGGCCGCGGCTTTCCTCGACGGTCTGCCAGCGTACGTCGCGATGGGCACGATGGTGGGCGATCCGTGCGGCCATCTCGTCATCACCGGCCCGCCCGGTCGCGACATACACCCAGCGATCGATACCGACCAGTCCCAGCGCGCGTCGCTCGGCGTACCCGCTCTTGCCCGAACGCACCCCGCCGAGCACCAGCTCGACACCGCCAGCCGCCCGCGAATCAGCCATGCAGCACCACCGGCGTGCCGCTGACCGGATGCGCGATCACCCGGGCGTCGATATCGAACAGCCGCGCCATGTTCGCCGGCGTGACCACTTTCGCCGGCTCGCCATGGGCGACCACGCGGCCGTCGCGCAGCGCGAGCATGTCGTCGGCATGCCGGGCGGCCAGGGTGATGTCGTGCAACACCATCACGACCGCTACGCCGGCGGCGGCGAACGCACGCACCCGCTGCATGATCTGCTGCTGGTGGCCCAGATCCAGCGCGGCCACGGGTTCGTCGAGGAGCAGCAACCGCGGCACGGCATCCTCGGCGCGCCAGATCTGGGCCAACACGCGGGCCAGCTGCACGCGCTGTCTTTCGCCGCCGGACAGCCGGGTATAGCTGCGTCGCGCCAGATGCGCCACGTCGACGGCCCGGCACGCCTCCGCCACGATCGCCGTATCCATACGTGTACCTGAAGCATGCGGGCCACGCCCGAGGCCGACCACGTCACGGACCGAGAAAGGAAATGCCAGCGCACTGGCCTGGGGCAAAAGCGCGACCCGACAGGCCCGTTCACGGTCGGCCATGTCCGCAATGGGCCGGCCGGCCAGTTCGACCGCGCCCTCATGGCCAGGGTGGTCGCCGATCACGGCATGGATGAGCGTCGACTTGCCGGCCCCGTTGGGTCCGATCACGGCCAGCATCCGCCCCGGGGCGACCGACAGGCTGATATCGTGCAGCCGCTGCACTCCGCCGAGGGCCAGCGACAGATGGGCCACCTGAAGACTCATCGCCGCCTCACAGCGCGTACTCGCGCCGATGGCGCAGCAGCGAAATGAAAAACGGCGCTCCGAGCAATGCGGTCAGCAGCCCGACCGGCAGTTCGGTCGGGGCCACCACCACCCGGGCGAGCGTATCTGCCCAGAGCAGCAGGATCGCACCCGCCAGTGCCGAGGCCGGGAGCAGCCAGCGATGATCGGGCCCGATCAACAGCCGCACGATATGGGGCACCACCAGCCCCACGAAGGCGATCGCACCCGCCACGGCCACCGACACGCCTACGCCGGCCGCGGCCACCAGGATCAGGCGGCGCTTGACCGTGTTGACCGCTACCCCCAGGTGACGAGCCTCGGACTCGCCCAGCAGCAGCGCGTTCAAGGCCCGTGCCTGGGTCGGCAGGATGCCCAGTACGACCAGCCCAACGAGCGATACCACGGCCACACGCGCCCAGTTGGCGCCGTCGAGCCCGCCCATGCGCCACAGACTGATCCGGCGCAGCATGTCGTTGCTGGCATAGAACTCCAGCAACGAGCTCAAGCTGGATGCGATTGCGCCGATGGCGATGCCGGCCAGCAGCATGGTCGCCACCGACGTTCCGCCGGCGCCGGTGGCCAGGCGATAGACCAACACCACCGCAAGGGTGCCGCCGGCAAACGCGCCCAGCGAAACCAACGACAGTCCGACCAGCCCCGACAGGGCACCGCCGAACACGATCGCGAGGCTGGCTCCGGCCGAGGCCCCCGCGGTCACCCCGATCAGCGATGGATCGGCCAGCGGGTTGCGGAACAAGCCCTGCATCGCTGCCCCGCACACCGCCAGCAACGCGCCGACCAGCGCGGTGAGCAGGGCCCGTGGCAGCCGGATGTATTCGACGATCAGCTCGACGCGCGCCTCGACCGGACCGCCGGTCAACACCGACCAGACATCGGCGGCCGGCAGCGATACCGCGCCGAACATGACCGCTGCGAGCAGACTGGCCGGCAGAACGACGGCAAGCACACCTACCAGCACCCATCGGTTCACGGCAGCGTATCCAGATCGATGGCCGCTTCCACCGCGTCGGCCAGACGATCGAGCTCCCCTTCGCGCAACGCCTGCTGATCGACGGCACCGCCGGACTCGAGACCGGCCCAGGCCAGCAGGGCATCGCAGGCCGGAGCCGTGTCGAACAGCCCGTGCAGATAGCAACCAGCAATCTGGCCGTCGACCGAGATCGCGCCGTCCGGCCCCGTATCGAGCCGGACCAGCGGTCGTGCCAGCCCGGCGCCGCGGGTTGAACCGCAGTGGATGCGGTAGCCGCTGACCGGGGTTTCGTCGAACAGCCGCCCGGCGACGTTGGCGAGATGCTTGTGACCGGTCAGTTCGGTATCGATATCCAGCCAGCCCAGACCGGGGCTGGTACCGGGCGTGTCCTCCACGCCCTGGGGATCGGCGATGGTCTTGCCCAGCATCTGGTAGCCGCCGCAGATGCCCAGCACCCGGCCGCCGTAGCGCAGATGGCGCCGGATATGGGCCGGCCAGCCGCGCTGCTCCAGCCAGGCCAGGTCGGCCCGTACGTTCTTCGAACCGGGCAGCACGATCAGATCGGCCGGGCCCGGGGTATCGCCCGGGCCGACCCAGCGCAGATCCACGCCCGGATGGGCACGCAGCGCATCGACATCGGTATGGTTGCTGATCCGCGGCACGGCCGGGACCTGGACGACGAACGGTCGATCACCAGCCAGCCGCTGATCGCATGCGATGGCGTCCTCGGCATCCAGATGCAGCCCCTGCAGATAGGGCAGGACCCCGAAGACCGGCTTGCCGGTGCGCCGCGTCAGCCAGTCCAAGCCGGGTTGCAACAGACCGATATCACCCCGGAAGCGGTTGATTACGAAGCCGCAGACCCGGGCCCGCTCGCTGGCCGACAGCAGTTCGAGGGTGCCCACGATCTGGGCGAAGACCCCGCCCTTGTCGATATCGGCCACCAGCAGCACAGGGCAGTCCACGGCCTCGGCAAACCCCATGTTGGCGATATCGTTTTCCCGCAGATTGATCTCGGCAGGACTGCCGGCGCCTTCGACCAGCACCCGCTCGTAGGCGGCGCTCAGGCGTGCGTGCGAAGCCAGCACCGCGGCCATCGCCACGTGTTTGTAGTCGTGATACGCGCTGGCGGCCATATCGCCGATCGGGCGCCCGTGCACGATCACCTGGGCGCCGGTATCGCTGGAGGGCTTGATCAGTACCGGGCTCATGTCGATGGTCGGGGCCAGCCCGCAGGCCGCGGCCTGCAGCGCCTGCGCACGGGCGATCTCGCCGCCGTCGACCGACACCGCACTGTTGAGCGACATGTTCTGTGGCTTGAAAGGGGCCACGGCCACCCCGCGCCGGCGCCATGCGCGGCCGAGCCCGGCGACCAGCGTTGACTTGCCCGCATCGCTGGCCGTGCCCTGGATCATGAGCGTGCTAGCGGGCATGGGCTGTCCGCTCGTGCAGGGCCCTGGCATCGTCGACCGCCGCGCCCACGGCCGCCATGGTCAGACGGGCCGCGGCTTCGCCGAAGCGGGTGTGCTTGCCTGCATAGCGGCGCGGCCGGGCTGCAACGGGGTCGGCGATCACCGCGGTGGCGTCCGTGCCGGTGCCCGTGGCGATCTCTCCCGAAACGGGGCTGCGCACGTTGCGCTCCTGAAGGATGGCGGTCTTTGCCTCGGTGAGCAGGGTCAGCGTCTCGACCATGGCGGCCGGGCTGAGGCCCTGGGCGCATAGCAGCATCAGATTGATGGTACCGGCCGGCGGCCGCGCCTCCTCGACGCCCGCATCGGCCGGGTCACCGGCCCGCCGGGCGTTGCCCAGACCCACGGTGACCAGCACAGACAGACGCGCGCCGTCGCACTCGCCGCTGGCCACATGCAGACCGCGCATGGAGGCGGCGGTCATCATGCCTACATCAATAACGGATACACCAAGCCCGGTGGCGGCCGCGTCGATCGTGTCGGCCGGCTCAGCCTGGCAGGCCAGATCCGCATCCAGATGCAGATTGACCAGGCAACGCACGGGTCGCCAGCCGCCGCCGGCGACCGCCGAGCTCAGACAGCGCCAGTGACGCTCTGCCTCCAAGACCAGCGCGCGATGGCCCACCCGGGCCTGCCAGCCGACGGGCAGCAGCCGTCCGGGCAAGGCGACGGGCCGGTCTTCAGACCAGCCGGCGCGTGCGGACCAGAGCCGGATCATGGCCTGAGCCGTCAGTAGTCGACGCCGCGCCGCGCCTTGATACCAGCCTTGAACGCATGCTTGATGTCCTTTATCTCGGCGACCGTGTCGGCCAGCTCGCGCAGACCGTGGCCACCGCCGCGGCCGGTGACGATCACCGACTGATTGGCCGGGCGACCGGCCAGCGCGTCGAGCACCATCGTCTCGTCGAGATACTTGTAGCCGATCATGTAGGTCAGCTCGTCGATAACCACCAGATCGTAGCCCGGATCGGCCAGCATCGGCGCCACCACGGCCCAGGTGCGTTCGGCGGCGGCAATATCGCCTGACCGATCCTGGGTGTTCCATGTGAAACCCGTACCCATCTGATAGAAATCGACCTGCGGACAATGCTCGCGCAGATAGATTTCCTCGCCGGACAGCTGCTCGCCCTTGATGAACTGGACCACGCCCACGGTATGGCCGTAGCCCAGCGCCCGCATCACCATGCCGAACGCCGACGACGACTTGCCCTTGCCGTTGCCGGTAAGCAGGATCATCACGCCGCGCTCGATATCGGCGGCTTCGACAGCCGCATCGACACGGGCCTTCTGCTTCTTCATCGCTGCGCTGTGCTTGGCTTCGCGCTTGTCGTCGCTCATGAACACTCCGGTATGAAAACGGCGCCGCGGGCCGCACCGTCGGGGTTGATTCGTCGCGTGTCGCTACTGCGGCCGGTAACGCAGGGTCACGAACACGTTGCGCCCCGGCTGATTGTAGAACCGCACGGTTTCGTAATCCTCGTCGAATACGTTGTTCAATTCGGCCTGGAGCTGCCAGTCCCGGCTCACATTCATCGAGCCGCGCAGATCGAGCAGCTGGTAGCTGTCCAGCTCGTTGGCATTGGCCGCATCGTCGTAGGCCGAATCGGACAAAAACAGCCCGGCGCCCACCGAAAAACGTTCGGCGATCGTACGGTCCACGTCGAACTGTGCCGAGTATTGCGGCCGGCGCGCCAGATCGTTGCCGCGGTTGGCGCCCTCGGAACGGTTCTCGGCCGACAGCCAGGTCAGCTGAGTGCTGATCTGCCATTGTGCGATGGCGGTGCCCAGCCCGGCCTCGAGCCCGCGGATGCGGGCCTCGTTGACGTTGACCGCGGTGAACGTGGCGGGATCGGAGGCGATCAGGTCGTCGATATGGGTTTCGAACGCATGCAACGACCAGGTGCCCCAGCGCTGGGTGGCGTCCAGACCCAGCTCGACGCTGCGCGATTCTTCCGGATCGAGATCCGGGTTGCCATAGTCCGGAAAATACAGCTCGTTGAAGGTCGGCGCCTTGAACGCCGTGCCGTAGGAAATGCTGGCGGTATAGGCCTCGGTGAGATCGAAGCCATAGCTGGCCGAGCCGGTGGCATGATCGCCGAACTGCTGGTTGTCGTCGCCACGCCCGGCGAGCTGGACGTGATGGCGGCCCCAGTCGCCCAGGTACTGGATGAACGCGCCGGTGTTGTCGCGCGACGTTTCGGCGAACACGGTATCGCTGCTGACGTTGTCGTCGTGATAGTCCACGCCGGCGGTAATAAGGCTGTTGTCCCCGATCGAGATATCGTTCTTGATCGAGGCCTGATTTCGGCGTGTCTCGAAGCGCCCTGCCGGCGCGCCGTCGTAGTAGTTGTCGGAATCGTCCCAGCTCGTCCCCCCGGAAAGCGTCAGCTGCCAGGCCTCCAACGGCCGGAACGCCACGGAGGTGCCCAGCACTTGCTGGACGACATCCGCCCGATTGGAGGAGAACGGGCTGCCGTCGTATTCGTTGTTGCCCTGGGTCCGCAGGAAATTGAGCTTGAAATCGACCCCGTTGTCGAACCGGTGGCCGAAGTTGAGCGCGCCGGACACCCGGTCGTATCCGTCGTCGTCCGGCTCGTCGGTGAAGCAGCCGCCGGTATTGGCCGCGCCCGAGCGGCAGGAATCGAAGCCGTGGGTCTGGTAACCGCTCACGCTGATATTGTAGTGGCTGCGGGCATCGCTTCCCGACAGCCCGGCCTGGGCCTGGTAGCTGTCGTAGCTGCCCGCGCCGATGCTGGCATAGGGGCGCGTGCCGCGCGTGCCACTGCCGTCACGGGTGAAGATCTGGATCACACCGCCGATCGCTTCCGAGCCGTACAGCGACGAGCGCGGCCCGCGCACGATCTCGATACGTTCGATCTGGTCGACCGGCAGATCCTGGATCGCCGGCTGGCCGGTGGTCGCCGAGCCGTACTCCACCCCGTCGACCAGCACCAGTACATGATCGGATTCGGTGCCGCGCATGAAGATCGATTCGGCCTTGCCCGGCCCGCCGCTGTTGGTCACCGTGATGCCCGGCGAGCGCCGCAGCAGATCGGAGACCGAGCGCGCCTGCAGGCGCTCGATCTCGGCGCGGTCGATGACGGTGGTCGCGGCCAAGCTGCGCGAGGGTGCTTCGGACGTGCGGTTGGCAGTGACCTGGATGCCGGCCAGGCTGTTGGCGGGGACCGGTTGCGCGGCATGGCCGCTCAGGCCGACGCCGATCAGACCGGCGCCGACAAGAAAACGCGAATTCATGATGTGACCTATCTCGATGGACGCGCTCACCCGCGCGCCGGACATGACGGTCCGCATCGAGAGGGACCCATCGAGTGGACAGAGCACACCCGCGGTGTGCCCGAATCTGGACATGCCCCGGCCGATTCCCCCTGCCAGTCGATCAACGCCCGCCGCGATGCCAGACCTGCGTACTACGGGCCGGTCTCCGGACTTGCAAGCGGGCCGTTCAGGGCCTGTCCCGTGCGCCTTCCCGGACACCGTCCAGTGGCTCGTGCACGCGACTCGCGCTCGCCTACCGTTGCGGGGGCAGTGCCGGCCTTGTCGATCACTCGACGCACCGGCTTCCCGTTTAATCCGACAGCCCGCGCATGCGCACGCCGACCGTCGGCCACCTGTAGCGCGTTTAAGCCTAGGCGCGCGCCGAGACCCCGTCAACTGCCGCTACCGCCCGGCACGACAGGCGACACGGCCGCGACGCCGGCCGTGACAGGGCGGATGGCGAACACGCTCGGCGCGGGCGTTTTCTGCCTATCCGGATAAGCGGATATACTGGTGCGCTGAATTCGAAGGTGATGCCGATGACCGATCTGACCGACGCGCTCGACGACCGTATTCTCGTGCTCGATGGCGCCATGGGCACGATGATCCAGAATCACGACCCGGATGAGGCCGAGTATCGCGGCGAACGCTTCGCCGACTGGGATTCCGATCTCAAGGGCAACAACGACCTGTTGACGCTGTCCAACCCGGACCTGATCCGCGAGATCACCGCCCAGTACGCCGAGGCCGGCTCCGACATCCTCACCACGAACACGTTCTCGGCCACCAGCATCGCGCAGGCCGATTACGGCATGGAAGATCTGGCCGACGAGATGAATCGGGCCGCAGCCCGGCTGGCCCGCGACGTCGCCGAGCAGTACGCCAGCGCCGACAAACCGCGCTTCGTCGCCGGCGTGATCGGGCCGACCAACCGAACGGCCTCGATCTCGCCGGACGTCAACGACCCCGGCAAGCGCAACACCAGCTTCACGGAGCTGGCCGCGGCCTACGGCGCCTCGGCCGCGGCCCTGCTGGACGGCGGCGTGGATATCATCCTGCTGGAGACGATCTTCGACACGCTCAACGCCAAGGCCGGCATCTATGCCGTACGCAAGCTCATGCGCGAACGCGGCGTGGATATTCCGCTGATGATCTCGGGCACGATCACCGACGCCTCCGGGCGTACGCTCTCCGGCCAGACCACCGAAGCGTTCTACAACTCGGTGGCCCATGCCCGGCCACTGACCGTGGGTCTGAACTGTGCGCTGGGCCCGGATCTGCTGCGCGAATACGTCGCCGAGATGTCGCGGATCGCGCCCTGCTATACCCACGCCTATCCCAACGCCGGGCTGCCCAACGAATTCGGCGAGTACGATCTGACCCCGGACGAGATGGCCGACCATATCGGCGAATGGGCCCAGGCCGGCCTGCTCAACATGGCCGGCGGCTGCTGCGGGTCCACGCCGGAACATATCGGCGCCATCGCCCAAGCCGTGGCCGGCAAGACGCCGCGCCGCCGCCCCGATATCCAACGCGCGATGCGCCTGTCGGGCCTGGAACCGTTCACCGCGTCGGCATGAACCTATCGCCCATCGTCGGTGGGTCGGGCGCATGCCGCACGCCGATACCGGAACGCCCGATCTGAGCAACGGCCATCGGACGACCGGGTTCGAGCCCGATCGGCGTATCGACGGCCTGATACGGTCGCACACGACCGCGCCGCTTTTTCTTGATATCTGCGAAATCCGCGTCACCCGCGGATCACATCTGACATGAGCTCTACCGCGAACTTCATCAACATCGGCGAACGGACCAACGTGACGGGCAGTGCCCGCTTCCGGCGCCTGATCAAGGACGAAAACTACGACGCCGCGCTGGACGTGGCGCGTGACCAGGTCGACAACGGGGCCCAGATCATCGATGTCAACATGGACGAGGGCATGCTCGACTCGGGCGCTGCCATGCGCCAGTTCCTCAACCTGATCGCCGGTGAGCCGGATATCGCCCGCGTGCCGGTGATGGTCGACTCCTCCAAATGGGAAGTCATCGAGATCGGCCTGCAGTGCATCCAGGGCAAGGGGATGGTCAATTCCATCTCGCTCAAGGAAGGCGAGGACAAGTTTCTGGAGCAGGCCCAGGCCTGTCTCGATTACGGGGCCGCCGTGGTGGTGATGGCCTTCGACGAGGACGGCCAGGCCGACACCGAAGACCGCAAGGTCGAGATCGCCGAACGCGCCTACACGCTGCTGCGCGAGCGCCTCGACTTCCCGGCCGAGGATATCGTCTTCGATCTGAATATCTTCGCCATCGCCACCGGGATCGAAGAACACAACAACTACGCGGTGGATTTCATCAACGCCACCCGACGCGTGCGTGAATCCTGCCCCGGCTGTCATGTGTCGGGCGGACTGTCGAACGTGTCGTTCTCGTTCCGCGGCAACGAAGGCGTACGCCGGGCGATGCATTCGGTATTTCTCTATCACGCGGTGCCGGCCGGGCTGGACATGGCGATCGTTAACGCCGGCCAGCTGGAGGTCTACGACCAGATCGATGCCCAGCTGCGCGAAGCGGTCGAGGACGTCATCCTCAACCGTCGCGACGATGCCACCGAACGCCTGCTGGACATGGCCGAGCAATACCGCGGCGACGGCAAGGCCAAGGAATCCAAGCAGGACCTGGCCTGGCGCGAGTTCGAGGTCAACAAGCGCCTGGAGCACGCGCTGGTCAAGGGCATCGACAGCTACGTCACCGAGGACACCGAAGCCGCACGCCAGGCCGCCGACAAGCCGCTGGAGGTGATCGAAGGCCCGCTCATGGACGGCATGAACGTCGTCGGCGATCTGTTCGGCGCCGGCAAGATGTTCCTGCCGCAGGTGGTCAAGTCCGCACGCGTGATGAAAAAGGCGGTGGCCTATCTGCTGCCCTATATCGAGGAAGAGAAGGCCGAGGCCGACCGCGGCGGCAACAACGGCACCATCATCATGGCGACGGTCAAGGGCGACGTACACGATATCGGCAAGAACATCGTCGGCGTGGTCCTGCAGTGCAACAACTTCGAGGTGATCGATCTCGGCGTGATGGTGCCCCTGGCCAAGATTCTGGACGCCGCCGACGAGCACGATGCCGATGTGATCGGCCTGTCCGGGCTGATCACGCCGTCGCTGGACGAGATGGTCAACGTGGCCGCCGAGATGCAGCGCCGCGGCATGACCACCCCGCTACTGATCGGCGGCGCAACCACCTCCAGGGCGCATACGGCGGTCAAGATCGATCCCGCGTACGACGGCCCGGTGATGTGGGTCAAGGATGCCAGCCGCTCCGTACCGGTGGCCGCCCGGATGACCGGCAAGGACACCCGTGCCGCGTTGCAGAAGGAACTCAAGGACGAATACGAGCAGGTGCGCCAGCGGCATGCGTCCAAGCGCAAGGAGACGTTCCTCACCCTCGAGGCCGCCCGCGACAACCGGGTCCGGCTCGACTGGGACAGCTACCAGCCGCCGCGCCCGGCGCTGCCTGAAGCCACCGACTACACCCGGCGTCAGCCGGTGCCTCACGCAGCCGGCGCCGAGGCCGACGCATCGACGGCCGAACCGCAGTCAGGCCTGTATGTGTTCGAGGATTTCCCGATCGCCGAGCTGATACCCACGATCGACTGGACCCCGTTCTTCCAATCCTGGGAGATGCGCGGCCGCTACCCGGATATTCTCAACGACCCGGTCAAGGGTCCGGAAGCGAAGAAGCTGTTCAACGACGCCCAGGCCATGCTGGAGACCATCGTCGAGGAGAAATGGCTGACCGCACGCGGCGTCGCCGGGTTGTTCCCAGCGGTCACGATCGGCGACGATATCCACGTGCTGACCGACGATCGCAGCGAAACAGTCGAGGTCATCCATAACCTGCGCCAGCAGAGCGAGCACAGAAAAGGCGTGCCCAACCGCTCGCTGGCCGATTTCATCGCGCCCGAACAGGCCGGCAAGCCGGACTGGGTGGGCGGTTTCGCAGTGACCACCGGGCTAGGCGCCAAGGAACGCGTCGAGGCCTTCAAGGCCGATCACGACGACTACAACGCGATCCTGGTGGAAGCCCTGGCCGACCGGCTGGCCGAATCCTTTGCCGAATGGCTGCATCGTCACGTGCGTCGCCAGCTCTGGGCCCATTCGCCGGAGGAGTCGCTCGACAACGCCGCACTCATCGGCGAGAAGTATCACGGCATCCGGCCGGCGCCCGGCTATCCCGCCTGTCCCGAACATACCGGCAAGGACACGCTCTGGTCGCTGCTCGATGTGACGGCCAAGACCGGCATCGAGTTGACCGAATCCCGTGCCATGTGGCCGGGCGCTGCGGTTTCGGGCTGGTATTTCAGCCACCCCGAGTCGCGCTATTTCGTCGTCGGCCGGATCGCCCGCGACCAGGTCGCCGACTATGCCCGTCGCAAGGGCTGGGATATGGCCACCGCCGAGAAATGGATCGGCCCGAATCTCGGCTACGAACCCGAGCGCTGAGTCCGCGCCAGCGCGCGGCGACACGGCTCAGCCGGTCGGCGGCCGAGCCCGGGCCAGATTGGCCGGGTCGTAGTCGCGACACAGGACCCGGCGCCTGTTCACCGAGGCATGGATATCGGCATCCGCTGCGATACGCCGCACGTGCCGGCCGAGCAGGCGCCATAGCCCTCGATAGGATTGGTGCAGAGCGCCCGCCGGATCGCCGGCCGGGCCCGTTCGACTCTCGGGGTTCAGCCGCAGCCCGGCGGCCACCGCCTGTTCGAGCATCCAGTCCAGCGTAATACGCGCCAGCCCACGATCGACATAGCCGCCACCCACGTCCGCATGGACACCGGCGAACCAGACCTGGCGCACGCACTGTTCCGACCCCAGCGCGGATTCGTCCCAGCGTGTCGGGGCAAAACAACGTCGCTGTTCGTCGACTGCCAGCGCCTGAGCCGCGCGCGCCACGCCCGGACTCAACCGGTTGTGCTTGAAACGTCGCAGCCGCAGCAGCAGGCCGAGCGCGCCCACGGTCTCCCAGACCCCGACGAAATGCGGCGCACAGCGGCCGACCGGCGCACGGCAGCCGGCCCGAACGGGCGGCGCATCGGCGAGATAGGCCGCCACCTGTTCGGGTACGCGATCGCCATCGCGCCGATCGAGCACCCCGTACTGATCGACCAGCGAGGCCAGCGAGCGTGCAGTGAACGCGCCGCGACTGAAGCCGAAGATAAACAGCCGATCGCCCGGTGCGTAGCAATCGACGACATAGCGGTAGGCGTTGTCCAGATTCTGCTTGAGGCCATATCCGAAGGCCGCGCCCAGCAACTTGCCCAGCGTACGTCCGACATTCACCGAAAATATGTTGGCCCCGAAGGTGCCCACGCCGGGCTCGTAGCGTTTGCGCTGCTCGCTGCTGTCGGCCGCAAGCCGGTGGAACAGATGCGCGACGTTGGTCTCGACGCCGCCGAACTGGCTGTTGGTGCCGTCACAACAGATGACGATGTTCTTGCCCAAGCGATCTCCCGTGGCCGCTGCCGGCCATCCACCGGCGGCGAGCACCATGCCAAGCCCTTGCCGAGCCGGCCATCCGGAGTTCTCGCGAGCCGCGGTCTCAGGCCCCGGCCACGGTCCAGGCACTCGAACGGGTACGCCAGACCACGGCGACCATACGGGTGACGAGAAACATGGTCAGCCCGATCCAGATGCCGGCCAAGCCCCAGCCGAACGCCCACGACAACCAGATCAGCGGCAGGAACGCACCCAGCGCACAGGCGAGTGTGGTCGTGCGCAGATACGCGGTATCGCCGGCGCCGAGCAGTACGCCGTCGAGTGCGAATACCACGCCGGCCACGGGTTGCTGGACGACGAAGAACCACCAGGCCGCCGGGATCTGGGCCAGTACCGCGGGGTCGCTGGTGAACACGCGCGGCAGCACGCCGGCCAGCAGGGCGAACAGCACGCACAGCACCAGCCCGAGCGCCAGCGAATAGCGCATGATCCGCCAGGCCACGCGACGTGCGCGTTCGAGCCGCGCCGCGCCCAGTTCGGCGCCGATCAGCGCCTGCGCGGCGATGGCCAGCGAATCGAGGATCAGCGACAGGAACACCCATAGCTGGTAGACGATCTGGTGCGCCCCCACGGCGGCCGCCGACGATCGGGCCGCAACCGCGGCCGCGGACAGAAAACAGATCTGAAACG
This sequence comes from Salinisphaera sp. T31B1, assembly GCF_040361275.1. NCBI lineage: Bacteria > Pseudomonadati > Pseudomonadota > Gammaproteobacteria > Salinisphaerales > Salinisphaeraceae > Salinisphaera > Salinisphaera sp. T31B1. The sequence continues at coordinate 621,811 of NZ_APNH01000001.1, read as the reverse complement.
ACAGACTGCGCAGGATCAGATCCCGACCGAGCACCATCTGTGCACGCATCACCGACACATCCGGCGCACGGAGCGCGCCGTCGGCCAGCAGAGCCCGCAGGAACAGCACGGCCGCTGTGTACTGGGCCAGCACGTTGGCGATCGCCGAGCCCTCGAGACCCAGCCCCATGGGATAGACCAGCACCGGGCACAGGACTGCCGACAACAGATTGGCCGCCAGCACGTAGTGAAAGGGTCGGACCGTATCCTGGACGCCGCGCATCCAGCCGTTGCCGGCCAGGGTGATCAGGATCGCCGGCGCGCCCAGCAGCGCGATTCGCAGCCAGCGGGCTGCAGCGTCGGCAGCGGCGGTGTCGCCGGCCAGCAACCGGGCGATCGAATCGGCGAACACTTCGCCGCCGACCAGCACCACCAGCCCCACCACGATCGCAAGCCAGGTCGCCTGCATGCCCTCGCCCAGCGCTTCGGCGCGCCGGCCCGCGCCAAACAACCGGGCCGTGCGGGCGGTTGTGCCATACGACAGAAACGTCAGCTGGCTGGTCAGCACCGACAGCACCGTGCCGCCAAGCGCCAGCCCGGCCAGCGGCAGCGCACCGAGATGGCCGACGACCGCGGTATCGACCAGCACATACAGCGGCTCGGCCGCGAGCACACCGAGCGCCGGCAGCGCCAACGCGAGAATCCGCCGCGCGGTAACCTCGGTTTCAGTGTCGTTGTCGGCCGTCGCGCTCACAGCGTCCACGCTCTCGTCCTGTTGGTCGTCGCCGCATCCGGCCGGGCACGCCAGGCATCGAGCGCGGTGGCGTCACCGTGGCGACGCCAGCCCTGATACCGCGGCGGCCGGAAAAGGCCGCGAAGTGTGCCACAGTAACCGCATCATCCGCCGTGTCGAACGCATGTCAGCCCTGTTCGCCCGTTACGTTCGTGTTTCGCTGATCTCCAAGATCAGCATGGCGCTCGTGCTCGGCGTCGTCGCCGGCCTGTGGCTGCCCGAGGCGATCGCCGACGGACTGGCGCCGATCGGCGATGTGGTGCTGCGCCTGCTGCGGTTTCTGATCCTGCCCATCGTGGTCACGACCGTCATCGTGGGCATCAATCAGAGCGGCCTGGCGCGTCTGGGACGCACTGGCGCGCTGCTGGCGCTCTATTATCTCGCCACGACCGCCATCGCCATGATCGTGGGCCTGAGCGTGGCCCAGCTCTTCCAGCCCGGCCGTGGGCTGTCCCCGGACAGTGCCGGCCCGGTAGAGGTGCCATCGCACCCCGGGGCCGCGGACGTACTGACCTCCATCGTGCCCGACAACATCGTGGCGGCCTTCGCCCAGCTCGACATGCTGGCGGTTCTGTTCACCGCCATTGTCTTCGGCGTTGCGATCGCGTTCACGCGCGCCGCGGAAAACGACCCGTCCGGGCCGGGCGAAACACTCTACCGGGCGGTCGCCGGGCTGGAAAGCGCCACCCTGCGCATCATGGGCTGGGTGCTCGAAATCCTGCCGCTGGGCATTCTGGCCATCGTCGCGCACACGGTCGCCGAACAGGGCGGCGAAGCCTTGACCTCGCTGGCCTCCATGGTCGGGGTACTCTATCTTGGCCTGGCCGGGCAGCTGGTCTTCTATACCGTGCTGCTGCTGGCCGCCGGACTCGCGCCGCTGCGGTTTTACTCGGCTGCACGCAGTGCGATGGCCACGGCATTCGCCACCCAGAGCAGCAGCGGCACGCTGCCGGTCACGCTGGCCGCGGCCGAGCGCATGGGGGTCCGGCGGTCCATACGGGGCGTGGCGCTGCCGTTGGGCGCGACCGTGAACATGGACGGCGCCGCCGTGCGTATTGCGGTATCAGCGGTGTTCGCGGCCAACGTGGTCGGCCTGTCGCTCGGCTGGAGCCAGGCCGCCGAGATCGTGCTCGTCGGCACGCTGATCTCGGTGGGCACGGCCGGCGTGCCCGGTGCCGGTATCGTGATGATCGCGACCGTGTTCGAACAGGTGGGCCTGCCGATCGAAACCGTCGCGCTGCTGGCCTCGATCGACGCGCTGGTCGGCATGGGCGCAACCGCGCTCAACGTGACCGGCGATCTGGTCGGCGCCCGGCTTGTCGAACGATTGACCCCCGAGCCGCCGCGCTGACCGACCCGCCGGCGGCACGGTCGCGGGACTTGAATCCGCCCCGGTCGCGGCCATTTCATGGGACATACCCCGGGAGCGAGTGGCGCCATGGCTTCAGATCAACTGCAACGATTCCTGTTCGACGATACGGCCGTGCGCGGCGAGATCGCCCAGCTGGACCGGACCTATCAGGACGTGCTCTCGCGCCAGTCCTACCCGCCGGCCATCGAACGGCTGCTGGGCGAACTGCTGGCCGCGTGCGCGCTGCTGACCGCGACCATCAAGCTCGACGGCATTGTCAGTATCGAACTGCGGGGCACCGGCGCGCTGCGATTGCTGATGGCCGAATCCAACCCCGGCCGGGGTGAACATGCCCAGCGGCTGCGCGGCATCGCGCGCTTCGACGAGGACAGCCTGGCCGGGCTCGACCACGATTCCCTGACCGCGCTGACGGGTGAAGGCCGTGTGGTGATTACCCTGGATCCGGCCGAAGGCCAGCGCTATCAGGGCATCGTCGAGCTCGACAAACCGACCATCGCCGGCTGTCTGGAGCAATACTTCGAGCGCTCCGAACAGTTGCCGACACGGCTATGGCTGGCCGCTGGCGCCGAACGGGCTTCCGGCCTGCTACTGCAGAAACTGCCCGGCGAAAGCGACGCCGCCGATCCCGACGCCTGGGACCGGATCAATCACCTGGCCGATACCATCACCGCCGCCGAACTGACCGAGCTCGATGCGCCGACTGTGCTGCACCGACTCTTTCACGAAGAGCAGGCGCGTGTGTTCGAGCCGGCGCCGGTGGTGTTCTCCTGCACCTGTACCCGCGAGCGCTTCGGCGCGGCGCTGCATCAGCTGGGCGCGGCCGAACTGCGCGACATCGTCGCCGAGCAGGGTCAGATCGAGACCCAGTGTCATTTCTGCAACACGCAGTATGTCTTCAGTGCCGCCGACGTGGAGAAGCTCATCGACGACCCGGATGCGCCGCCGGCGACCATGCACTGACCGGCCCTCGGGCACCGGTCGCGCGGCTCAGTATTCGCGTGCGTTGTCCAGCCCGCCTTCATACACCGCCCGGCCGCCGGCCGCCTCGATCAGCGCCTCGGCCAAGGGCCGTGTGCTGTCGTCGTTGGTGGTATACGGCACGTCGAAGACCTGATGGCCGGTTCCGTCGGGCGCGGGGAACCGGGACGCGCTGACCAGATTGAAGGCACGAACGAACCGCGTACCTTCGAACAGGCCGGCCGAGTAAAGCGCTTCGCCCATCGCCTCGGCTTTTTCGGCCACCTCGCCGTCGCGATGGACGAACGCGTTGTCGACATCGATGAGCACTTTGCCGCGCATGGCCCGACCGTGCGCCCGGGCCAGGCCCGGCTCGGCGGCATAGGGCACTGCCAGGGTGATCACGCCTGCCTGTTCGACGGCTTCGGCCACGCTGGCTGCCTTCGCGCCGTGCCCGGTACGCTCGAGCACGGCGTCGAGTTCGTCCGGATGACGTGTCGCATAGATCACCGGGTAACCGTCGGCCGCCCAGAGCCGGCCGAGCGCCTGGCCCATACTGCCGGCACCGACGATCGCGATCGTCGGCTTGTCCGTGGCCGCCGTCGGCTCGACCGCGCTCGCCGAGCCGACGGCCAGCACGAGCAAAGCGGCAAACACCTGGGCGATCACCCCCCGGTGAACGAATGATCGCCCAGGACATTTGAGATCGCGCATGGTCGGTGCCGGCTGACGTGCTGAACCGAACATAGCACGTGGGTGTGCAGGCGCCGCTGCGAGCCGGGCCGGATTCAGCCCTGCATCTGGCTCTGCAGCCAGGCGAGCACGGTGCGGCGGCGTGTCTCCACGGCCTGCGGGTCGGCGACATAGACCGACAACCCGGTGGGCAGATCCAGACGCTGGCGCAACGGCCGCACCAGCTGTCCGGTGGCCAGCAGATGGGTCAGTCCGCGCTGCCAGCCAAGCCCGATCCCCTGGCCGAGCACCGCGGCCTGAAGCACGACCGAATAGTTGTCGAAGGTGGCCCCGGCGGGCGCGCTGACCCCCGCACCTACTGCCGCCAGCCAGTCGTCCCAGCTCAACCAGCCGTCCTGAGGATCGTCACGACAGTGCAGCAACGGATAATCGCCCAGATCGGCGGCGGTCAACGTGCCCTGTCCAGCGACCGTGGGGCTGCAGACCGGAAACACCGCATCGGGCACCGAGAACATCGCCTGAAAGACGCCGGCCGGGCGGGCGGTGCTCTGCAGTGCGATATCGAACACCGCATCGGTATGCGCCAGCGGCTGGGTGGAGGCGTTCACCCGCAGTCGGATCTCCGGATACTCGGCATGAAACGCGGGCAGCCTCGGAATCAGCCAGTGCATGGCGACATGGATTTCGGCCAGCAGCACGATATCGTCGCTCGCGCGCGCCGCGCGCAGACGTTCGGCCGCCGTGGCGATCGATTCCAGCCCGCCGCTGACCGCGCGTGCCAGCCGCCAGCCGGCGTCGGTGAGTGCGACCGCTCGGTGGCCGCGAACGAACAGCGACACCCCCAGATCGGTTTCCAGTGCGCGGATCTGGCGGCTGACCGCCGCCTGGGTCAGATGCAGCTCCGCGGCGGCGCGGGTGAAGCTTTCGTGACGGGCGGCGGCTTCGAAGGGCAGCAGGCTGGCCAGCGGTGGCAGGGCTCGGCGAAGACGGCTCATGGCTTTACATTACCTGAGATTATGCGAAACGACGCAGTCATCGTGTGACCGGGACCGCCGCTCGGTCGATCATGCACGACGATGACAAGCTCCGAGGACCTTCGCATGGCGGTCATGATCGCAACACGCCGACCATTGCTCGGTGGCGTCGGTTATATCGTGCTGGCGGCGTTTGCGCTGGCCCTGGGCGACGGCCTGATCAAGATCGTGGGCGCGCATCTCAGCGTATGGCAACTGGTGTTCCTGCGCTCGCTGATCGCCCTGCCCGTACTCGTACTGCTGATCGCGCCGAAGCGGGCCGTCGATATCCTGCCCAAGCGCTGGTCATGGGTTGCGCTCCGCAGTCTGTTGCTGATGGCAATGTGGCTGGCGGTCTATATTGCGCTGACCGGTCTGCCCATGCCGACGGTATCGGCAGCCCTGTATACCGCGCCGCTATGGATCGTGCTGGCCTCGGCACTGGTGCCGGGCAGACGCCTGGCACGCGCCCAGATCGGCGCGGTGGGTCTGGGTTTCGTCGGCACGCTCCTGCTACTCGGCCCGGGCATGTCCGGGACCTGGCAACTGCTGGCTCTGCCTCTGGCTGGGGCGCTCTGTTACGCCCTGGCGGCATGGATCACGGCAACGCGCTGCGAGGCCGAATCACCGCTGGTACTGTCGCTTGGGCTGAATACGGCGTTCCTGCTCGCCGGGATAGCCGGCCTGACCGTGTTCTCGCTCTGGCCTGCCCACGCCGCCGGCGCCAGTGCGGAATTCGTACTGGCGGCCTGGCGACCCGTGGCTGCGGCCGACTGGCCCCGGATGGGGTCGATCGTCGCCGGACTGGCCGCGCTCATGATCGTGGCCAATACGGCCATGGCACGCGCCTATCAGATCGGCCCGGCCCCGGTCGTCGCCGCGGGAGACTACAGTTATCTGGCTTTTTCCGGGCTCTGGAGCCTGCTGCTGTTCGGCACGCCGCCGTCATTCACCGGCGTGCTGGGCATCGCCCTGATCGTAGCCGGCGGGCTGTGGGCCGCGCGATCACCGGTACACGGCTGAATCAGGCGCTGCCGGGCGCGTACTGCAGCGCAACATATACGAGAACGATCGCCACCAGCAGCCCGACGCCTACGCGTTTGGAGTGGTTCTGCCACAGGTCGAGCGCACGTTGACCGAACAGCACCACAAGCAGCGCCAGGCCGAAATAGCGCACGCCACGGGCAATGCCGGAGGCCAGCACGAACAACACGAGCGGATAACCGGCGACGCCGGCCACGAGCATTGCGATCTGGAACGGCACCGGCGTCACGCCGATCGACACGATCGCCCAGAAGCCATGCGCGTCGAACTGAGCAGAGAAATGTTGATACGGCGCCTGCCAGTTGAAGGCCTCGATCAGCCACTGGCCGAGCGAATTGAACAAGAGCGCTCCGAATCCGTAGCCGACCAGCGCGCCCAGCAGACAGCCTGCGGTGGTGCTGGCGGCAATCAGCCACACCCGGCGACGATTGGCGAGCATATAGGGCACCAGCACCAACTCGATTGGAATCGGCACGATCAATGTCTCGGCGAACGACGCCACACCGATCAGCCAGAGACCGTGGCGAGAGTCGTTGAGACGGCGGGTCCACTCATTGACGCGATGCATGCCGGAAAATCCCGAAGATAAAGCCCTCGGAGGGCGGGGCCGTCAGTGTACGGTGCCCCGTGGCCGCTGACTCGCGCGAGTTCATCGGCCATTCGCATCGCGGACCGCTTGCGCCACCACCTGCAAGGCCTGCGGCATCCGGCCCATGCCGGGATGCGCGCGGCCGCAGCCGATGGCGCCTACCGTGGGCGGGCCGGCAGGCGATTTCGAACCCGAATGCGTGGCGAGCGACCGCGCGCGTCCGCTGCACCCAGCCGAACCCCGACGCCCGGCAGGAACCGAACCGACGACAAATAATCGAGCCAGTTCATAGGGCTGGCGCGCCAGCCATACCGTCGGCCCCGATCGGGATTGTGCCGATAACCCCGGCCCCCGGATCTGCGCCGGACCCTGTGCTGTCCGCGCAACTGGGCAGACCCCTGCCATTGATGGTTATATGACGGAGAAATCCGTCGCGTTCGGCGACGGTGTGTCGGTTACGCGCCGGCGCCTGGCTCGAACCCATTCGATCGCTCATGCACCACGCCGTCCGTCAGCCCACCATTTTCTATCCCGCCATGCTGATGCTCCTGGCGGCTCTCTGGCACCCCGCGGATGCCGGGGCGCGCGAACCGCGCGGCTGGCAGACCATGGAGGTCACCGCCACGTCGTTCACGCTGGCCGAAGACGAGACCAAGCGAGGCAATGTGGGGTTGACGGCCTTCGGCGACCTGCTGGAGCCAACCTCGAAAGCCATTGCCGTGTCGCGCGATTTGCTGCGCAAGGGCTTGAGTTACGGCACCAAGATTCGTGTCGAGGGGCTGCCGGGCGTCTATACCGTGCGCGACAAGATGCACCGGCGCTGGCGCGACAAGATCGATATCCTGTTCGCGCGCAAGAAACGCGCTCTCGAATGGGGGCGACAGACCGTCACCATTCGCTACCTGCCTACGCGTTAGATCCGGCCAGGCGCACCTGCCATGGCCGAATACGCCCGCCCGGTCAGTCCCGGGCGCCCATGCGGCCGAGCGTCCAGATCACCCCAGTCTGCAACAGTGCGCCGGCGGCAAGCAGAAGCCATGGCGAATCCACGCCCATCGAGGCGAGATAAAGCAGTGCACTGACCGCCGCGGGCACCATGGCATAGGGAATTTGCGTACGGACGTGGGCGATATGGTCCGAGCCGGCGAAGATCGACGACATCACCGTGGTGTCCGAGATCGGCGAGCAGTGATCGCCGAAGATCGAGCCCGAAAAGATGGCACCAATAGCCATGTGCACCAGGCCCAGATCGCCCACGTTGTAGGCCAGCGGCACAGCCACCGGGGTGAGAATGGCCATGGCGCCCCAGGAGCTGCCCGTGGCAAACGAGATCACCATGCCGATCGCGAAGATCAGCATCGGCAACAGGCCGGGCGAAAGCCAGTCTCGGGTCGCGGCGATGACGTGATCGCCCGTGTCCAGCGCGCCGGTGACCGTACCGATGGTCCACGCCAGTACCATGATCACGAGTGCGGGCAGCATGGTGCGAAAACCGGCCAGCAGGGTCTGTTCGCAATCTTCCAGGGTATGGCGCTGGGCCAGCGACAGGCCCATGGCGGTCACCACCATGGCAAACGCCGCCCAGCTCAGGGCCACGCTGACATCGGTATCGGCGAGCGCGTCCATCAACGGTTTACCCTCGGCGCCGCCGCCGGTATACCAGAGCGCCCAGCAGGCCACGCCGAGCAGTACGATCAGCGGCAGGATGAAATGCCACAACCGGCCGCGCTCGGTATCGGGTTCGCCGAGATCGTCCTCGACGCTGGATAACGGCGTATCGCCGGGCGCAACCAGGTCGCCGGTCTGTCGCGCACGTTTCTCGGCCGTGCGCATGGGCCCGAAGTCGCCGCACATGATGATCGTCGGCACCGCAAGCAGACACAGCAGGGCATAGAAATTCCAAGGAATCGACTGCAGAAACGCCAGATACGGCTTTTCCGTGGTCAGACTCAGGGTCGTGAAGGCGGCCGCGATCAGCGACACCTGGTAACCGATCCAGTCCGAGACCGGGCCGAGCGTGGCCATGGGGGCGGACGTCGAATCCAGCAGATAGGCGAGTTTCTCTCGCGATACGCGATGGCGCGCGGTCAGATCGCGCGTGGCGTTGCCCACGATCACCGAATTGACGTAATCGTTGAAGAAGATGATCAACCCCAGCAGCCAGGTCAGCAGCTGCGAGCTGCGTCCGCTGGCCACGCGCGCGGCCAGCCAGCGCGAAACCGCATGCGAGCCGCCAGTGCGATACATGAACGCAGCCCCGGCACCCAGCAGCGATACCAGCACCAGAAATCGAGCGTTCCACTCGTCGGTCATTACGTCGGCGAACCAGTCGAAGGTCTGACCGACCGCGGAGATCGGGTCGCCGGCGACGAACCAGGCACCGATCCAGATGCTGGCGAACAACGACAGGTTCACCCGGCGTGTCGCCAGGGCCAGTACCACGGCCGCCAGCGGCGGCGTCAGGGAAATGATCAGATCCATCGCACGATACGCCGCATTTCGATGCCGGCGCCCCCAAGCTCAATTGATAGGGCGAGGCTAATACGCTCGGTTGGACGATCGAAAGCCGCTGCCATGAGGCCGCGCCGTGCAGACGCCGTCGCAGCGCGGCTCGTGGCGATTTCGTCGGCGCGGGGCGATGCGTGGTGCCTGCATCGATTTGCGCAGATTGATGCGCCGGCCGAGGACTGACACGCGCGCTCAACGGGCCCCGCAAACGAAAACGGCACCGCCTTGAAGGCGATGCCGTGAAGTTTTCAGCCAACCGCGTCGCGGCTTGTGGATGCCCGATTGCGGTTTTGTATCCGCCCGGCTTTACAGCGAGGACTGTCTGCGGCGAATGCCGATGCCTGCGAGCAGCAGCGCCACGCCGAAGCCCATCATGGCCAGTTCGCTCGGCTCGGGTACCGCGGTCAACGAACCGCTGTTGATCAGGTCTGCCTGATTGACCGTACCGCTGAAAGCGCCGGTCGCCGTGTCGAACGTGGTCGTGCCCAGTGCGATCTGGGTGCTGGCGAAGATGAACGACGTGGCCGGATCGATACCGAAGTAGGCCAGCAGATCGGGGTTCTTCGTATCCGTGCCGAAGCCGTTGATGTTGATCGTCGCCGGCGGCGTGTTCGGATTGACGATGTTCTGCTTGGTCGCCGTCGGCTGACCACTGAACGTGCCGCTCAACAGCACGCCGTCGACGATCACCGTGCCCATCGAATCCACGGCCTGGCCGCTCAGCGTAAACGAACCACCGTCGCCGAACGTGTAGCTCATGTTGCTACCCGCAGGCTCGGAGAGGTTGCTGCCGGTCGTGAAGTTCAAAAGACAGCTACTGCAGACCAGCGAGCTCTCGTTAGGCGCCGTGCCCCCGTCGAACTGGATGCTGCTGAAGCCGACGTTGGTGCCGATCAGCGCACCGCCGGCACCGTCGTAGCTCACCGTGCCGCCCGTGCGGGGGCCGGTATCGTCGAAGGTCAGTGTCACCGCGGCGAATGCGGTACTGGTCAGCCCGGAAAGCGCCAGAACGGCACCGCCCAATAATGCCTGTTTGAGTTTCATGATCTTATTACCTGTAAAAGTCATCCCATACGCACACAATCCTTCCATTCACATCAGCCGAACGCGCTTTCCCAGCAAACGTTCTCGTCTATCCGGGAAGCAAGGAGCGGGCCATACATGAGCCGGCAAGGCTTTGCAAGCCTTCGGCAGGGCTGAGGCCGCGGGAACCGACACCGCGGGCGCATATGTGTAAGGTTTTCCGGCAAGACGGTCACCCATCGACGTGATGACCGGCCATGCCGCAGGCACGCTCTGTCGGCCGGAAAGCCAATACTCGTGCGGCTTCAAGCGCTTGCTGGAAGCCGACGTCTCACGCGATCGGTTGCCATCAGGGCGTCGTCGACGATTGTGTAAGCTTAGCCGACAGATGCAGCGCCCATGGACCGCTTGTGCCAGCGAGGGGGTCAGGGTCGCGCAGCCGCGGGGCGTCTCTGGCGCGTGAACAGCCTCTGCATCTCTTCCAGCACGTCCGCGCGTGCAGAGTGGCCGGCCGGCCATGCGGCACGATGAATCGGCCGGCCGAACGCGACCTGTACACGTACGTCGGCCGGCTGTCGCCGTAGCATCTGCAGCGTGGCGGCCAGCCAGGCGCGCCCGGCCGGGCGCCGCCGCAGACGGGTCAGCGGATGGGCCCGTGCGGACGGCGACACCACCCCGCTGACCGCGACCGGGACGATCGTCAACCCCGGCACCCGGCGGGCGAAGGTGTCGATACTCGCCGACCAATGCGACAAGGCCGCGTCTGCCTGGCTTCCGCAGGCCGGATCGGGTTCGATACAGCCACCGGGGTAGCACAACAACGACCCGCCGCCGCGCAGATGGCGGACTGCCTGTCGCACCACGGCCGTACGCGCGGCCGGCCGATCGTGGAGCAGCAGCAGATGCCGCGCCAGCCCCGGCAGCGCGGTCAATAGCGGCCGTGGCGCCGCGATGACCTTCAGATCATTGCGCGGCAGTTGCGCGAACAGTGCGACGGCATCGGCCAGCCCGGGGTGATTGGACACCAGCAGCAACGGGCCGTTGACCGGCAACCGATGGCGGCCGCTCACCTGCACCTGGGCGGCCAGCTCGCCGACCGCGTATGCGCCGGCACGCCTCAGACCGTCCAGCGCGGCCAGCCGATCACAGGCTTGGAGCAGCGCAGCCACGCGCTGGACGGGCTCGCGCAGCCATACGCCAAGCAGACGCCGGCGAAGGCCAAACCCGGCCCCGGCCCAGCCGAAGGCTTCGACCGCCTCGGCCAGACAGGCAGTGAGGATCTCATCGGCACCCGCGCGCTGTTCGAGTGCAATCGCCTGCGCCCGGTGCCCGTGTGCGTCGGCTGTTTCTCGGGTGTTCGGGTGCCACGGCTCGGCACGGCACTCGCCACGGTCTGGCTCCATCATTCATGGATCCAGCGGTGGCCCGGCATCATGGCCGGGATCTGCGGACCGGCCATTGATCGGCACGAACACGGCAGTGGCGGCCCGCCGGACTCACGTCGGTGGCGGTTCGGCACGGTCGAGCAGGGCATCGTCGATACGGCTGGCGCGCTGAAAGGCGTCACGAGCAGAGAGCCGGTCCGCATAGGCGGTGAAGGCCGGCTGATCGACGAGGGTGCCGGTTCGAAGCCCCCATATCACCTGCGAGCCCGCATAGACGTCGACAGCCGTGAACCGGTCGCCTGCGAGATACGACTGGCCGTTCAGCGCATCGGCGAGCACCTCCGTCGTCAGTTCGTGGGTGCCGTAGCCGAGCATGCGCGATTGCTCCTCCGAGGGCGTAAAGCCTAATGCGTGATGGGTCATGGCCTGTTCCAGCGGCCCGGCGGCAAAGAAGAGCCAGCGATAGTAGGCCGCGCGTTCGCCGGCGGAGGGCGCGAGCTCTGCCTGCGGAAAGACATCGGCCAGATACGCGCAGATCGCCGCACTTTCGGTCACCACCCGCTGACCGTGACGGATGGCTGGCACCTTGCCCATCGGGTTGATCGCCCGGTAGGGCGCGGCTTTCATCGAACCCGCATAGTCGAGCGGTTCGGTAGCGTATTCGACGCCGGTCTCCTCGAGCATCCAGCGCACGATCCGCCCGCGCGACATGGGATTGGTATAGAACGTCAGTTCGGCCATGACCTTCGTCCGCTGAACCATCAATACACCGGTTATGAGCCTGCACGGGCACGCCGTCAACCAGCCGGGCGGGCGGCTAGGGCAAGGGCCGCCGCGCGGCGCCGACGACGGCATGGCTGTCCGTGCGCTGGGCAAAGGCAACCACCGCCAGGTCTTTCCGAGCCACGCCCGGCGGCAGGTTCACGGACGCGTTGAACTGCGGCACAGCGCCGTCGACGCCCGCCCCGGGCTGCGCTCGCACGAGCGCATGCACGAGTCCATCCTCATGAAGCGTGCGGCCGGCGTTCTCGCCCGCGCCGATGACCGACACCACGTCGTTCTGGATCAGCGCCACCCAGATTTCGGCGGCGTTATCGGAAGGCGCGTGCGTAAAGCCCACATCGACGCTCAGACGCTCGCTGCCGTTTGCCACGAGTTCGATCGACACGGGCCGGTCGGCCTGGCCGGCCATAGCCTGGATCTCCTCGCGCACGGCGTCTTTCCAACTACCCACGGTCGAGCGCCGGCCGTCGATGATCAGCTGCGGGGTATAGACCTTGCCCTGGAAATTGTCCCAGCCATACATCTGCTGTCGCTCGGTATAGCGGGCACGGGCGTACCGGTCGATCCAGCCGTAGGGGTTCCAGTAGTCGACATGCTCGGACAGCAGTATCAGTTCGATGCCCGGCGGCGGCGCGCGCTGTAGCTCGCGCATGAAGTCGTTGGCCGCCGGGCACTGCGCACAACTGTTGGACGTGAACAGTTCGAGCACCACCGGCTGGCGCGTATCGGCTATCGCCGGCGTGGCGACAACGCCGAGTACCCAGAGTATCAAGCCCCATCCGCGGCTCGCGTTCATCGTACGCAGTCCGTGCCCATGGCACCGTGCTCAGGCGGCCACGAGCGGCCGCCCGGCGGGGGTTCGAGCGCGTCGAGCAACTGGGCGTCGGACACGGCCCGGCGCGGCCATGGCCAGTCGTTCGGCGTGAGCGGGACCAGCCCGTGGGCGATACGGGCCCGCTCGCACTGCGGACTCGGTCGCCCGTTCTCCCAGGCGGCGGAGACGTCGCGACAGACGCTGGGCCGGCGTTCATAGATCGTGCAGCGTGCTCGTCGGCCGATGTTCGCATCCAGCGCCGTGCAGCGACCGGGCATCGACCGGGTGCCGCGCATCACCAGTCGGTGTCGATCCAGCGGCTCGGTCAGGTGCACCGGCACGCCGTTGTCGCAATCCGCGCTCTCCAGCCAGTGAAATGCCACGCGATAGGCCGAACAACAAGCGCCACAGCTCAGACAAGGATGCATGACGAACCCCGCAAGATCCGGCGATTCACCGGCGTTTTCCAGTGTGCCTCAAGGATATCGTCGCCGTCGACGCTGGCCCGTCCGGTGTCGACCGTGTCGCCATCGGTCACGACCCCGCGCCGTATGCCGGCGAACGCGCCATGGCATTGTTTGTTAAGCTGGAGCCTCTTCGATGCGTTCCGCTGCATGCGAACCGGACTCCTGTCGGATCGAAGGCGCCTGCCCTGCCGCAAGGCACGGCCGGGTACGCGGCCGCCGTGCGCGGCCGCGCGATCGACGGCGACCGGACCGAGACGGCATTCGCCGTCCGTTCGGCAGTGGGTACGCTTCGTGTCTCAATGGCGCAGTGCCCCAGGAGATCGATCATGGCCCGTCTTCCTTATGCTGACCCCGCCGCGGTGGCAGACCAGTCCCTGGTCGGCGCCATTTCCGCGCAGCGCGGCGAGATACTGCATCTCTACCAGATGCTGTTGCACAGTCCGCCACTGACGGCGGGCTGGCTTGGGTATCTCACGGCCATACGCCAGCAATGCCAGTTGCCCGGCGCGATCCGGGAGCTGGTCATCATGCGTGTGGCGGTGCTCAATCGGGCCGCCTACGAAGCCGAGCAGCACGCGCCGATCGCCCTGGCCGAGGGCCTCGCTCAGGCCCAGCTCGACGCCCTCGACAACTGGCATAGCAGCCCCCTGTTCGACGACACGCAGCAAGCCGTGCTCGCGCTCACCGATGCCATGACCCGGACAGTCCAGGTGCCCGAGGCGGTGTTTGCCGATGCGCGCAATCATTTCGACGATGCGACCATGGTGGAGCTGGTCGGCGTGATCGCCGCCTACAACATGGTGTCGCGGTTTCTGGAGGCGCTGGCGATCGACTCACGTGATCCTCGCTGAGCCCTGCCGAGCATCCGACCAGGGAGTCGCCGGCAGCCAGCGATGAGCGGGCCGGATCACGCTGTGCCGATCGATGCCCCGCGGCCGTCGCCCCGCGACGTCTGGGCGGCGGTGGCGAGCTCGGTGATCTCGTCGTTGGCGGTGTTCCTGGTCGCCGCCCTGGCGCTGCAGATGGGCGACACACTCGGGTTCGGAGCGGCCGGGCTGGGTTTCGTGGTATCGCTCTACTACCTTGCGGCACTGGCCTCGATTCCGCTGAGCCGGCTGGTCGAGGCCATTGGCTCGCTCCGCGCCATGCGCTGGGGCTGTGCGCTGATGGGTGTTCTGCTGTTATTGGCCGGGGCGACGCCGACGTTTTCCGGCCTGGTCATCGTCATCGCCCTGGCCGGCGCGGTGAGCGCCGGTCTGCAGCCGGCAACCAATCTGTTCATCGTCCGGCGTATTCCGCCGGCCGGCCAGGGCTTTGCCTTCGGCATCAAGCAAGCCGCGGTGCCGATCGCCGTGCTGGTCGCGGGACTGTCGGTGCCGGCCATCGCCTTGACCATCGGCTGGCGCTGGAATTTCGTTCTGGCAGCCGCAATCGCCTGCACGATCAGTGCCGCACTGCCCGCCTCCAGAACATCGCTGGCCGAATATCGCGCCGCCCCGCCCCGGGTGGAGCGCCTCGGCCGTTCCGGCGTCCGGATTCTGATCTGGCTGGCCGTGGGCTTCGGCTTCGGCGTAGCCGCAGCCAGCGCGCTGTCGGCGTTTGCCGTCACGGCCGTGGTGGCCGCGGATCTCGACAACGGGCTGGCGGGCCTGATCGCCGGCCTGGGCGGCTGTGCCGCGGCCGTGGTGCGCGTGGCGATCGGCGTTCATGCCGACCGCGGCCGCTCCTCGTACCTGGCGGTTGTCGCCGCCCTGCTCGGCATCGGCTCGTTGGCCTATCTGATGCTCGCGGCCTCCACACTCACCCTGCCGATGCTGCTGATACCCGGGATCCTCGTCGCATTCGGCGCCGGCTGGGGCTGGAACGGGCTGTTCAATCTGGCGATCGTGCGGCGTTACCCCACACAGGCAGCGCGCGCCACCGGCATCACATCGGTGGGGGCGCGCACCGGCGGCGTGGTCGGGCCGGCCGTGTTCGGCATCGTGGTCACTCACGGCTCGTACACGCTGGCCTGGCTGATCGCAGCCGCCTCCGCAACGGCGGGCGCATCGATCATCCTGGTCGGCCGTCGCTGGCTGGACACCTCGGCGCAGCCGGCATGAGCCGCGGGCCGAGCCTGCCGGTACGCCCTCGAAGCGGCCTTTTGGCAGAATGACTTACCCGCGTTATTCACCCTGGGCTGTCTTGGCTGACGAAACCCTCACTGACCCGTGCGCCGGGGCCTGTCGAGCACGCCCGCATGGCCGGCTCATCGCGATCCTGATCACGACGCTGGTGTCGATGATGATTGCGGGCTGCTCCGAGCCGGCCCCGACCCGGGCCACCGAGACGGCCATGATTCCCTGGCTGGCCGCCGACGGGCGCTACGGTTTCGTCGACGCACAAGGCCAGTCGCTCGTGTCGGCGCGCTTCAGTGACGCCGTGCGCGGCGAGCACGGATATGCCGTGGCCGCCATCGACGAGACGCACTACGGCGTGCTCGATGCGGCCGGCGACACGGTGCTGGCCTTCGACTATCCGGTGGTCGAGCTCGTCGAGACAGGGCGCGCGCCGCTGGCCATCACCAAGCAGGAATACAACGCCTGGTGGCGTATCTGGGATTGGCGGCTGATGCCCGAGTTCAACATCCTCAGCACCCGGCATTCCGGCCCGATGCTGGTCACCCGCGTGCCGCGAGCCGTATGGGCGGTGCGTAACCTGGCCACGGGGCGCGTGCTCTATCGCACCGATACGCGTGATGACTGGGGCCCGGACGGCCGCCAGTACTGGCACGACCGATGGGTGCCCGACCGAACCGTACCCGAGGATGTCGCGGTCACAGCCTGGCCGGATGGCGATGTCGGCATCCGGCACACGCTATACAAGCCGGGCGCCGACGGCCGCCTGGAAAAACGCGTCGACCATATCGTCGGCCGGCTGGGCGAACGCGGCTATCTGCAGCGGTCTGGCAGCGTTTATTTCCATGTGAATGACGACGGACGCCGGCTCGATGCACGACGTTTCACCCGCGCCGAGGCCATCGAGTTCACCAACGCCGACGGCGCGACGGTGCACATCGGTGCCGGTCGCGTACGCCCGCCCGCCGACGCCCCGACCGACGTGCCGGTGCTTCGGGACGACGCCGGGCGCTTCTACCTGTTTCCCGAGCTTTCGCAGCCCTTGCCCACTACGCTGACCGACTACACTACGCCCGACGGCCAGGTGATCGGCGCCGCCGAAATCGCCGAACAGGCGTGGTTCGTGCAGTGGCTCGAGCATTCGTCGAGGGTTCTGATCGCCGCCGCCCTCGATCGGTCGCCCGACGATGCACCGAGCGATCTGTATACGCTGCTTCTGACACCGGACAGCGGCTGGGATGCGCACTTTACGTTGCGCAAGGGCATTCGTGCGGTGACCGACCGTGGTGAGGTGATCTTCGATCGAAGCCCGCCGCGAGGCGTACTGGACCCGGACCTGGTGTTTCATCGGGTACCAATGCAGCGGATCTCGACGCTGCCCGATGTCGATCACCTGTATATCGGCACAGACCACCAGGGCCGAAGCGGCGTTTACGACGCTGCCGCGGGCCGATGGCGTTTTCGCTCGGCCGATCGAGTCGTCGAACGCCGACTCGATACCGGGCCGTTGGTGTATTCGCAGCGGCGCGACGGGCACGACAGCAAGCGGCTGGGCCTGCTCGACTTCGACACCGGCGAGCCAATCACACCGGCCCTGTACAGCCGGATCGAGCCGGATGGACGAATCGTGCGTTACGGCCACGACCGTGCCCGCATGTTCTATATCGATACCCGGACCGGGCGCGAGTTTCGCGAACGCTGAACCGGGCCGCTGCGCTCAGGCGGTACGTCGGTCCGCTGCCACCAACGCCCAGCGGTCGCCGTCGCGACGCGCCCGGCCTTCGGCTTCGAGCTTGAGCAGGTGGGCGAGCACGTTGCGGCGGGCGGCTTTCTTGAGCAGCGGGTCGGTCTTGGCATACAGCGATTCGGCGATCGCCGGTATCTCCGAGTAACCGGCCTCGAGCTGATCCAGAATGGACGCCTCGCGCTTCTGGCGATAGGCCAGCAGCGACGCCGCGAGCTCCTGTGGCCGCTCCAGCAGCGGGCCATGGCCGGGCAGATACAGCACGTCCTGTGTCCGCGCCAGGACACGCTCGAGCGAACGGTAATAGGCGAGCATGTCGCCGTCGGGCGGGTTGACGATCGACGACGACCAACTCATCACGTGATCGCCCGAGAACAGGACCGGCCCGGTGCCTTCGACCGCGTAGCTGAAACACAGGTGATCCGAGGCATGCCCGGGCGTATGCAGCGCCTGAAAACCGGCCACCGTGTCGCCGTCCGCCAACGCCTGATCGCAGACGAAATCCTCGATACAGGCCTGGGCAAATCCCAGGCACGGCGCGCCCGTGCGCTGCCTGAGCCCGGCCACCGCGCCGGAGTGGTCGCTGTGTGCGTGGGTCAGCAGGATCCGCGCCAGCGGACGCCCGGCCAGTGCGGCGACGATATCCTCGACATGGGTATCGTCCTCAGGGCCCGGATCGATGACCGTCATCCCGTGCACCGGATGTTCCACCAACCATGTGTTGGTGCCGTGATAGGTCATCACGCTGGGATTGGCCGCGACCACGCGGGCAATGCCCGGCAGCGCAGGATGCAGCACGCCACGCTGCGGTTCGGGCTCTTTGAGAAAAGACATAGGCCAAGTCTGGCGCGCTATTTGCCTGTCTGCAAACCGTCGACGGTCAACCAAGGCATTTTTCTTCGATCGCCACCGGAGCGGGCGCTGGTCTTGTCGGCCGAGTGGACGCCCGGGGTGACCCGCGGCTAGGCGCGGGTATCGTCGTCCGGCGGGTGGCGCTGCAGTTCCTCACTGAACGCCAACCGGGTCATGTCGGTCATGCGTTCGGGGTACAGAATGCCCTGCAGATGATCGTATTCATGCTGGACCACCCGGGCATGAAAGCCGCCGGCCTCGCGCTCGATCCGCTGGCCGCTGGCGCCGAGCCCGCGATAGCGGATACGCGCCCAGCGCGGAACATAGCCCTGAAGCCCCGGAATCGACAGACAGCCTTCCCAGCCGCCGACCTCGTCGCAGTCGAGCGGCTCGATTTCGGGGTTGATCAGCACCGTCAGGGGGACGTCGTCCCCGGCGCCGTCTTCGACACGGCTCGCCGGTACGAAGAACATCATCACCGCGCGACTGACAAAGACCTGGGGTGCGGCCAGCCCCACGCCCTGGGCATCGGCCAGGGTATCGGCCATGTCTGCAAGCAGGCGCTGTATCTCCGGTGCGCTCGGGTCTTCGACCGGTTCGGCGATACGGCGCAGTACCGGGTGCCCCATGCGTGCGATCTTGAGTATTGCCATGATCGACCTGTCGAGACTCGAAGCGCCGAGGATACCGCCGCGAACGTATCGTGTCAGCGCCGGCGCAGCGGCTCCAACAGCGGCTTGAGACCGTTGTGATCGATATGCTGCATGAGCGCCAGCAGACGGCCAATTTCGCCGCTTGGGAATCCTTCGCGTGCGAACCAGTTCAGATAGTGCCCTGGCAGATCGGCCAGCACACGACCTTCGTACTTGCCGAACGGCATGGTTCGTGTCACCAGCCGCTCCAGATCCTGCGAATTCATGGCGCGATACACCAATCCATCCCGGCCGCGGTGCGCGGGCGACTCACAGCTGCTGCAGATACGACCACAGTTCCTCGGCCCGCTCGTAGACGAGCGCGTTGCGGGCACCGCCGACCGTGAGTACCACCGAGGTGCCGTGCGACTCGCGGGTGAAGACATCGTTGAGGAACGCGAATTCGGCATCCCGATAAGCCAGCCAGTGCCGCTGAGCGGTGCGCAGCGCCGATTGCTGTTCCGGCGAGAGCTCGGCCATGAGCCGTTTGTAGGCCGTATTGAGCTCGTCGTCGAGTGCACTGGCCATATCGGTGGAAGCCTGGCTCATGTCGGCCGTGGTCTGTGCAGCGCGGATACGCTGCTCGTAGGGCGTCATGCGTTCATGGAACGCGCCGAGGTGATCCGGCCGATCAGGGTTGTCCACGGCCTGGGCGACCGAGGCAAAACACAACAGGGCGACGAACAGGTACTTCATGGGCTGTCTTCTCTCAGGCCATTTACAAGCGCTCTGCAGCGGCTGCGATACGTTGAACACGGTGTCATTCTAGCGTGCCGCCCGGTCCGCCAGAACTCGGCCGGGCCGGGCCGGAGCCCAGCCATCGACCATGACGGATCGGGCGACGTCTGATCTACTGGCCGGCGACCATCGACCCTGTCTTCCAAGACGGTCTTCGCATCACCGGAGCCGTCACCTGCGTAAGGCCATGCCATGGAATCACCGCATCACGCCAGACTTCGCCGGCTGCGTCTCATTGCGATGCCGCTGCTGCTGGTCGTCGGGCTGGCGAGCGCCCTCAGCGGTTGCGCCACGCTGGCCGGGCAAGACCGCTCGAACACCGGCCGTGCCCAGGCCGGCGTCGAGTCTCCACGCGATCAGCTCAACGATGGATATAGCGATCTCTACTCGAGTGCGAGCGCGCTGGCAGAAGTCGACAAGCTGTTCTATGTGAAAGTCGAATCCGACGACGTGCAGCGAGTGGTCGAGGACGTGACGGGATACAGCGCACAGCTCGCCGAGCGCCTGAAAAGCCTCACCGCCGACTTCCCGGCGCTGGCGCTCGACCGGACGGTCGATCCGCCCATCATCAAGGCCGCACGCGATGCCCAGAAGAAGGCCACGCTCAAGCGCTTCGCCCCCGTGGTCGGCGACACCGGCAAGGCTTTCGAGCGCGGCCTGCTCATCCGGCTGCTCGGCGCCGTCGACCAGCAGCACTACATGGCCGCCACCCTGGCCGAACGCGAACCCGTACCCGCGCTGTCCAGGATCATGGCAAGCGCTGCCCAGCGGTATGCGGGCTTCTATGACGAGATCGACACGCTGCTCAACGAGCGGTTCTATCGCTGACACGCGCCGGCCGTTCGTCTCGGGCAAGACGCACCCGCTGATCGCCTGCGTTCATGGCATCGATGCGCGCATCGGACGGGCGCCGGATTTGCGCCGATCGATCTGAAAGGATAGATTTTCGCTTAGAACAAGAAAACGCATGCAATGGGGAGATCGTCCATGCGCCGCTCTATTCTGTCTGTTCTGACGGCCGTCCTGGCGATCGGCCTCATCCCGACGCCCTCGCGCACGGCCGCGGCTGAGACCGTACCGGCCTTCCCCGACGAGCCGCCGTTGCACATTCGAGGCGCCGCACTGGACGAGTCGCTGTCCTGCACTCCGTTCGTGCATGAGGACCGCCCGCCGGTACTGCTCGTTCACGGCACCACGGTGACCGGCACCGAAGAGTTCTCGATCTTCTACGCACCACAGCTCGCACGGCGCGGCTTCGATGTCTGTGTGGTGACCTATCCGGATCGTGGTCTGGGCGATCAACAGATTTCGGCGGAATATATCGTGCACGCGCTGCGCACGATCCATGCGCAGACCGGCCGGCGCGTGGCGATGATCGGCCATAGCCAGGGCGCGTCCATGCCCCGTTGGGCCTTGAAATACTGGCCGTCAGCCCGCGATGCCGTGGCTGATTTCGTCCTGCTGGCCGGGCCCAATCACGGCACCAGCGCGCCGGTGACGGCGGTACTGCCGGTGACTCAGGGGCTGGGTCTGTTCACCTCGGCGCTGGGCCTGTTCGACGGGCTGACCCCGGCCGGGCTGCTCCAGTTCGAGCGGGACGCGAATTTCACCACCGCTGTGAACGCCGGTGACGAAACGCCGGGCGATATCGACTACACCAGCCTGTACACGCGCTACGACGAACTCGTACAGCCGGTCAGCCCGGTGCCGACCGCCGCGCTGGATTTCGGTCAGGACAATCCGCGGGTGGCCAACATCCTGCTGCAGGATGTCTGTCCCGGCCATCTCGCCGAACATTTTTCAATCGGTACGACCGATGCGCTGGCCTTCGCTCTGGCACTGGATGCCATCAGCCATCCCGGGCCTGCCGACGTCGCGCGCGCCGGCGGCCCGTCCGGCCTGTGCGGCCGCTTGCCGATTGCGCTGGGCGAATACCTGAACGCGGACACCGTCACCGGACTGATCGATATCCTGACAAGCACCCTGTCAGACCCCATGCTGGATCTGCACCTGACCGCCGATGAGCCACGCTTGATGGACTACGCCCGCACCGACGGCCCGAGCCGGACAAGCGCTGACGCCGGGCGGTCAGATCAAGCCATGTGAGCCGAGCTGCCATAGCAGCCAGGCGCTCATCAGCGCCAGCACGCCGTTGGCGATATACAACGTACGCCGCCGGCCGCGGAAGGCAGGGTAACTGGCACAGATCACGGCGAGGATGATGCCGTAAGCCATGAGCATGCCAATG